>NZ_JBEYWO010000002.1:0-499824 GCF_040644455.1 Streptomyces sp. NPDC046977
ATGTACATGTTCAGCGCGTTGGCGCCACCGGCGGACATGTAGCCGCCGATCATCGTCGCCGCGACGAGCCACAGATCGGGCACCGCGGTGGACGGGCCCGACGGGCGCGGGGTGCGTCAGCGCACGCGGACCGTCACCGTGACGGTCTTGAGGACGGCGGGCAGCTTCGTCGTGTCGACCTTCAGGATCTCGCCGTTGTCGGTCCGACCCGTGGGCGGCAGCGTCTTCTGGTGGACGGTCCACTTCCCGTCCGGGTCGACGACGATGCTGTCGATGCCGAAGTCGTCGTCGTTGGCCAGGTACAGCGTCCGGCCGCCGTCGGTGGTCGCGACGCCCTCGACCTTGTCGTGCGCGAAGAACGCGCCGGTGGGGTCGAACTGGCTGACCAGCGTGCCGACGTTGACGTACGGCTGCTTCTGGGCGACGTTGACGCCGGCGGCGGTGAGCGCGGCGAGGGCGGCGTTGGTACCGCTCGTCCCGGCCAGCGCCTCGGGCGACTTGCCGCCGATCGTCAGGCCGCTGACATCGGTGGCGCCGTTGATGTCGACCTCGTAGAGCGACTTCTGGGCGAACGGCTCGAAGCCGCCGTCGCGCTCGTCGATGAGGAACTTCGTGGCGGACAGCGCGGTGATCTCGCTGTTGGCGGCGCCCGTGCTCGCCGGGTTGTCCAGCAGGTACAGGTACTGCTTGGTCCGGTTCGTGCGCAGTTCGACCGTGATGATGCGGGTCGGCGCGACGTTCGCGGCCTTGGCGCTGCCGAGGTCCGGCTGCTGCAGCGCGGACTGCATGACGCCCACCAGGGTCGAGCCGTCCGGCGTGACCGTCAGGCCCTCCATGCCCTTGTTCTTGGCGCGGAAGGCGAGTTCGGCCGGCAGGTACCCGACGACCTTGTGGTACGCGTTGTCCGGGCTGTTCCGGTACGGGGTCAGCCGGCCCAGCTCGTAGCCGTTCCGGTCGAAGTGCGTGATGTACGGGCCGTACTCGTCGGAGACCCAGAACGTGCCGTCGGGCAGCGCCACCAGGCCCTCGGAGTCGTAGCCGTACGGGTCCCTGGCGATGGGCGTGGGCGTGCCGCCGGCCGCGTTCGTCGCGGCGACGTCGTCGATGACCTCGCTCGTGTCGTGCGGCGGGCGGCCGCTGTACTTCACGCCGCCGAGGCTCTTCGGCCCCCGGAGGCTGATCTGCCTGACCAGCTCGGCCTTGCCGTCGACGAGCTTGAACTCACCGATCTCGGGCGTGAAGCCGGGCACCATCTCGGACTTGTTGCCGTCGGGGGCGTCGGCGTTCGGGCCGCGGTCGGTGAGGCCGTAGAAGTGGCCCGGCTTGCCCGGCACCGGGGCGAGCGAGGAGCCGTAGCCCTCGCCGGAGAGCTCGGTGGTCGAGCCGGCGGGGCCGGCGACCTGCCCGAGCGGCGGCAAGGGGGCCCCGTTCGCCTGGGCGTCCTTGAACAGCTCCACCGCGTCGGTGGTGGTGTACGTGAAGGTGTCCGTGCCGGTGAAGCCGGAGTTCGGCGTGTACGTGAACGTGCCGTCCGCGGCGATCGTCACCTGGCCGTTGGACGGGGCGGTGTGGCGGACGACGGCGGTCGCGCCGGAGTCGTTGCGCAGCACATCGCCCGTCACCCTGCCGTGCCCGGAGAAGGAGTCGGCGACCGCCCCGAAGTCGTGCGAAGGGGCCCACAGCCAGCCACCGGAATGGGCCGCGGCCGTACCCGTACCCGCCACGGCGACGGTGGCACCGATCGCGAGGGCGAGCCGGATGCGCTTGCGAGAGAAGCGTCTTGAAGTCATACCCCTGAACCTGACGGTATGTGGTGAACTGTGGGCCGTTCGCCGATGAACCGTTGGTTCACAAAGAACCGGTTCTTCACCAAGACGCCACGTTCGGACGCCGGGTTCGGGAGCAGTGGAGCGCCCCCCTCGGCGCAAGCGCACCGAGGGGGGCCGGCGCGGGAACTCGCGCACGACGGACGTCGTGGCGGTCCGCCGGCCGCGACCGCGGGACGGCGCTCACCGTCCCGCGGTCATCGGCAGGAGGAGAAGCCGCTCAGCGGACGTCCACGTAGTCCAGGGGTCCCCAGGCGCTGTAGTGGGTGCCGTCGCCGTTGTGCACGACGCGCCACGAACCGTCCTGGGACGCGGTGACGGTCTTCTGGAAGTGGCCCTTCGCGTCGGCCTTCACCACCCCCGCCTTGATCCAGTGCCCTTCGTGTCGTGCAGCCACACCTCGAGCGAGGAGCCGGCGTACGGAACCCACCGCTTGCCGTCGGGCCGGTGCTGCAGGACGCCGGAGATGACCAGCTTGCCGCCCTTCTTGACCGGTTCGGGAGCGGCGTTGAAGGACTGGACGCGGGTCGCCGTGCGCTGGAGCTTCTTGGTGTAACCGATCGTCTCCTCGCAGAGTTCGTTCGCCGCGTGGTACCACCGGTAGTAGCCGTCGACGCCGCCGGTGAGCCACACCGATCCACGGTCGCGGTGCGTCCTGACGGTGGCCACCCGCTGCCATCCGGTGCGCCCGTCGGCGGACCGCTGCAGCACCATCGTCTGGCCCTCGAGCACGCAGTCGCCGGCCCCCTTGACCGTGTACGAGGCGGTGAGCCGCCGGTCGGGGCCGATCGAGTACGGCCCGGAGGTGACCGTCATGTGGTCGGGAATCCCGACCTGGATGCCCTCCGACGGGACAGCGGCGAGGTCCAGGAACGGGTCACCGGCATAGCGGTCGGACCGTCCGACGACAATGTCGCCGTCACTGGTGAGGACCCACCTCGACACCCAGGATCCGTCCGCATCGGACAGGGTGGTCAACGCGAAGGGGCTTCCGGGCTGGACCTCCCGGGTGTACTCGACCTTCACGGGAACGCCACGGACGGGCCGCCACACGACGCCGTCCTGACGCTGCGCAACGCCCTGGGCCCTCAGCACCGGCTCGCCGCCGGCCGCCGCGTACCGGACGAACTGCGGCCCCAGCCGGACCTTCGACACCTTTGCGGGGATGTCGTCGTACCGGACGGTGGTGTCCCAGTTGTCCGCCTCGGCCCCGACGGTGGTGTCGATCCGGTGGGCCGCGAACATGCGGACGGTGAAGTCGCCGGCCGGGTACACCAGATCCTGGGTGTCACGCGCGGTCACATTCTTGGGGGCGGAGGAGAACCGGCCCTCGTTGTCGGTGACAACGGTGGCAAAGGGGAGATCGACGGTCTTGACCGCACCCCCGGTCGTCTGCGTGATCCGCTGGACGAGGTCGACGGCTGCCCCCGCCACCGGAACGTCCGGGCCGCCGTCCGGGTCGTGCCGCACGAGCCGGCCGCCGAGCCCGAGCTTGCGGTCCGCGTAGCTGAGCTCCCGCGAGCTGGACGAGAGGTCCTGGAAGGCGTACGCGCTCTCCTCGGCCTGCGCGGAAGCGGACACCGACACCGCCGTCCCGGCCCCTCCCGAGGGCTCGGCGGACGCGATCCCGGGCGCCCCTACCGCCAGGACCGCCGCCACGACGACGGCGCACCTCCCCGCACTGCTTCGTCCGACCCGTGCGCGCTGGACTGACATGAAACCACCCCTGTAACAAAAGATGATCGTGACCCCGCTAGGACCACCGGCCCGGCCCAAAGGTTGTATTCGGCCGGCGACCGTCCGTTGAACGGGGAAGGGCCGGGGCCGCCGGCACGGACCGGCCGGCCGGGCCGCGGGACTCACCGGGGCGGTGCGCTCACCGCGATCCCAAAACCTGAGGACTCGTCCCACGCGACGGCCCCCCACAGGCCGACCACCGCGGCCCAGATGCGGTTCACCAGAGGCCAGTCCGTGTCGCTTCCACTGAGGGTGACGACGGCCAGCAGGTCGCATCCCCAGATGCCCTCCGCGTCGTCGGGGGACGCGGCCGTCACCGAGTCGGCAATCTCCGCAACGCCCACGTGCACCTCAAGGGTCAACAGGTCCGCGACCGGCCCGTCACCCACGCTGCTCCTGGTGCCGAGCCTGAACGCGGCCACTGAATCGCCGTACGGGCCCTGCCACTCGCCGGTCAGCCCTTCGCCGGTCTCCAGCAGACGGTCCAGCAAGCGATCAAGAGCCTCGTCACCGCGCTCCTCCCCGGACCGGCAGAAAAAGCTGAGCTGGTACGCCACGTTTCCCCCGCCGGCCGACGACTACCGGCGAACGGTAACGCGCCTTCGTCGTACCGGGAGAATGCGACCACGCTTGCCGCCCGGGACGCGAGGACAAGGATGGTGCCGTGACCGCAGGAAGAGCGCCGGACGACGCGAAGCATGCCGCCCGGCAGCTGCTGGGCCTGGGGGCCGCCGCAGCGGGGCGGAAGGACGCCCGCGAGCGCGTGGAGTCCGTGACGTCCGAGCTCGTACCTCTCGCGCGCCAAGGCGACGCGCAGGCACAGACTTTGCTGGGTGCGATCGCGCTGGAGTTGCAAGGCAACCCCCGCGACGCCCGCCCGTGGTTCGAGATGGCTGCCGCACAGGACGATCCGGCGGGCCGGCGTGGTCTGGGGCACCTCTACGCGGCAGGGCTGGGGGTGGAGGCCGACCTGGACCGGGCGGTTGAGCTGTTCACGCAAGCCGCAGCGGCCGGTGATGCCTATGCCATGTACAACCTGGCGTCGGCGAACATCAGGGCAGACGGGCGGTACCTGTCGTTCGACGAGACGGCCGCGCACCTGCGCGCCGCGGCGAACCGGGGAATCCCCGCGGCTTGGGCACGCCTCGGCGATTTCCTCTCTGCCGACGACCAGGACACGGAGGCGCTGGCCTGCTACGTGAAGGCCGCGGAGGCCGGCCACATAGGGGCCATGAACGCCGCTGCGTGCTGGTACCGGGACGGCACAGCCGGCGAGGTGGACCTGGTCCAGGCGGTCCGCTGGTTCCTGACGATGCTCCAGTACGGCAACGGAGACGGAATCCACGAGATCTTCCAGTTCGCCTCCCGCATGTCACCCGAGCAGCTACGGGCGGCCGCAAGGCTCGCCGGCGACCCTGCGGCAGCCGACCACTTCATCGGCGTTCTGGAAAAGCGCGGCACCGCCGGAGCGGACACCTGACCAACAAGGGGTCGGCGTGCGGACAGCCGTTGGCGGGAAGTGGGGGGGCGGACATGACGGTACGGCAGCAGGTCCTGGGACTCGCGACGACTGCGGGGGTGCTCGTGGTGGCCGCGGTGGTCGGCTCGTGGTCCGGTCGGCCGGGCGGATTGCTGGTGATGGCACGGGTTCTCCATCATCCGGTGCTGTTCGGCTTGTTGGCCCTGGCGGCTTTGGCCGCGGCCGTGCTCGTCGGTGCGCGAAACCTTCTGTTCCGGGTCCTGGTTCTGGCGGCCGCAGTCCTCATCGCCCTACCGGCGCTTCTCTTCGCCGGCTCCGAGCGCGAGGTGACGACGAACGAAGCGGCACCACATCGCTCCGACCGCCACCTTGTGGTGGAGGAAGGAACGGGGGTGGTCGATCCGCTGTGGTGGGTCTACGTCGAGGAGGGATCCGGACTGACCAAGCGACGCTGGCCGATCGGCTACTTCAACGGCGACGCCGCCCACAACGCGTTGACCGAGGCTTCGTGGGACGGGCTCGACGGCGTACGCCTGGTCACCGGGGAGGAAGACGAATCGCAGGTCTACTTCGTCGATCTCGCCCCTGAGGGCGGCAAGCCCTGCGTACGGTCTCGAGGGGTTAGAGATCGCTCCGCCCACGGAGGCAGAGCCGACGTGAGCGCGGTCGGGGCTCGGAGCACGACCTCGACGCGCGGGTTCATGCGGAGCGCGCGAGGGCATTTGGCGCACGGCGACCAGGGAAGTCCGGGCAACAAAGAAGCCCCGGGCTGCTCGCCTGGGGCTTTCTGCTGGAGCGGGTGACGGGAATCGAACCCGCGCTCTGAGCTTGGGAATCACCGGGCTCGGCATGGTGTGAGCGCCCCTGACCTGCAAGTACGGTGCCTCTGGCATCCTCTGTCTTCGACCCGGGGGTCCGTAGGTGACCGCGGTTGACCCTCTGATCGGGCATGCATCGGGCACGGAGCTTTCAAGCCGAGCGCTTCCGCTGTCCAGCGGCACCACTGGCGTTGAGCCGCCAAGTGAGCATTTGCCTGCTCACTCCATAGCGGAGCATCGCCGCATGATCCGCCATCTGGCGGCGTGCGATCGACCAGGCGGCCTCGTTGGTGATCAGCAGGGCGCCGGAAAGCCAGCTTGCCTCGTCTTCGATCTCACCGTCCCAGTGCCGGCATCCCCGAGCGTCCAGAGCCGGCCCAGCGGGGTGCTGCAGAAGAGCATGCGCGAGTTCATGACCAATTGAGCTGTTCTGGCGACTCTCGTCGTGGGAGTCGTTGACCCAGATCATGCGACGAGGGCCCAGATGCACTGTGAGGGCGCTGACGGCCTCCCTTTCAGAGCCCAGGAGTGCTCCGACGCGCGGATCCGCTGCAGCCGCAGCACTGAACGTCCTGACTGGAATATCCAGATGCTCCGCAAGGCGCGTAGGGGACAGCGCTGCCGTCGGCCCCAGCCCGAGTTCCTTGCGCATCAGAACAGACAGACGGTTGGCCTCAGCTTTGAAGCCACGACGCAGCGCCATGCGGTTCCCCTACTCCGGATGTTCCGTTGCGAGTTGCTTGTAGGCGACTGTGATCAACGCCTCCAGTGCTTCGGCTGCCTCAGGGGTGAGGTTACGGTCGCCGCGAAGGTGAGTGGCCACTTTTGCGAGGGTGCCAGCGTCCTCGGCCGCTTCTTGACGGCGAACAAAGTCATCCGCACTGAGATGTGCCCAGGAAACCAGGGCCGCCAAGCCGTCGACGTCTGGGCGACGCCCCTGAGCCAAGCGCGTCAACGTCGAGGCGCTCACGCCGGCCTGATCTGCAACGTGCTTCCACAGGAGACCTCGCTCTTGGCGGGTGCGATCCAGTGCCGCATGGAACGCGGGGGCGTCGAAGTGGCCTGCTGCGATCCGTTCGCTCATGATCTCCTCCTTCTGCGCACAGTCTTGCACATCAGGAATCACTTGCGAAAGTCGAATTGGATCCCCTACCCTCGCTTGCAAGATCGGTACTGATACCGATCTCGCAAGCGCGACCTCGGGTCGCACCACAGGAAGGAACCGACATGGCGACGAACACCGGCAAGGGCTTCCGGCTTGGCAGCGTCAAGCGCCGCACTCAGACCTTCAACTCCCGGACCGGCATCTGGACCAAGCGCGGAACGGGCGGCCGGTTCATGAGTGGCAAGGCGGATGGCTCGCCTTTCAAGGGCATCCGCCGCGAGGCCTGACACCAGTGGGCCGAACGGCGGCCCGCAACTCCCGAGAAGAGGTACTCATGATCTACATCACCGCCGTACACCTTGAGGGCGGCGACAAGCACGAGCACATTGCTAGCGTGCGCTGGGAGAACCCCGGCACCGGCAACACCGGCCAGAACACCAAGGCGCAGATGGTGAACTGGCTGGACGAGGGTGGTGACCACAAGGCAGGGGTGCGCAATGGCACGTCCTCCGTGCCGGTCGGCGTCGTTCACGCGACACCTCCGTACCTTCGGACTCACGCCAATGGCATCTGGACGGACAATCTGCTGGCCCTGCCTCGGTACTGAGTGCGAGGCATGCGCCTCACGGCACTGCTTCAACCCAGCATCCCCCGGTCACACCCTCGACCGGGGGTTCGCTGTTCGTCGCTACCAGACCTACAGGCTCGCCGTGATTCCCGTGATTCCCTGCTCGGGTCCGGCACAGCCTCAGACCTGCTCACCCCGAGCACGGCGCCAAGACAGCGACCACGATCGCGCTCGGGCTCTACACCGCGTACAACGTCGCAGCCACGATCGCCTCGATCCCTGCCGGCCGCCTGTCCGATCGCCTCGGCGCTCGGGGCCGGGTCCTCGTCATGGCTGGCGGTGTCCTCGCCTTCGCCACCGCCTACGGCCTCTGCGCCGTCATTGGCGCGGTGATCACGGTCCTGGCCGTGCTGTTCGTTCTGGCGGGTGTCGGCATTGGGGCTGTGGAGACTGCGCAACACTCCGCCGTCGCTGCCCTCGCCCCGGCAGACCTGCGGGGTTCCGCATTCGGCATGTTCGCTACCGTCCAGTCCTTTGGCAACCTCGCCGCCTCCACCATCGCGGGCACTCTGTGGACCGTCGCATCCCCGGCCGCCGCGTTCGCTACCTCACGGCGCGGATGCTGCTGGCCCTCGTTGGGCTCCTGGTGACCGCACGTCACCGATAAGGACGGCGGAACGGCTTTGGCCGGTGTCCTGCCTGGGCGGGGGTCGGGTATGAGCAGGGGGCCGTACGCTTGCCGGCAACTCGGGCAGGCTTACCCCTGCCCGCAATGTGTCCGAGTGGCCCCCTGGTCGTGCCCGACGCGGGTCCCGGACCGGGGAGGTGGGTAAAGCCGTGGAGGCGTCCGCCCCGACCACCGCGGTTCTCACCTCATGCCAACTCGGCCTACCTCTGTGTGCGCGGCGGCGGACGGCGCGCCGAGCGGGGCGAAGACAGGAGCGTGAGCGACGCCGGGTGCCTTGATGAGGTAGGGAAATCTGTAACAGGCCTGGTCAGACGGCTACTGTCCTGTCTCGGTTGATGGTTGACAGTGCGGCTTCACCTGATGCTTGACACCGCTTGCCTCGGCTTGGCTGTACGCGTCTGATTCGCGCGTGCGGGGAGGGCCGGGGCCGTGCTGGTGGAGTTGAGCGTGGTCGAGCAGCGGTATCACGTGGTCATGGAGGTGGCCGCCGGCGCCCCGGTGGTCCAAGTCGCGGCGCGTTACGGGGTCTCCCGGCAGTCCGTGCACGTCTGGGTGCGCAAGTACGAACAGGCCGGCCTTGCGGGGTTGGCGGATCGATCGCATCGCCCGGCATCGTGTCCGCACCGGATCCCGTCCGTGGTGGAAGCGCTGGTGTGTGACCTGCGGCGGGCGCATCCGGGCTGGGGCCCTCGCCGGCTGGTGCACGAACTGGAACGCAAACGGATCACACCGGTGCCGTCCCGGGCCACGGTCTATCGGGTGCTGGTCCGAAACGGCCTGGTCGAACCCGGGATCAGGAGGCGCCGGAGGTCGGATTACCGCAGGTGGGAACGGTCGGTGGCGATGGAGCTGTGGCAGCTCGACATCGTCGGCGGCGTCCTGCTGACCAGTGGGGCGGAGTGCAAGGTGGTCACCGGCATCGATGACCACTCACGGTTCGTGGTGATCGCGAAAGTCGTGCCGCGGGCGACCGGGCGAGCGGTCTGCCTGGCCTTCGGGGAGGCCCTGCAGCGGTTCGGGGTCCCCGAAGAGGTGCTGACCGACAACGGCAAGCAGTTCACGGCCCGGTTCGGCCCGGGCAAGCCCGGTGAGGTGCTGTTCGACCGGATCTGCCGGGAGAACGGGATCAAGCACCAGCTGACCAGGCCGAAGTCACCGACAACCACGGGGAAGATCGAGAGGTTCCATCAGACCCTGCGGCGGGAACTCCTCGACGACTGCGACCGGTTCACCGACCTCGCCGCCGCGCAGGCGGCGATCGACGCTTGGCTGGTCGACTACAACACCGCCCGCCCGCACCAGTCCCTGGACATGCAGCCACCGGCCAGCCGGTTCACCACCGCGGAGCCAGCCGCGCTGCCAGTGAAGCTGCCGCCCAGCCTGGAAGCGACGCCCTGCGAAACCGGACGTGGTGGTGCCGACACAGCGCTCCGAGCCGCCACCGTCGCCGCGATCGTGGCCGATTGCCGAGGGCGAGGTCGGTGCCGTCGAGGTCGACCGGGTCGTGCCCTGGTCGGGCAACCTGGGTCTGTGCGGCCAGCAGATCTGGTTCGGCCCGGCCCTGGCCGGCACCGCGGTGACCCTGCGGATCGACGTGAACCGGCTGCACGTCCTAATCGACGGCACCCGGCACAAGACCCTGCCCTCGAAACTGTCCGGCCGGGACCTGCGAACCCTGCTGGCCTGCGGCGATGCCCGGCCCGCGGGCCCATGGACGCAGGATCCGGGCCCGGTCACCGGCGCGGCGGTGGAGGTCGACCGCACCGTCAACCCGGTCGGCTACGTCGGTCTGGGCGGCGACAAGGTCAACATCGGCTGGGCCTTCGCCGGACAACGCGTCACCCTCCGGCTCGACGGCACCGTCATGCAGGTCCTGAACGCGCACCGGACCCTGCTGGCCGCACTGCCCTGCCCCTTGCCGGCCACCGCCTGCGGCCGACTGCGCGGAGCCCGACCCGCGGGCCCACCACCGAGCGTCCCACTGCCGGCACCTCAGACTGCCGAACGGATCGTCTCCAGCAACGGCGGCTTCCTCATCGCAGGCCAACGCGTCCAAGTCGGCCGGACCTGGGCCCGACAGGTCGTCACCGCCCACCTCGACGACACCGTCATCCAGGTCTTCCACGGCAACGACCTGATCACCACCGTCCCCCGCACCACCACCAAGGGAGTGGTCGTCCGCAAATCCGGGGAGTACAACAAACGAAAAATCGTCTAGCCCAAACGTCAAGCATCACCTGACGCCAAAACGTCAAGCATTACCCGAGACCCGACAGCTCACAGGCATCGGACAAGTGGGTACGTAAGTGACTTCGGAGAGTGTCTATCTCTCGTATCAGGCACTGGCTGTCCTCTAGCGAGAAACAGCAGACGAGGTGCAGGGGGCGGTTGGAGGGTTCTCGGAGGCGGCTGGCAGCCTGGGGTGGTGCTGATCGACGGATTTGAGGACGCCCCGCTGGTTGCCGGGGAAGAGCTGCTTTCCCTGCCGGGGTTCTGGGCTGCCTACCTGATGTGGCTATGCGAAACGGAGGAGGACGAGCCAGACCCGGCCTGGTTCGGTGTGGACGAGGCCGACGTCGATGCGGCGTATGAGGCACTGGCCGATGCGGAGCGATGGCCGGTCTTCCGGATTCCGTTCGGTGAAGGCCACACCGCCATCGTGCTGGCGCGTAATCTCGCCGACGACGCGGGGACCGAGTACCTAGTGACGCATCCCTCCTGGGGCCGCCTCGGACATCTGGCCACGCTCGACGGACACCAGGCCGGCCCCGGCCTGTCGTGGCGCGAGCTGATCCACATTGCCCGTACGCCCGATCAAACCACCGCAGGAGTCCACGCCCTGAACGCCCGCCTGCTCCTCCTTTTGCCCGCGCTGGGCGACAGCGATCTCCCCGCCGACGCAGCCGATGTCCTCCGCGGCGCCCTGATGTGGACTGGAGTACCAGAGACGGAAACTCACCGGGTAACCGAAGCCCTGCTCCTTGACCATCCGTACTGGGAGCCTGCCCGATGGTCACTGCCGTCCGTGTCACCGTTGTCCGGCAGCAGCAATGAATCCTTCAACGGCATCCTGTGCTGCGACGAACCGGCGAGCCCTAGGTGCGGAACCCGCATAGCTCAGGGCATTACTCGGGAGCAGAGCGACCGCCTGGCCTATGCGCTCGGTACGTGGCCCACCACCTGAACCCAGCCGCGTAGCGCGAGGTGGCCACGCGCAAGTACCGACCTGCTTCCCAAACTCGGTGCAAAACGAGGACGAGTGACTGCGAAGTGCGTTAAGTGGAGGTCGTGTCGGTAGCGATGAGCCGACTCGTGAAGCCGTGCTGGCGCAGTCGTTCGTAGGCGGCCATCACGTCGTCCGGTACCGGCTGGCTGATCGTGAAGCCCTGCTCCGGGTAGATGAGCAGCCGTTGAAGCGTGCCGACGAGCATGTCGATCACTAGACGAGCATCGCCGATGGAGTCGACGTACTCGCCCAACGTCATCGGCCCGGTACCTCGGCCCTGATGGCGTCGACCGCCCGGCCCCGGTCACCTTCGCCACTTCGGGTGAGGCTGACGACTGGCTCGCCGAGCAGCAGACCGAGCTTCGGCGCGGCGACTGGCAGGACCCGGATGCCGGAGCGGTGAACTTCGAGGAGTACGCGCTCCAGTGGGTGACGGAACGGGGCTTGGCGCCCACGACCGATGAGCTCTACCGACGGCTGCTCCGCCTGCACATCCTGCCGACGTTCCGGGCCTGGGACGTTGACGAGATCACTCCTCCTCGTGTCCGCACCTGGCGCACCGAGCGGCTGGCCACCATCGGGGCGACGACGGTCGCCAAGGCGTATCGGCTCCTCAAAGCCATCCTGGAAACGGCCGTTGAGGACGAGCTGATCCGCCGGAACCCCTGCCGGATCCGCGGTGCAGGCAAAGAGTCCGCGCCGGAGCGACCGGTGGCCACAGTGGACCAGGTCGACGCGCTCGCCGACGCGATCGGTCCGCGCTGGCGGCTGATGGTCTACCTCGCGGCCTACGGCCCCGCCCGCCCTGAAGAGCAAGCGGAGCTCCGGCGGCCGGACGTGAGCCTGGAACCCCTGGGCGTCCGGGTCCGCCGTGCCGCTCCCGAGCTGACCACCGGCCGGCGGGCTGTGGGGGAGACCAAGTCCGAAGCGGGGAAGCGGTTCATCGTGCTGCCGGAGTTCATGCACAGGGATGTGGACCGCCACGTGAAGTGGTTCGCGGAAAAGGACCCGAACGGCCTCCTGTTCGTCGGCGAAAAGGGCGCCCCGTTCCGGCGTTCGTCCTTCGGCCGGAAATGGCGGAAAGCCCGTGCCAAAGTCGGCCTGCCGGAGAACTTCCGTTTCTACGATCTGCGCCACACCGGCCACACCCTGGCGACGCAGTCGGGCGCCACGCTCAAGGACGCCATGGTCCGCGCCGGCCAGTCCTCCGAGCGTGCTGCGCTGACCTACCAGCACTCGACGCTGGAGCGGCAGAAGGAGATCGCCGCCGCGCTCGATGCCCGGGTGCGGGCTGACCGCACATCAATCGACGGGCACGACGACGGCTCATCGGGCACGCAACGGGCACGGGAGGGATAAAGAGGTCTAGACAACAAAGAAGCCCCGGGCTGTTCGCCTGGGGCTTTCTGGTGGAGCGGGTGACGGGAATCGAACCCGCGCTCTGAGCTTGGGAAGCTCATGTTCTACCATTAAACTACACCCGCGTAAGACACCTGTTGAGGCATCTGACCTCGCACACTGTACCCCATGCCCGGCCCCGGACGCATACGCTCCGGGGTCGTCGTGTTGCCCGGCCGGGCCCGCCCGGGTCGCGGCCAGGCCCGGTCAGGGGCCGGGTGGGGGCCGGGTGAAGGGGGTGTGGAGGGGCGTTTCACGGAGTGGCGAAGTGTGCGCGGCGGAGGCGATCAGGCGTACGGTGTGGGCCGGTTGGGCCGGGCCGGGGTGGGCGGAGTGCCGTGCGGGGCGGGGGTGGGTTCATCCCCTAATGTGGCTTTCGTCGTTGAGGTACCGGGGAGAAGGGGAGCGATGGATCGCACCGTCGTTCGTTGTGCCGGAGGGCACGTTTTCAGCACCGCCACGCTGCCGATGCAGCACTTGGAAGCGGGACGGCTGGGCCCGGGTCGGTTGATCAGGTGCCCGCAGTGCGCGCGCATGCGGAGCGTGGTGCCGGTGTCGGTGGCGGCCGGTCCTGCCGAGGGCGAGAAGTAGGCAGGCCGGACGGGTTCCGGGGCCCGTGGCCGATTCGGACATGGGCCCCATCGCCGCGTAATCTGCTGGTGTGCTGCTCTCAGACAAGGACATCCGGACCGAGATCGACAATGGACGGGTCAGGGTCGACCCGTTCGAGCCGACCATGGTCCAGCCGTCGAGCATCGATGTCCGGCTCGACCGATTCTTCAGGGTGTTCGAGAACCACCGGTACCCGCACATCGACCCGGCCGTCGAGCAGCCGGACCTGACGCGGCTGGTGGAGCCGGAGGGCGACGACGCGTTCATCCTCCACCCCGGCGAATTCGTGCTGGCGTCCACGTACGAGGTGATCTCGCTGCCGGACGACATCGCCTCCCGCCTGGAGGGCAAGTCCAGCCTCGGCCGCCTGGGGCTGCTGACGCACTCGACGGCGGGCTTCATCGACCCCGGTTTCTCGGGGCATGTGACCCTGGAGCTGTCGAACGTCGCGACGCTGCCGATCAAGCTCTGGCCGGGGATGAAGATCGGGCAGCTCTGCCTGTTCCGGCTGACGTCGGCGGCGGAGTTCCCGTACGGGTCGGACAAGCACGGCTCGCGCTACCAGGGGCAGCGGGGCCCGACGCCGTCGCGGTCCTACCTCAACTTCCACCGGACGCAGGTGTGAGCCGATGACCGGATCCGCACGGGAGAACCTGACCTACGAGGCCTTCGGCGACGCCGTGCGCGAGCTGGCGCAGACCATCGCCGACGACGGCTTTGAGCCCGACATAGTGCTGTCGATCGCCCGCGGCGGCGTCTTCGTGGCCGGCGGGCTGGCCTATGCGCTGGACTGCAAGAACATCCACCTGGTCAACGTCGAGTTCTACACCGGGGTCGGCACCACGCTGGAGATGCCGGTCATGCTGGCGCCCGTGCCGAACGTGATCGACTTCTCCGACAAGAAGGTGCTGATCGCGGACGACGTCGCTGACACGGGCAAGACGCTGAAGCTGGTCCACGACTTCTGCGTCGGCCACGTCGCCGAGGTGCGCAGCGCGGTGATCTACGAGAAGCCGCAGTCCCTCGTGAAGTGCGACTACGTGTGGCGGCGCACCGACGACTGGATCAACTTCCCGTGGAGCGTCGACGGTCCCGTGGTCCGTCGGGCGGGTCAGGTTTTCGACGCCTGACCGGCGGCAGCACGGGCTGCGGGCATCGGCACCTGGGCTGATGCCGCGGCCCTCACATGCCTCGGTCGGGGCCGAACCAGGGTTTGGGGCGTTCGTCGGAAGTCATGGGCAGATGCTGCAGTTGGACAGGACCGGGGTAGAACGCGGAGCTGTTGGGGCCCGTCATGTCCTCGCCGACGAGATAGCGGTGGAGCCACTCCGCGAACGAGACTCGGTACTCCGCCCACGAGAGGTCCCCGTCGGAGACGACGAGCCGTTGGTCCTCTTGGCTCGGTCCGCGTACCAGGAAGACATCCTCCCCGCGATCTGTGGACGCGAGGGGCCACAGCCCGGCCGTGGTACCGAAGGTCAGCTCCGGGAGCCCGAACAGCTCCCGAGGGTCCTCGTCCGGATCGAGGTCGAGGCCGTCCCAGTCGACGTCGGTGAACGCGGTGATGGTCTCCCGCATCCATTGGCCCAGATTCCACGACTCGGTTGCCGGATGGGAGAGATAGAGATGCGCGTTCACGACGACGGGGGCGTAGGCGTCGATGATCTTCTTGTAGTCGGCGGGGAGCGTCAGGCCGAGCTCGCTCTCGAGGCGGAGCCATGCGCAGGGGTCGGCGAAGCGGTTCTCGGGCGGGCCGAGCATGTCGATGACTGCGCGCAGATATCCGTGCATCGTGACCTCGTCGGCGGGTGAGGGGAACTGCGAAGGCGTGCGTCCTGGACCGATCCGAACCGTCGATCATGCCGCATGTGCGGAGCGCGTGACAGCCCCCGGACGCGAGGAGCCCGACGGCTGGACGCACGTTCCCTGGAGCGCTCTGCCTCCCGTGCACGCGTCGGGGCAGCGGGCCCATCCGAAGTCGGAAGCGTTCTGACCCGGCTTGTCGCGCCGCCGTCCACAGGCTGTGGGTGACGGCCCGGCATGGCAGGAGCCGCGCCCATCGGGCACTATCGGGCGGCATGCGCTCCGATGACTGGCAGATCGCGGAAGACATCGACGACTTTCTCGCCCGGGCCGGGGGCTTCCTGCGTTCGCGGCCCGGCCTGCACACCACGATGCTCAGCGCGACCGAGAGGCTGCGCACGCGCGGGCCGGACGGGCCGGACGCCCAGGGCGCCGTCTTCGGCCTGCTGGAGGGCACGGGCGGGGTCGGCGCCGCGTACTACCGCCTCCCGTCCCGCGGCCTCGGCGTGACCTCGCTGACGCCCGCGCAGGCCGACACCCTCGCCGCCCATCTGGTGTCCCGGGGGCAGTCACTGCCCTGGATCAGCGCGGACGACGGCACCGCCGGCGCGTTCGCCGAGGCGTGGCAGCGGCACAGCGGCGCGGCGCCCACGCTCCGCAACCGGCTGTTCCTGTACCGCCTGGGCACGCTCACCCCGCCGGAGCCGTTCCCGGCGGGCCGGGGCCGGCTCGTGGGCGAGCCGGAGCACGGACAACTCCTGCGCTGGTGCGCCGAGTTCGCCGCGGACGTACGGGAGGACGTCACCATCGACGCCGCTTCCTGGGCCGGTACGCGCTTCGCCGAGAAGCGCTACACGTTCTGGGAGACCCCGGACGGCACGCCCGTCTCGATGGCGGGCGCGAACCCACTGGTCGGCGGCCAGGTCCGGGTGGACCCCGTCTACACCCCGGCCGCTCTGCGCGGTCGCGGGTACGCGGGCGCCGTGACGGCCGAGGTGAGCCGGGCCGCGCTGGCCGCGGGCGCCGAGGAGGTCGTGCTCTACACCGACCCGGCCAACCGCACCAGCAACGCCCTCTACCGGCGCATCGGGTACGAACTGCTCACCGCATGGGCGGTGTACGACTTCGCGGGTACCGCCTGAAACACGCCGACGGGCGGCCACCCCGCGAGGTGGCCGCCCGTCCGTACGTGGTCACGTACCCGGCTGCCGGGTCAGATCACCGGCAGCTTGAAGAGCACCAGCAGCGCGATCAGCTGGATGGACGCCGCGCCCAGCGCCTTCGGCCAGGGCAGGTCGTGGGACTTGCTCAGCATGGACGTCATCAGCGCGGCGCAGCCGATCCAGGTGGCCCAGCCCAGGACCTGGACGAACATGTTGGCGCTGCCGAGGAAGATCGCGAACACCAGGCGCGGGGCGTCGGTGATCGACGTGATCAGCATCGCGAGACCGACGGTGGGCGCCCAGGCGCCGTCGCCGCCGAGCTGGCGCGCGAGGGCGTTGGTGACGGCGCCGAGCATCACGCCGCTGAGGATGACCGCGACGGCGGTGCTGAGCACCCAGGGGATGCTGGTGGAGAGGTTGGCGTCGATCACGTCCTCGCGGGCGGTGTCGAAGCCGAAGACGGCGAGCAGCCCGTAGACGAACGTGACGGTGAGCGCGGGCGCCCACACCTGGTAGTCGCGCATCTGCCAGAAGGTGGCCGACGGGCGCATTACGATGCCGCTGAGCAGCTGCTTCCAGGGCAGCCGCGGGCCCGCCGGGGGCGCCGTGGTCTGGCCGGCGCGGTAGGTGGAGATGCTGTCGGGGTGCTCCGTCCCCTGCGGGTTGTAGGCGTCCGGGTCGTCGCCGATGGAGAAGGTGCGGGTGTGCCCGGGGTTGTCGTCGTACGACTGCTGCTGTGCGGGCGAACCGAAGTACTCGGGCTCGCCGTCGGCGGCCGGCGAGAACCCGTACTGGGGCGGCTGCGGGCCGCCCGGCCGCGTGTTCTGCTGAGGGTGTCCGCCGTACTGCTGATGCGGGTGCTGCACGTCCCCGTCCCGTCCGCGTCCGTAGTCGAATCCAGCCACGTCCTCGAACGTACCCGGTCCGGCGGACGAAGGGCGGGGCCCTGCGCTCGCGGAGGGGCATTGCGGCCAAGCTGTGACAGACGCCGGGGGGCGGCCGGAGGCGCCCGTTGGGCGGTTTTTTCACGGGCGGGGGTGCGACGGCTTAGCGTTCGGTGGCAACGTGATCCGAAGGGACGGGAACCGCCGATGGCCATCAGGGTTGTACCGAACGCAGCACGCCCCCGCGTGCGTCATGCCGCGCGGGTCTGCGCCCGCGTCGCGGCCGGGGCGGCCGCCGCCGGGCTGCTGGCCCTCTCGCTGTCGGCGTGCAGCCTGCTGACGACCGATTCCGGCGGTTCCCCGGCATCCTCGGCCTCGCCGGCGGACGCCGCCTCCCAGGGCTCCGCGGCCGGTGTGCCGACCGCGCCCGACCCCAAGGTGCTGGCCGGGCTGCCGGCCCGCATGGAGGCCGACGGCACGACGATCACCGTCGGCGACCCGGCGGCGCCGAAGACCGTCCACATCTACGAGGACCCGCGCTGCCCGGTCTGCCAGGCCTTCGAGAAGGCGGCGGGACCGCAGTTGGCGGCGCTCGCGGCGGACGGCCGCATCAAGCTCCAGTACACGCTGGCCTCGTTCCTCGACGAGAAGCTGGGCGGCGAGGGCTCCCGGCGGGCCGGGAACGCGCTGCGTGCCTCCGTCGACGCGGGCAAGGGCGCCTTCGCGACGTACCACGAGACGCTCTACGCCCACCAGCCGGACGAGAGCGAGGACGGCTTCACCGACGCGTACCTGCTGGAGCTCGCCGGCGGGGTCGACGGGCTGCGCGGCGCCGCCTTCGACCAGGCGGTGGGCAAGGGCGCGCACAAGGACTTCGTCACCGCCTCCGAGGACGCGTTCATCAAGAGCGGCGCCACGGGCACCCCGTACGTGAAGATCGACGGCGAGGCGGTGCCCCAGGAGGACCTCCAGAAGCTGTTCGACCCGGCGTCGTTCGCGGCGCTGCTGCGGCAGGCCGGGATCGGCGGCTGACAGCCGGCCCCGCACCACAACGCCGGTGGGCGCGTACGGACTTCCGTACGCGCCCACCGGCGTTTGTGGCGTGCGGGGTTACGCCGCGGGCTCGGGCTCCGGCTCCACGGCCGTCTCCTGGGCGCCGTCCGGGTCGAGCGGGGTCCTGACGGACTCCAGCAGCAGCTGGGAGACGTCGACGACCTGGAGCGACTCCTTGGCCTTGCCCTCGTTCTTCCGGCCGTTGACGGAGTCGGAGAGCATCACCAGGCAGAACGGGCAGGCCGTGGAGACGATGTCCGGGTTGAGGGACAGCGCCTCGTCCACGCGCTCATTGTTGATGCGCTTGCCGATCCGCTCCTCCATCCACATGCGGGCACCGCCGGCGCCGCAGCAGAAACCGCGCTCCTTGTGCCGGTGCATCTCCTCGTTCCGCAGACCCGGCACCTTGGCGATGATTTCGCGCGGCGGCGTGTAGACCTTGTTGTGGCGGCCCAGGTAGCAGGGGTCGTGGTAGGTGATGATGCCCTCGACCGGGGTGACGGGGACGAGCTTGCCCTCGTCGACCAGGTGCTGCAGCAACTGGGTGTGGTGGATGACCTCGTACTCGCCGCCGAGCTGCGGATACTCGTTCGCCAGGGTGTTGAAGCAGTGCGGGCAGGTCGCGACGATCTTCTTCTTCGAGGCGGGGAGCTTGGTGCTTTCGTCCTCGTCGTCCTCGCCGAAGGCCATGTTCAGCATGGCCACGTTCTCCGCGCCCAGCTGCTGGAAGAGGAACTCGTTGCCCAGGCGGCGGGCGGAGTCACCGGTGCAGTTCTCCTCGCCGCCCATGATCGCGAACTTCACGCCCGCGATGTTCAGCAGCTCGGCGAAGGCCTTGGTGGTCTTCTTGGCGCGGTCCTCCAGGGAGCCGGCGCAGCCGACCCAGTACAGGTACTCGACCTCGGTGAGGTCCTCGATGTCCTCGCCCACGACGGGGACCTCGAAGTCGACCTCCTTGACCCACGCCAGGCGCTGCTTCTTGGGCAGGCCCCAGGGGTTGCCCTTCTTCTCCAGGTTCTTGAGCATCGTGCCCGCCTCGGACGGGAACGCGGACTCGATCATCACCTGGTAGCGGCGCATGTCGACGATGTGGTCGATGTGCTCGATGTCCACCGGGCACTGCTCGACGCAGGCGCCGCAGGTGGTGCAGGACCACAGCACGTCCGGGTCGATGACGCCGTTCTCCTCGGCGGTGCCGATCAGTGGCCGCTCGGCCTCGGCGAGGGTCGCGGCGGGGACGGCGGCGAGTAGCTCCTCGGAGGCCTTCTCCTCGCCCTCCACGGTCTTGCCGCCGCCCGCGAGCAGGTACGGCGCCTTGGCGTGCGCGTGGTCGCGCAGCGACATGATCAGCAGCTTCGGGGAGAGCGGCTTGCCGGTGTTCCAGGCGGGGCACTGCGACTGGCAGCGGCCGCACTCGGTGCAGGTCGAGAAGTCGAGGATGCCCTTCCAGGAGAACTGCTCCACCTGGCTGACGCCGAAGACGTCGTCCTCGCCCGGGTCCTCGAAGTCGATCGGCTTGCCGCCGGAGGCCATCGGGAGAAGAGCGCCGAGCGCGACGGCCCCGTCGGCGTTGCGCTTGAACCAGATGTTCGGGAAGGCCAGGAAGCGGTGCCAGGCGACGCCCATGTCGGTCTTGAGCGCGACCGTGATCATCCAGATGAACGAGGTGCCGATCTTGATCATCGCGGTGAGGTAGACCAGGTTCTGCAGCGTCGTGACGCTCAGCCCCTTGAAGCCCGCCACCAGCGGGTACGAGGCGAAGTAGGCGGCCTCGTAGCCGTGCACGCCCGCCAGGGCGCCCTCCAGGCCGCGCAGCGTCATGATCGCGAGGCCGATGATGAGGATGACGGCCTCGACGAAGTACGCCTGGCCGAGGTTGGAGCCGGAGAAGCGGGACTTGCGCCCGGCCCGGCTCGGCAGGGAGAGCTGGCGGATGACGATCAGGGTGAGGATGCCGAGCGTCGTCATCAGGCCGATGAACTCGACGAACACCTCGTACGGCAGCCAGTGGCCGATGACCGGCAGCGCCCAGTCGGCCTGGAAGAGCTGCCCGAAGGCGTTCACCAGGGTGAGGACGAGCGAGAAGAAGCCGACGGCGACGAACCAGTGGGCGACGCCGACGACGCCCCAGCGGTTCATCCGGGTGTGACCCAGGAACTCCCGGACCACCGTGAGGGTGCGCGCGCGCCAGTCGTCGGTGCGCGTGCCCGCGGGTACGTCCTGGCCGAGTCGTACGAACCGGTAGATCTGGGCGATGGCTCGGCTGAACAGCGCCACGCCGACCACGGCGAGTACCAGCGACACGATGATCGCGGCGAGTTGCATTTCAGGGCTCCTCGGGCCTGCGAGAGCGGAGGCGCGGGCCGACTGCCCGGCTGACTACTAAGCAGTAACTTATTGGTTTCTCCTGAGGGTACCCAGTATCGGCGCACGCGTGCAGCCGCGCCGCCGGTGATCTGCGTCGCTGAGGGCGGCCTTGCCCGAGGGTCGGGCCGCCTCGCGCGTGGGCCGATATGCCGTGTATGCCGTGTCGCGGCGCCCCTGCGCGCAGGGGCGGCTCTAAAGTTGAGTGGCCACGACTCAGGTCTGTTGACACGGAGGAAGCCGTCCGGCACTCTTGAGTCAGTTCCACTCAAGTAGGCAGTTGGAGGGTTTCACCATGGCACGTGCGGTCGGCATCGACCTGGGCACGACTAACTCCGTCGTCAGCGTTCTCGAAGGCGGCGAGCCCACCGTCATCACCAACGCCGAGGGTGCCAGGACCACGCCGTCCGTCGTCGCCTTCGCGAAGAACGGCGAGGTGCTCGTCGGCGAGGTCGCCAAGCGCCAGGCCGTCACCAACGTCGACAGGACGGTCCGCTCGGTCAAGCGCCACATGGGCACCGACTGGCGGATCAACCTGGACGGCAAGGACTTCAACCCGCAGCAGATGAGCGCCTTCATCCTGCAGAAGCTGAAGCGTGACGCCGAGGCCTACCTGGGCGAGAAGGTGACCGACGCGGTCATCACCGTCCCGGCGTACTTCAACGACTCCGAGCGCCAGGCCACCAAGGAGGCCGGCGAGATCGCGGGCCTCAACGTCCTGCGCATCGTCAACGAGCCCACGGCCGCCGCCCTGGCGTACGGCCTGGACAAGGACGACCAGACCATCCTCGTCTTCGACCTCGGTGGCGGCACCTTCGACGTCTCGCTGCTGGAGATCGGCGACGGCGTCGTCGAGGTGAAGGCCACCAACGGCGACAACCACCTCGGTGGCGACGACTGGGACCAGCGCATCGTCGACTACCTGGTGAAGCAGTTCGCCTCGGGTCACGGCGTGGACCTGTCCAAGGACAAGATGGCGCTGCAGCGTCTGCGCGAGGCCGCCGAGAAGGCGAAGATCGAGCTGTCCTCGTCCACCGAGACCTCGATCAACCTGCCCTACATCACGGCGTCCGCCGAGGGTCCGCTGCACCTGGACGAGCGCCTGACCCGCGCCCAGTTCCAGCAGCTGTCCGCGGACCTGCTGGAGCGCTGCAAGATCCCGTTCCACAACGTCATCAAGGACGCGGGCATCCAGCTCTCCGAGATCGACCACGTCGTCCTCGTCGGTGGCTCCACCCGCATGCCCGCCGTCGCCGAGCTCGTCAAGGAGCTGACCGGCGGTCAGGACGCCAACAAGGGCGTGAACCCGGACGAGGTCGTGGCCATCGGCGCCGCGCTCCAGGCCGGTGTGCTCAAGGGCGAGGTCAAGGACGTCCTGCTGCTCGACGTCACCCCGCTGTCCCTCGGTATCGAGACCAAGGGCGGCATCATGACCAAGCTGATCGAGCGCAACACCACGATCCCGACGAAGCGTTCGGAGATCTTCACCACGGCCGAGGACAACCAGCCGTCGGTGCAGATCCAGGTCTACCAGGGTGAGCGCGAGATCGCGGCGTACAACAAGAAGCTCGGCATGTTCGAGCTCACGGGCCTGCCGCCGGCCCCGCGCGGCATCCCGCAGATCGAGGTCGCCTTCGACATCGACGCCAACGGCATCATGCACGTCTCCGCCAAGGACCTCGGTACCGGCAAGGAGCAGCGCATGACCGTCACCGGTGGCTCCGCGCTGCCGAAGGACGACATCGACCGCATGATGCGCGAGGCCGAGCAGTACGCGGAGGAGGACCACAAGCGCCGCGAGTCCGCCGAGACCCGCAACCAGGCCGAGCAGCTGGTCTACCAGACCGAGAAGTTCCTCAAGGACAACGAGGACAAGGTCCCCGGTGACGTCAGGACCGAGGTCGAGGCGGCCGTCGCGGACCTGAAGGAGAAGCTGAAGGGCGAGGACTCCGCCGCCATCCGCGAGGCCACCGAGAAGGTCGCCGCCACCTCCCAGAAGCTGGGCCAGGCGCTCTACGCCAACGCCCAGGCCGAGGGCGGCGCGGCCGGTGCCGCCGGTGCCGCGGGCGGTGCCCAGGCCGACGACGACGTCGTCGACGCCGAGATCGTCGACGAGGACAAGAAGGACGGTGCCGCGTGACGGAGGAGACCCCGGGCTTCGAGCAGGAGCCTGACGTCCCCTCTGCCGAGGCCGGTTCCGCGTCGTCCGCGGACTCCGCGGGTGACACGGCACCGGGTGCCGGGTCCGCCGAGCAGGCGGCCCCGGCGTCCCCGGCCGGGGACGCGAACGCCATGGTCGCTCTGCAGGCGCAGCTGGACCAGGTGCGTACGGCGCTCGGTGAGCGCACGGCGGACCTCCAGCGGCTCCAGGCGGAGTACCAGAACTACCGCCGCCGGGTGGAGCGGGACCGCATCGCCGTCCGCGAGATCGCGGTCGCCAACCTGCTCACCGAACTGCTTCCGGTGCTCGACGACATCGGCCGTGCCCGGGACCACAAGGAACTGGTCGGCGGCTTCAAGTCGGTCGGCGAGTCCGTGGAGACGGTGGCCGCCAAGCTGGGCCTCCAGCAGTTCGGCAAGGAGGGCGAGCCCTTCGACCCGCTGGTGCACGAGGCCCTGATGCACAGCTACTCGCCGGACGTCACACAGACGACCTGCGTGCAGATCCTGCAGCCCGGGTATCGCATCGGGGAGCGCACCATCCGCCCCGCGCGGGTGGCGGTCGCCGAGCCCCAGCCGGGCACGCAGGGAACGCAGGGCAACGCCGACGCGGCGGACGAGGAGAACGGTGGCCCGGAACAGGGCTGACGTGAGTCGCGCACGGAAGGCACGGAAGGAGGGACGCCGGGGATGAGCATCAGCAGGGATTTGTTCGAGAAGGATCTCTACAAGGTCCTCGGCGTCCCGAAGGACGCCACCGAGGCGGAGATCAAGAAGGCGTACCGGAAGCTCGCCCGCGAGTTCCACCCGGACGCCAACAAGGGCGACGCCAAGGCCGAGGAGCGCTTCAAGGAGATCTCCGAGGCCAATGACGTCCTGTCGGACGCCAAGCGCCGCAAGGAGTACGACGAGGGTCGCGCCCTCTTCGGCAACGGCGGCTTCCGCGGCGGCCCGGCCGGCGCGGGCGGCTTCGGCTTCGACCTCGGTGACCTCTTCGGCGGCGGCACCGCCGGCGGTGCCGGCACGCCCCAGGGCGGCGGCTTCGGCGGCGGCCTCGGGGACGTGTTCGGCGGCCTGTTCAACCGGGGCGGCGCCACGACCCGTACGCAGCCCCGGCGCGGCCAGGACGTCGAGACCGAGGTGACGCTGAAGTTCACCGAGGCGGTCGACGGTGCCACGGTCCCGCTGAAGATGACCAGCCAGGCCCCCTGCAAGGCCTGTTCGGGCACCGGCGACAAGAACGGCACGCCGCGGGTGTGCCCGACCTGCGTCGGCACCGGGCAGGTCTCGCGCGGCGGCGGTGGCGGTTTCTCGCTCACCGACCCCTGCGTGGACTGCAAGGGCCGCGGCCTGATCGCGCAGGACCCCTGCGAGGTCTGCAACGGCAGCGGCCGGGCCCGCTCGGCGCGCACCATGCAGGTGCGCATCCCGGCCGGCGTCACCGACGGGCAGCGCATCCGGCTGCGCGGCAAGGGTGCCCCCGGCGAGCGCGGCGGCCCGGGCGGCGACCTGTACGTGACCGTGCACGTCGACGCCCACCCGGTCTTCGGCCGCAAGGGCGACAACCTCACCGTCGTGGTGCCGGTCTCCTTCACCGAGGCGGCCCTCGGCGGGGAGATCAAGGTGCCGACGCTCGGCGGTCCCCCGGTCACCCTGAAGTTGCCCCCGGGCACGCCCAACGGGCGTACGCTGCGGGCGCGTGGCAAGGGTGCCGTCCGCAAGGACGGTACGCACGGCGACCTGCTGGTCACCGTCGAGGTCGCCGTTCCGGCGGCCACGGAGGGCAAGGCGCTGGACGCCCTGGAGGCGTACCGGGAGGCGACCGCGGACACCGATCCGCGGGCAGAGCTGTTCAAGGCCGCGAAGGGAGACTGAACCGATGAGCATGGGCGGCGGCATGCGGGGCGGACGGGGTCGCAACCCGTACGAGCTGACGGACGAATCCCCCGTCTACGTCATCTCGGTGGCGGCCCAGCTCTCCGGTCTGCACCCGCAGACCCTCCGGCAGTACGACCGGCTCGGCCTGGTCTCGCCCGACCG
Source organism: Streptomyces sp. NPDC046977 (assembly GCF_040644455.1). Classification (NCBI taxonomy): domain Bacteria; kingdom Bacillati; phylum Actinomycetota; class Actinomycetes; order Kitasatosporales; family Streptomycetaceae; genus Streptomyces; species Streptomyces sp. NPDC046977. Next base: position 24,926 of record NZ_JBEYWO010000002.1, read on the forward strand.
CACGGCCGGGCGGGGCCGGCGCTACTCGGCCCGCGACATCGAGCTGCTGCGCGAGGTGCAGCGTCTGTCGCAGGACGAGGGCATCAACCTCGCGGGCATCAAGCGCATCATCGAACTGGAGAACCAGGTCGCGGCCCTCCAGTCGCGGGTGGCCGAACTGGCCGCCGCCGTCGAGGGCGCCGCGGCGGCGATGCAGCAGCGCGAGGCGGCCGTCCACGCCTCCTACCGGCGCGACCTCGTGCCGTACCAGGACGTGCAGCAGACGTCGGCGCTGGTGGTGTGGCGGCCCGCCAAGCGGCCCGAGTAGACCCGGCGGAACGTTTCACGGCAGCAGGTCGGCGGGCCCCTGCGACACATGGTGCAGATGCCGGCCCGAGGCGATCATGGCGTGCAGCAGCCGGTGTCCCTCCGCCGCGGGCACGAGCCCCTCGGCGCACGCGTCCCGCATCAGGTCGAAGGTCTCCTTCGTGGTGATCCCGCGCCGGCGCGTGAAGTTGCGGGCGGAGCGGTCGTCGGTGATCCAGACGGCGCCGCGGAACTCCCGCCGCCGCGTGATCAGTACGCAGGTCTCCGCCTCCCCGAGATGCCGGGTCGGCGCGTTCGACGGGCCGCCGAAGACCGCGCGGCGCAGCCGGTCGACCTCCCGGAGCTCGGCGCTCTCGGTGATCTCCACGGGCTCGCCCAGCCAGCCGGCCTCGGCGAGCCCGGCCAGACGCGGCAGGAACCGCGCGGAGCGGGCGGCCTCGTGGGCGACGGCCTGGCTCCAGCGGCCGCGGCCGTCCAGCACTTTCTCCAGCAGCAGCATCCGGTCCACGGCGGCGAAGTTGCACAGGACGGTGTTGTCCGGGAACCACCAGGTGGTCATGGCTGGAAGACCAGGTCCCCTTCTTCGGCGTCCTGCTGGTCGGCGCCGGCCGCGGATTCGGGGGCCAGCAGGTCGTGCAGCCGCTCCACGTCCGTGTCCAGCAGCGCGGCCAGCGGGCGCAGCGTCGTCTCGCCCGCCAGATAGCCCTTGTACAACTCCGAGGCCAGACGCGGCGGGAAGCGTTCGGCGAAGGCACGTGACGCCTGCCGCTGGTACTCGTCGCCGGCGCCCGCCAGCAGATGGCAGGACTCCGTCGTCAGGGCGCGCAGGTGCTTGCGCCGTCCGGCGTCGATCAGGCCGAGTTGGTGCAGGCGTGCGGCGAGCGCGCTCGGCGACACCCGGAAGCGGACGACCAGCCGCTCGAAGGCGGTGTCCGTCAGCTCCCCCTCTGCGGCGGCCGCCGTCAACTCCCGGGCGGGCATCAGCAGATGCGAGGCGAAGACATTGGCCCGCACCTCGGCGAGGTCCTTCTGCCGGCCGGGGGCGACATGGGACTCCACCACGACGCTGCGGGCGTCTTTGGCGAGGATGTGGCAGAGCTCGTGGGCCAGGGTGAAGCGCTGCCGTGTCCACAGGTCGGTGGGCGCCAGGAGCACGAGGCGGAAGGTGTCGGTCTGCCAGGCGAGTCCGTCCACAGCCTGGGGAAGCGCGGTGATGGCCACGTCCACCCCGAAGCGCTCCTCGACCGCCGCGATCAGCTCGTCCGTCTCCAGCTCCGCCGCCGGCAGCCGCTCCCGTGCCTCCTCCGCCAGCCGCTCGCCCTGCGCCGCCCAGCGCTCCAGCGCGGGATCCGGCTCCGGCACGGCGGGCAGCTCCCCGGCCCGGTCCAGCAGTTCCAGTACCTCGTAGGCGGCGGCGAACCGCTCGGTGACCTCGCGCGTCCCCGCCGGGTCGGGGGCGGTGTCGCTGCGCGTCCGGGCCGCGAGGGCGGGCCGCAGCGGCTCGTTGCCGGTGAGCAGCCAGTCCACGGTCGTGCCGCCGGCCTCCGCGATGAGCGCCAGGTCCAGCGAGGTGAAGCGGCGCACGCCGCTGAGCGACTTCGACAGCTTGTCGGGCGTGAGTCCGACCGTCCGGGCGAAGGCGGCCTTGGTCATCGCGGCCGCGTCCATCACGGTGCGTACACGTTCGATGACATGCGGGTCCATGAAAACAGCGTAGGCGGGCCTTGCGATTATCGCAAGGCCCGCCTTTTTGGCTGTGCTGCTAGGGCGTGTTTCGAAAGTAGCGCCGGCCGCCCGGAGGGCGGGTCCCGCGGGGTCTGGTGCGGTGCATCGCAAGGCGGAGAGTCGTCCTCGTAGTGGGCTACTCGGACGATTCGACAACGCAGCGAGGTGCCGTGCCAGGCGTCGCGGGACAGGCGGGACTTTCGAAACACGCCCTAGGGCGCCAGGACCGCGTAGGCGCCGCCCGGCGCGGACTCCGTGCCGTCCGCGTCCACGGCGGTCACCCAGTAGTAGTGGGTGGTGCCGCGGGGCGCGGTGGTGTCCTTCCAGGTCGTGCCCGTCACCGGGTCCGGCGTCAGGCTCTCGTACCGGCCGTCGATCGGATCCCAGCGGTAGACGAGGTAACCGGCGGCGCCGGTCACCTCGTTCCAGCCCAGCCGCACGCCGTCGGTCACGTCCTCGGCGGTCAGCCGCACGGGCGAGTCCTCGGGGGTCCCGACGGAGGGGGTGAGGTCGAGCTCGGTGAACTCCACCACGGAGACCCCCTCGCCGGAAGCGAAGAGGGAGTTGCCCGAGGTGTCCTCGGCGTCGACGAAGTAGCAGCCCTGCTCGCCGTCGGGCAGCCGCTCGGCGAGGTACCCGGTGGCGTCCGGGCCCAGCCACTCGACCGCGTGGCCGAGGCAGACCCGCCCCTCTTCGTCCTCGTACACCTCACCGCGGTAGACCGTGTAACGGGCCAGGTCCGGCTCGGTGTTGGGGTTCCAGTGCAGACGCACCCCGTACCCCGTCGGCTCGGCCGTCAGACCGGAGACCAGGGCCGGGGGGACCTCGTCGCCGGGCGTCGTGAAGGAGGCCGGGTTCGAGGGTGCCGACGTGAGGCCGTCGACGGTCTGGACGACGGCGTAGTGGTAGGTCACGCCGCGCCGCAGGGATGTGCTGGTGTCGGTGCAGCTGAACCGGGCGGGGTCCGCACCGAGGTTGCCCTCGTGGGCGATCGTGCAGTCGACGCGGGTCGCGGTGGCCGGGTTCACCGGCGAGGTGGTCGAGCGGTACACGGTGTACGTCCCGACGACCTGCGCCTTGGGCTGGCTCCACGTCAGCTTGGCGCCGATCAGGCTCCCGAGGGGGGTCGCCGCCACGTCACGGGGCGCCTCCGGCCGGATCACCAGCGGGGCGGCGCTCGCGGTCGCCGACCTGGCGGAGGCGTTCCCCGCGGCGTCCTGCGCCGCGACGGCGTACACGTACGCCGTCCTGGGAGCGGCCGTGGTGTCCGTGTACGACGCGCCCGACGGGGTGCCGAGCGCGGTCCACGGGCCGGTCGCCGACGTCGCCCGGTACACCTGGTACCTGGTCGCGTCCGCGATCGCCGTCCACGTGAGCGCGTAGCCCTTGCCGTCGGCGGTGGCCACGACCTTCAGGCCGGTCGGCGCGGCCGGGGCCTGCTCGTCGATCGAGGTGACCGTGACCGCGGACGACAGCGCGGAGGCGTTGCCGGCCTTGTCGACGGACATGACCGCGTACGAGTAGCGGGCGCCGTTGGATGCCGGCAGGTCCCGGTAGGACGTCGCGGTCACCGGGGCCGTGCCGCCGAGCCGGGTCCAGGCGCCCGAGCCGGTGCGGCGGTAGACGCGGTACCCGGCGAGGTCCATCTCCGCGTTCTTGGTCCACGCGAGGGTGAACGCGTGCCCGGTGGCCGGGGCCTTCAGCCCGGTCGGCGTCAGCGGTTTCACCTTGTCGACCGATGCCGTCGTGCGCGGCGCGTACGTGAACTTGACGTTGGCGCTGCTTTTGAAGGCGCCGAAGTCGACGCGGAGGGTGTGGCGGCCCTTGGGGACGGTGAGGTTGAGGGTCTTGGTCTGGGTGGTGGAGACGTCCTTCCAGAGGTTGATCTTGAGGCTGGAGTCGACGTAGACGCGGATGCCGTCACGGGCGGCGGCGGTGAAGGTGAAGGGACCGCCGGAGCCGAAGTCGCGGCTGAGCGTCCAGCGCACGCCGAAGTTGTCGTTGGGGAGTGTGATGCCGGCGGGGTGGCCGGTGCCCCAGTTCTCGTTGATCGAGGTGTCGCAGGCGGTCTTTTTCGGGGTGCCCTTGAACGTGGTGTTGGCGTAGTAGGCCGCCGTCCACACCCCGGTGGAGCAGGTGGTGGCGGCGTGGGCGGTCCCGGCGGGCAGTGCGAGTGCCGCGGCCGCCGTGGCAAGGACGAGCGCGGTGGCGCCCGTTCGTATAGGCGTGGTCAAAGATTCCTCCTGAGGAGGAAAATACTGGCACTCCCGAACGCCTGTGCACCCGCGTCGCGGGTGGTCGTGATCATGCCGTGTCCTGCCGACCGCGCGGTTCCCGCGCCGCCGCGTCCCCGCACCCCGTCCGGCGCCGGAGGCGTGACGCGCCCCCGTACGGTGCGGTCCCGTCGGCCGAAGGGGTGGCGGGGGCGGCCGGGCGGGGCGTGTGGGGGCAGAGGCGGGGAAGACGCGGGACATGTCACGTGAAGCGCTGTGGACCGGTGTGGTGCCGGGTCTGGCCGTCGGGATGCTGGCCGCGGCGGTGCCGCACGCGCTGGCCTGGCGCTCCGAGGGACTGGACGTGGCGATGGCGACGGTGGCGATGTGGGCCGCGCTGCGGCTCGCCTCGGACCGCGAGGGGCCGTGGTGGGTGTCCGGCGTCCTGGCGCTGGTCCTGGTGAGCCTCGGGGTGGCGGCCTACGGGCTGGAGGGGGTGCCGCGCTACGCGGACCTGGTGCCGGTCCCCGTGGTCGTGGCGCTGCTCGCGGTCGGCGGCGTCGGCTCCGTGTGGGCCCGGCGCCGCGAGGTGACCGTGGCGGGCGCGGCGCTCGGCGCCGGGGCGCTGCTCGCCGCCGCCTGGCTGCCGCTGTGGGCGGCGGTGGCCGCGTGGGCCGCGGCTCAGGCCGGTTCGACGTCGCGGACCTCGCTGCGCACGAGGTAGTCCTCCGGCTGGAGCGGCATCCGCTCGCGCTCGGGGCTGTTCCAGTAACGGGTGTTGGCCGCGGCGAAGCCGTCCTCGCCCGCGTAGCCGATCAGCCAGACGAACTGGCCGCGCTCCCGGTCGACCCAGGCCTGGCCGATCTCGAAGCCGTGCGCGCGGCGCAGCGGCACGATCTCGGCGTGCCACAGGTCGAGCCAGGCGTCGAGCATCCCGTCCTTGATGGTGTACGTACGCAACTGCAACTGCGCGGCCGCGGTCATGCGGGACCTCTCAAGGGATGTCAGGGCGCCGCGTGGACGCGGACCTGCTGGGGGCGGACGACACGGTCGCCGACGCGGTAGCCGTGCCGGACCACTTCCGCGACGTCGCCCGCGAGTTCGGGACGGGGCGCGGGCACGGTGCCGACGGCCTCCTGGTGGGCGGGGTCGAAGCGGCCGGCGGCGACCGGGATGCGGGTCATGCCGTACTTCTCCAGGACGGTGAGGAGTTCGGCGCCCACCGAGTCGGCGAAGCCGCCGTCGATGCCGGGGTGGCGGTCGATGCGGTCCAGGAGCAGCACGAGGTCGTACAGCAGGGGCTGCATGAGGCGGCCCTCGGCGGCCTTGCGGGTGTGGTCCAGCTCGGTGCGCAGTTCGTCCAGACCGCGGCGGCCCTCGCGGTCGTTCAGCATCCGGCGGCGGAACTGGTCGCCGAGCGAGGCCATTTCCTCCCGGAGCCCGTCGACGGCGTCGGCGACGATCGCGAACGGGTCGGGGGAGGGCGGCTCCGGCGCGGGCACCGGCGCCGGCTCGGCCGCGACGGCCTCCGGCGGCAGCGGGAGCCCGGGCGGTGCGGGCGGCGTCGGCGGGACCGGCGGTACGGACGGCACGGGCGGCGGAGTGCTCATACGGTGCTCCAGGGCTGCTGCTGTCGCTGCGGGTCGCGGGCGTGCCGGGGAAGGGACTTGCGGGTGTGGAACCACCGCGGCCGGTAGCCGAACCAGGCCAGGAACACCACGACGACGGCCATCACCAGCACGCTGAACAGGCCGACCTTGCCGTCGCCGGCGAGGAAGGCCGGCACCAGGCCGGCGAAGATCACCAGCAGCATGCTGCCGCGCCAGTTCCACGTCTTGCGCAGGGCGTCCCGCGCGAGGCCGGCGTAGAACTCCAGCCGTCCCACCAGTTCCGGGTCGCCGGGGCCGACGGCGAGCCCCTGGTCGACGCAGTGCAGCACCCGCAGGGCGGACTCCGCGGAGGCGACGACCAGCCGCCGGGTGAGCGGGTGCGTGACCATCGCGGCCTCGGCGCGCAGCGACCAGACGCGGGCGATCTGGTTGCGCAGCCCGGCGTGCCCGCTGCTGTGGCTCAGGGCCTGCTCGTACCAGTTCAGCGCCTCGTCGTAGCGCGAGGCCGCGTACAGCCCGTCGCCGATGGCGATCTCGGTGTCCAGATCGCCGGGCGCGAGGACGGCGGCCTTCAAGTACCAGTTCAGCGCGGTGCCGTGGTCGCCGAGAGCGGCGTGGACGGTGCCGACCAGGTAGTGGGTGCCGGCGTCGTCGGGCTCCAGGTCCAGGGCCCGCGCGTGCTCCTGGAGGGCGTCCCGGTACTCGCCGAGGCTGCTGTGGACGGCGCCGAGCAGCCGCCAGGCCAAGGCGTTGCGCTCGTCGTGGTGCACGGCCTGGCGCAGTTCGTAGGCGGCGGCCTGCAGGTCGCCCGCGGCGATGAGCCGCCGGGCGGTGCCGACCCAGTCGCGGACGGTGCCGCCGAGGGTGGGCTGCACCGGTTCCGGCCGGGGCGGCTGCCGCGGCACGCTCCGCTTGGCGCGGGCGAGCCGCTGGTCGTACAGGGCGCGGGCGGAGGGGTCGGTCAGCGCCTTGCGGGCGTCCAGGACGCGCTGCACCTTGTCCTCGGCCTCGCGCCGCTTCTCCGCGGAGGGGGCCTTGCCGGCCCTTCCCGCCCAGCTGCGGTGCTCGCGGTCGAGATGCTTGCCGATCTCCTCCGGTGTGGCGCTGGTACTGATCCCGAACTCGGTGTAGTAGTCGGGGACTTCGGTCGCGGTCATGGCGCGGCGCCTCCGGCTCCGGTCACAGGGCGGCGGTACGGGCCACCCGGTCGCTGAGTTCCTCCAACTCCCCGGTGCCGAGGTTGTCGGGCCGCTCGACCTCGAACTCGCCCAGCCACGTGCCCGCGGTCAGGTCCTTGACCTCGACGTGGATGATGCCGTCCACGTCGTAGGCGTAGAAGACCTCGAAGGGCGCGCCCTTGGGGTACGGCGGGATCTTGAGGGTGCTCTCGCCGACGACCTTCACGTAGTCCAGGTCCTCGCCCTCGCCCTCGGTGACCTGCACGCGCAGCGCGGTCTGCCGTTCGGAGACGGTGTAGAAGGTGTCGCTCTCCTTGGCCGGGACGGTGGTGTTGTGCGTGATGATCACCGCGTTGTACTCGGGGGCGCCGGGCGCGTCGGCGTGCACCGCGACCATGCCCAGCGACTGCGAGGTGACGTCCTTGATGGACTTGACCCTGCCCTTGGTCAGCCGGGCCAGGCCGTCGCCGGGGGCGGACTCCACGTGGGCGCCGCTGCCGATGTACTTCTTGCGTTCCGCGGCCTGCTCGGCGCGCACCTCGGCGTCCAGGGCGATCAGCGCGGCGCCCAGCGCCACCACCTCGTCCTGGTTGACGCCGCGTTCCGCGCTCTTCCCGGACAGCCGCTCGACCAGCGCCGGGACCTGCGGCATCCGCGTGGAGCCGCCGACCAGCAGCACCTTGTCGATGTCGGCCCAGGTCAGGCCGGACTCCTCCAGGACGCCCTCGGTGAGGATGCGGGTGCGGTCCAGGAGTTCGGCGGTCAGCTCCTCGAACCTCTCGCGGGTGACGCGGATCTGCTCGTGCCGGCCGCCCGCCGAGAGCACGACGACGGCCTGCGGGGCGTTGGACAGCGTGCGCTTGGCGATCTCGGCCTTGTCCCGCAGTTCGGCGAGGGTGGCGCTGTCCTCGGTGAGGTCGGGGCCGCCGGCCGCCATGAAGGCACCGTTGAGGTGCTCCATGAGGGCGCCGTCCCAGTCGAAGCCGCCGAGGTTGCGGTCGCCGTCGGTGGCGACGACGTCGTAGTCGCCGTCCTCGACCTCCATCACGGTCACGTCGAAGGTGCCGCCGCCCAGGTCGTAGACGAGGACGGTGCCGACGTGCTCGTCCTCGTCCTGGTCGACGCCGTAGGCCAGCGCGGCGGCGGTCGGCTCGTTGACGATCCGCAGCACCTCCAGGCCGGCGATCCGGCCGGCGTCCTGGGTGGCCCTCCGGCGGGCGTCGTCGAAGTACGCGGGGACGGTGATCACGGCGCGCTCCACCGGCTCGCCGAGCATCATCTCGGCGTCCTCCTTGAGCCGCTTGAGGATCAGCGCGGAGATCTCCTCGGGGCGGAAGGCCGTGCCCGACTCGGAGGTGTAGACGGGATGCGGCTCGCCCATGTAGCGCTTGACGAACTGCACGACGTGGTCCGGCGCGGTCGCCGCGGACCGCTTGGCCTGCGAGCCGACGACGACGGTGTCGCCCTGGAACATCACCACGGACGGGGTGATGTTCTCCCCCTCACGGTTGCGGACGACGGACGCGGTGCCGGTCCGGTCGGCCACCGCCACCGCGGAGTACGTCGTTCCCAGATCGATTCCCACAACCCGTGCCACCCCCGGGCACCTCCCCGTACGTCATGACGCCCGAATCTGCCGGAGCGTCAATCATGCAACATGCAGGGGTGTTCACGGGATGGGATTGACGGGGTCAAAGGGGTTCAGGCGCGGCCCATGGCGCGGGTCAGCGCGATCTCGACGACGACCCGGTCCGGGTTCGGGGCCGGGGTGCGGCCGTAGCGCTCGGCGTAGCGGCGCACGGCGTCCGCGACGGCCTCCGGGTCGGTGTTGACCCGGGCCACGCCCTCCAGCGTCGCCCAGCGCCCCTTGTCGACCTGGCAGACCGCGACCCCGGCCCCTTCCGGCCCGGCCGCCAGGATGTTGGCGACCTTGCGGCTCGCCTTGTTGGTGATCACCCGCGCGAGCCCCGCCCCGGGGTCGTACGTCACCCCCACCGGCACGACGTGCGGAGAGCCATCGGGCCGGTGGGTCGTGAGCGTGCTCATCAGGTACTCCTGCCAGAAGGCGAGGTAACCGGGGTCGGGGTCGCGCGGGTCGAGGGTCATACCGGGAAGGATGTCACCCGGTGGGCGCCGGGGCGATGGAGCCCTGGGCGCGGGCGGCTCGGCCCCCGTCGCCGGAGGTCACGGTGCGGGGCTCGTGGGCGAACGGGACGTCGGCTCTCTCCTTGGAGGCGGCGAAGTCGCCTCCAAGGTTTGCCCACCCCCTTCCGGAGGCGGCTCACGGGGCTGCCGTCGAAGCGGGCACGGATGCCTGCGCGGCGGCGGTGAGGCGCGGACAGAGGACGGGACGCCCGGGCTTTTCGGCCCCCGGAGCTGGCATTCGCAGACTTGAGTGGAATAGACTCAACTTGTCTCACGCTGAACCAGGCAGCTTCTAAGTGGCTTCAGAAGGAGGAGTACGCGGACGTGGACGCCGAGCTGACCAACAAGAGCCGGGAGGCCGTCGGTGCCGCCAACACCAAGGCGGTGTCCGAGGGCCACGCGGACCTGACCCCCGCGCACCTGCTGCTCGCGCTTCTGGAGCAGCCTGAGAACGACAGCGTGCTGGACGTGCTCGCCGCCACCGGTGCCGACGCCGCCGCGGTGCGGACCGGGGCCGAGCGGCTGCTGGCCGGACTGCCCAGCGTGCAGGGCAGCACGGTGGCGCCCCCGCAGGCGAGCCGTGAGCTGCTCGCCGTGATCGCGGACGCCACCGCACGCGCGAAGGAACTCGGGGACGCCTATGTGTCCACCGAGCATCTGCTGATCGGCATCGCCCTCAAGGGCGGGGCCGCCGGCGGGCTGCTGGCGCAGTACGGTGCCACAGGCAAGAAGCTGCAGGACGCGTTCGAGCAGATCAGGGGAGGTCAGCGCGTGACGACACCCGATCCCGAGGGCACGTACAAGGCGCTCGAGAAGTACGGCACCGATTTCACCGCCGCGGCCCGCGAGGGCAAGCTCGACCCGGTCATCGGCCGGGACAACGAGATCCGGCGCGTGGTGCAGGTGCTGTCCCGGCGCACCAAGAACAACCCCGTCCTCATCGGCGAGCCCGGCGTCGGCAAGACCGCGGTCGTCGAGGGCCTGGCCCAGCGCATCGTCAAGGGCGACGTGCCCGAGAGCCTGCGCAACAAGCGCCTGGTCGCCCTCGACCTCGGTGCGATGGTCGCCGGCGCCAAGTACCGCGGCGAGTTCGAGGAGCGGCTGAAGGCGGTCCTGGCGGAGATCAAGGCCAGCGACGGCCGGATCGTCACCTTCATCGACGAACTGCACACCGTCGTCGGCGCGGGCGCCGGCGGCGACTCCGCCATGGACGCGGGCAACATGCTCAAGCCGATGCTGGCCCGCGGCGAGCTGCGCATGGTCGGCGCGACCACGCTCGACGAGTACCGCGAGCGCATCGAGAAGGACCCCGCCCTGGAGCGCCGCTTCCAGCAGGTGCTGGTGGCCGAGCCCAGCGTCGAGGACACCATCGCGATCCTGCGCGGACTCAAGGGCCGCTACGAGGCGCACCACAAGGTGCAGATCGCCGACGCCGCCCTCGTCGCCTCCGCCACCCTGTCCGACCGCTACATCACCGCGCGCTTCCTGCCCGACAAGGCCATCGACCTGGTCGACGAGGCCGCCTCGCGGCTGCGCATGGAGATCGACTCCTCCCCCGTCGAGATCGACGAGCTGCAGCGCTCCGTCGACCGGCTCCGCATGGAGGAGATGGCGCTGGAGAAGGAGACCGACCCCGCCTCCAAGCAGCGGCTGGAGAAGCTGCGCAAGGACCTCGCCGACAAGGACGAGGAACTGCGCGGCCTGACCGCCCGCTGGGAGAAGGAGAAGGAGGGCCTGAACCGGGTCGGCGAGCTCAAGGAGCGCCTGGACGACCTGACCACCCGCATCGAGCGCGCCCAGCGCGACGGCGACTTCGAGGCCGCGTCCAAGCTGATGTACGGCGAGAAGCCCAAGCTGGAGGCGGAGCTCGCCGAGGCCACCGAGGCCGAAGAGGTGGCCAAGCGCGGCACGATGGTCAAGGAGGAGGTCGGCCCGGACGACGTGGCCGACGTGGTCGCCGCCTGGACCGGCATCCCGGCCGGACGCCTGATGGAGGGCGAGACCCAGAAGCTGCTGCGCATGGAGGAGGAGCTCGGCAAGCGGCTGATCGGCCAGACCGAGGCCGTGCGCGCGGTGTCCGACGCGGTGCGCCGCTCCCGTTCCGGCATCGCCGACCCGGACCGTCCCACCGGCTCGTTCCTCTTCCTCGGCCCGACCGGCGTCGGCAAGACCGAGCTGGCCAAGGCGCTCGCCGACTTCCTCTTCGACGACGAGCGGGCCATGGTCCGCATCGACATGAGCGAGTACGGCGAGAAGCACTCCGTCGCCCGCCTGGTCGGAGCGCCTCCCGGCTACGTCGGCTACGAGGAGGGCGGCCAGCTGACCGAGGCCGTGCGCCGCCGCCCGTACACGGTGGTGCTGCTGGACGAGGTGGAGAAGGCGCACCCCGAGGTCTTCGACGTCCTGCTCCAGGTGCTCGACGACGGCAGGCTCACCGACGGCCAGGGCCGCACCGTCGACTTCCGCAACACCATCCTCGTCCTCACCTCCAACCTCGGCAGCCAGTACCTGGTCGACCCGGTGCTGAGCGACGAGGAGAAGAAGGAGAGCGTCCTGGAGACGGTCCGCACCTCCTTCAAGCCGGAGTTCCTGAACCGGCTGGACGACATCGTCGTCTTCACCGCCCTCGGCAAGGACGAACTGCGGCACATCGCCCGGCTGCAGATCGACCGCCTGGCCCGGCGGCTGCGCGACCGCCGAATCGGCCTCGACATCACCGACGAGGCGCTGGACTGGCTGGCCGAGGAGGGCAACGACCCGGCCTACGGCGCCCGTCCGCTGCGCCGCCTGGTGCAGACCGCGATCGGCGACCAGCTCGCCCGCGAGATCCTGGCCGGCGAGGTCAGGGACGGTGACACGGTGCGGGTCGACCGGGTCGGTGACCAGCTGCTGGTGGGAGCGGCCACCGGGAAGACTCTCTGAGTCCGGCGACGCGTCGCCGGCAGGACGGGCCGCGCTTGCACAGCGCGGCCCGCCGTGAGGGAGGATGGTGTTATCCGTACGAAGGGAACTCCAAGGTGAGCATCGACCCGTCCTCGATTCCGAATTTCGGGGGCCAGCCGGACCCCCAGCCCGGCCCTGCCGGGAACGTGGTCATTCCTGACCAGGATCTGGTCAAGCAGCTGCTGGAGCAGATGGAGCTCAAGTACGTCGTCGACGAGGAGGGCGACCTCGCCGCGCCGTGGGAGGAGTTCCGCACCTACTTCATGTTCCGCGGGGAGGAGGACCAGCAGATCTTCGCGGTCCGGACCTTCTACGACCGCCCGTACAGCATCGAGGACAAGCCTCAGCTGCACGAGGCGCTCGACGACTGGAACCGCCGCACGCTGTGGCCGAAGGTCTACACGCACACCCACGACGACGGCACCGTCCGCCTGATCGGCGAGGCCCAGATGCTGATCGGTCTCGGCGTCGGCCTGGAGCACTTCGTCTCCAGCACGGTCAGCTGGGTGCGCGCGTCCATCGAGTTCGAGAAGTGGATCCTCGAGGCGCTGGGCCTGGAGAAGGACGCCGACTCCCCCGACGGTGAGGCCGACGGCGACACCGAGGACTGACGCAGGCCAACGCGGCAGCCCGGCCCCGCACGACCGCCCCCGGCGGCCGCGCCCGGCCGGGCTGCCGCCGTTTCCGGCGGCGGTCGCCCCGCCCCGCCCCGCTGTCCGGCCGAAATCAGAGTACAGTCTGAGTATGGCCACGCTGCACTCGGAATCCGTCTCCTTCACCGACCTGTCGCGGAACCCCAAGGCCGTCGCCGCCAGGGCCGCCGCCCTCGGGTGCCTGCGCGTCACGCACCGGGACGCACCCGACATGGTGCTGACCACGGCGATACAGGCCGAGCGCACCGAGGAGAACCTGACCACCGCGTCCCGGCTGTTCCTCGCGCTGATGAAGCAGGACGACGGCGCCAAGTCCCTGCTGCTCGCGCTGCCCGAAGTGTTCCCCTGGGTGCGCCACTTGGACGGCGAGGAGGTCCGCGCGTTCACCGTAGAGCTCCTGGAGGCGCTGTCCGACGCCGCCGAACTGGGCGCCAGGGAGGCCGTGCACCGGGCGATCGTGTCGTGGCGCGCGACGGCCCGCATCAACGCCGACCCCGACCAGCTCAGGTCGGCCCGCATGCCGCTCGGCGACGCCGACCTCGGCCCCGTCGAGGCCCACGAGTGACCCCGAAGAGGGGTGACCGGGTCAGCGTCCCCCCGCTGAGCGGCTGGAACGTCATCCACGGGACGACGGAGGCCGTGACGGGCCGGGAGGAACTGTGCAGGGTGGCGCTGCCGAACGCGCACCGCTGCCTGGAGGCCCTTCGCACCGACCCGTTGTCGCGGGCCGACTGGAACCGGCAGCACCAGCTCCGCGGCAGGCATGCCACCAGGGAGTGGAAGGGCTCCGAACTCGAGCAGTGGGAGTACGAGATCACCAGCGGCGGCCGGGTCCGTTACCTGGTCAGTCCGGAGACCTCGACCGTGATCCTCGTGTACGCCTCCCCCGCGGCATCCGAAGGACACCGAATAACCCCGCTCAGCCGGTGAACGCCTCACGGAGGCGAGCGGCCGCCTCCGTGAGGACGTCGTCGCGCTTGCAGAACGCGAAGCGGACCTGGCTGCGGCCCGCGTCCGGGTCGTCGTAGAAGACGGAGTTGGGGACGGCGACGACGCCGCACCGTTCGGGGAGGGCGCGGCAGAAGGCGAGGGCGTCCTTCTCGCCGAAGGGGGTGATGTCGGTGGTGATGAAGTACGTGCCCTGCGGCTCGTGGACCTCGAATCCGGCCGCGCGCAGCCCGTCGGCGAGCAGGTCGCGCTTGCGCCGCATGCCGTCGCGGAAGTCGCGGAAGTAGGCGTCGGGCAGGGCGAGGGCTTCCGCGACGGCGTACTGGAACGGGCCGGAGGCCACGTACGTCAGGTACTGCTTGGCCGCGCGGACCGCGCTCACCAGGGGCGGGGCGGCGGTGACCCAGCCGACCTTCCACCCGGTGAACGAGAACGTCTTGCCCGCGCTGGAGATGGTGACGACGCGCTCGCGCAGGCCCGGGAAGCGGTCGGCCAGGGCGGCGAGCGGGATGTGCTCGCTGTCGTAGGTCAGGTGCTCGTAGACCTCGTCGGTGACGACCAGCAGGTCGTGTTCGAGCACGAGTTCCGCGACGGCGGTCAGTTCCTCGCGGCTGAGCACCGTCCCGGTGGGGTTGTGGGGGCTGTTGAGCAGCAGCAGCCGGGTGCGGGGGGTGATCGCGTCGCGCAGCGCGTCGAGGTCGGGGCGGAAGGCGGGGGCGCGCAGGGTGAGCGGGACGCGGACGGCGCCGGCCATGGCGATGCAGGCGGCGTACGAGTCGTAGAACGGCTCGAAGGCGATCACCTCGTCCCCCGGTTCGAGCAGCCCGAGCATGGCGGCGGCGATGCCCTCGGTGGCGCCCGCGGTGACCAGGACCTCGGTGTCCGGGTCGTACGTCAGGCCGTGGAAGCGCGCCTGGTGACCGGCGACGGCCTGCCGCAGCTCGGGCACGCCCGGCCCGGGCGGGTACTGGTTGCCGCGGCCGTCGCGCAGCGCCCGGACGGCGGCCTCGCGGACTTCCTCGGGGCCGTCGGTGTCGGGGAATCCCTGGCCGAGGTTGATCGCTCCGGTGCGGGCGGCGAGGGCCGACATCTCGGCGAAGATGGTGGTGCCGAACTCTGCGAGTGCGCGGTTGAGCGGGGGTCGCGAGGAGGTCATGACGGCCATCCTCCGCCGAACCTCTGGACTTCCTCAACTTTGCTTTCGGCCCCGAGGGCCAAGGGCATCACCGTGGCACAACGGAAAGCAAGGAAAGCGGGGGGTGGTACCGATGGGACCTCTTGTTGTCATTCTGGTGATCCTCATAGGGTTCGGCCTGATGCTGGGACTGGTGGTCGCGGCCGCTCGGAGCGGCCATCGGGGGCGGGGCCGAGGCCGGAGCGGGTTCGGCTCGTCGGCCGCCGATGCGGGCGGGGCGTCGGCCGGCGCCTGGTGGGCGGGGGACAGCGGCCCGTCGCCGCACGGGGGAGGCGGGGGTCACCACGGCAGTCACCACGGCAGTCACCACGGGGGAGGCGACAGCGGCCACGGAAGCCACCACTCCTGCGGCGGCGGAGGCCACTCCTCCTGCGGTGGGGGCAGTTCCTGCGGCGGTGGGAGTTCCTGCGGCGGCGGCGGGGGCTGCGGCGGCGGAAGCTGACGATACGAAATTGCGCATTGCCCGAGGCGAATCGCATATGCGCCCGGTGGGTTACTCGCCCGTCGGGCGCATTTGTGGTGAACACCTGAACCCGTGGACGCCCTTGGGGATGTAAAGCGGGTGGAGATGGGTAAAAAGGCTGAGGACGGCGCGCCTTTCATGATTGCGTATTCTCCGACCCCTGCGTGGGCGCATGCCGACGGGCGATTTCCCCACAGTCGCGGGTCGCCCCGCCTTCTTCCGTGTGAATTTTTCCTTCCCGGCCTTCTTCCTCCTTCCCTGCTTGCTCGCGATGCGCCTGCGGAGCCGACTCCATGCTCACCACCCTTCAGACCGCCTACACCGACACCCGCGCCGGGGACCTGGCCTGGTGTCTGGGAAAGGAAGAGCTGCCGGCGCTGGCCGTGCTCGACCGTGAACTCCCGGGCATCGGGACGGCGGTCGCCGCGCCCGCGGTCCAGGTCCAGCTGCGGCTGCTCGGAGCGTCCCACCAGGTCCTCCTGGACTCGCCGAGCGGACGGTGCTCGGAGACCGTGGCCTGCATGCCGGGCAGCAGCACGCCGCTGCCCTTCGGGGTGGCCAGACGGGTCGCCGGCTGGGACTACGAGTTCGCGGCGCGGATCGAGACGCTGACGTGGGGCGGTTTCGCCGGACGCGCACAGGAGTTGCTCGCACTCGTGGCCGATCACCCCAACGGCCTCGCGGGCACGTTCCCTGGTGATCCGCATGCGTTCACCGCGATGCTCGTGCAGTACAGCGGCGGGAGCGTGCTGTGGCGCACCTGGCACGCGTACCCCCAGGAGGGGCGGTTGGTCGCGACCCGGTCGAGGCTGAGCGCGCAGACATGAGCGTGGGTACGGCGGGCGACCTCCGGGGCGTCAACGCGCCGCCGGGTGCCACCCGTCGCACCCCTGTGGGTGACGTCCGACGCCGTACCCGTGACATAGCGTGCAGACATGATCGACCAGTCGACCTCCACCGCGGCCGGGTCCCGGCCCCCGGCGGGCCGGCTCCGGCTGCCCGTCCCGGCGGGGCGGGCGCGGGCCCTGGTGCTGGCCGTGGTCTTCGTCTGCGCCGCGTGCGGACTGGTGTACGAGCTCGAACTGGTCGCCCTCGCCTCGTACCTGGTCGGCGACTCCGTCACCCAGGCGTCCGTCGTGCTGTCGGTCATGGTCTTCGCCATGGGCGTGGGCTCCCTGCTCGCCAAGCGGCTCACCTGCACACCGGCGGTCGGCTTCGCCGCGGTGGAGATCGCGCTGGCGCTCGTCGGCGGGCTGTCGGTGATGGGGCTGTACGCGGGCTTCGCCTGGTACGGCCAGTCCCGTCCGGCCATGGTGGGCCTCGCGTTCGCGATCGGGGTGCTCATCGGGGCCGAGGTCCCGCTGCTGATGACGCTGATCCAGCGGATCCGCAGGCAGGAAGCGGGGGGCGCCGTCGCCGACCTCTTCGCCGCGGACTACGTGGGCGCCCTGGTCGGCGGCCTCGCCTTCCCCTTCCTTCTGCTGCCCTGCCTGGGCCAGTTGACCGGCGCGCTGTTCACCGGCGCGGTCAACGCGGTCGCGGGCGGGATCGTCGTGCTGTGGCTGTTCCGCGCCGATGTGACCGCCCGGGCGCGTGCCCGGCTGCTCACCGCCAATGTCGCCGTTTTGGCGGTGCTGGCCGCGGCGGCCTGGGCGGCCGGGCCCTTCGAACGGGCGGCGCGGGAGGCCCTGTACGGCGGCCACGTGCGGCTGGCCGAGCGGACCGCGGTCCAGGAAGTCGTGCTCACCGGCCCCCCGCTGCGGCTCTGGCTCGACGGGCGGCTGCGCGTGTCCGGCCGCGACGAGTACCGCTACCACGAGGCCCTGGTCCATCCCGCGATGGCCGGGCCGCACCGCCGCGTGCTCGTCCTCGGCGGGGGCGACGGCCTCGCGCTGCGGGAAGTGCTGCGCCACCCCGGCGTCCGCTCGGTCACGCTGGTCGACCTCGACGCCGAACTCGTCGCGCTCGCCCGCACCGACCCGGAGCTCTCCCGGCTGAACCGGCACGCCTACCGCGACCCGCGGGTACGGGTGCGGGCCGGGGACGCCTTCGACTGGCTGCGCCGGTCGCCGCAGGCTCCGGGCGCGTACGACGTCGTGCTGGCCGATCTGCCCGACCCGGGGATGTCACGCAGCGCGAAGCTGTACTCGCAGGAGTTCTACGGCCTGGCCGAGCGCGCACTGGCCCCGGGCGGGCGGCTGGCCGTGCACGCGGGCGCGCCGCAGCAGGGCTTCTGGACCGTCGACGCCACGGTCCGCGCGGCGGGCTTTCGTACCGCCGACTACTGGGTCGGCGACTGGGGCTTCGTCCTCGCCGCCCGGCACCCCCCGCCCCTGCGCCTGGCGGCGGACACCCCCCGCCTGCGCTCGCTGTCCCCCGCCTCGCTCGCGGCAGCCGCCCGTCGCGCGGACGCGTCCGCGGTACGCGACCTGCCGCCCTCCACGCTGATGCATCCGCGCACGGGCTGACCGGGGTTGCGTGGGTGGCGCTCGCGCGCGCTGGGCCGGTGCGTCTGCGATGGCTGACCCGGGTCGGGCGGGTGCCGCTCCCGACTGCCGCGCGGCTGCGTCTGCGGTGCGTGGTCTGCCGCTGTCCGCGTTGATGCGTCAGCACGCGGCCTGAGCGGGTGCCGGTGGACGCCCACGTCATGCATCCGCGTACGGCTGACTCGGGTTGGGCGAGAGCCGTTCGCGGCCGCCGCCCGGGTGCACCTGCGGTGCGTGATGTGTCGCTGCCCGCGTTGGTGCGTGTGCGTGCGGGGGTTGGGTGGCGCTCGCGCGCGTCGCGGCGGCCGGTGCGTTTGCGACGGCTGACCCGGGTCGGACGGGTGTGCCGCTCGCTACCGCCGCGCGGCTGCGTCTGTGGTGCGCGATGCGCTGCCCCGCGCGTTGGTGCACCCCGCATGGGCTGAGCGTGCGCTGGGACGATGTGTCTGCGACGGCAGGCCCGGGGCGGCTGGGCGTCGTCGCCGGCACCGTGCGGGTGCGTTTGCGGTGTGTGATCGCCGCCGTCCACGTTGATGCATCCGCGAACGGGCTGACCAGGGTTGCGTGGGTGTCGCGTGCCGGGTCGGCACGCGAGGCGGGGTGCCCCGGTCGGGCAGGGCCGTCAGGCGCGCGTGGGCGCCACCCGGGGGCGCGAACCCGGCCCGATCGCCCGACGGATCGTGCCGGGGGCTATTAGGCTCGCCCGCATGGAGCCGCATGAGGTGTTCGTTCCGTTTCCGGCCGAAACCATTCGCCAGGCGCTCGCCGACCTGGAGCGCGTCGCCCGCTGCGTTCCCGGCCTCCAGCGTGACGCAGGTGCAGCCGAGGGCCTTGCCGGCCGGCTGAGGCTCCGCATCGGCGGCTCGACGATCACCTACCGCGGCACCCTCCGGCTGGCCCCGCGTGGCGGCGGCCTGTCCGTCGAGGGCGAGGCGGTGGAGGCCCGCGGTGCCGGCACGGTCAAACTGGCGCTGGAGGTCGGTGTGGACGCCGTGTCGGGCGGGACGCTGCTGACCTTCACCGGCGGGGCGCAGGCCGACGGGCGGCTCGCGGAGTACGACGACGCCGTGGCGGCGGCCGCCGGCGTCCGGCTGCTGGACCGTTTCGCCGCCGCTCTCACCTCCGACCTGGAGCCGGCCGGGGAGGGCATCGAGGAGGTCGCCGGCCTGGTGGACCTCGCCGAGGAGGACCTGCCCGCGCAGGTCGACGAGTTCACCGTGCACGACGTGCACGAGACCCGCGGCCCCGGGGAACCCGAGGAACCCGACGACGACCTCGCGGACGACCTCGATGACGAGGACGAGGACATCGACGGCATCGGCCCCATCGGCCGGGTCCCGGACGTCCCGGAGGACCCCGCCGGGATCGACCTGCCCGCCGAGGCCGCCTACGCCCGCCGCACCCTCATCGGCCGCAGCGCCGAGGAGGTCGACCACGCCCCGCCGCGCGGCCGGTACGCCCCCGTGCCGGCCCCGCAGAACGGTTCGGCCACGGCCTCGCTGCGCCGCTACGCCCCCGCCGCCGCCGCGCTGCTGCTGTCGGCGGTGGTCGCGGGGCGCGTGCTGAGGCGCCGCAGGCGGTCGTTCCCGTAGGGTCTGGTGCGTGGCCACGGACCAGACCCATGACGGGCGAACCGACGAGAACGCAGTCCAACTCGAGGCGGGACAGGCACGGCTGACGATCCACCCGGATCGCGGCTGCCGTGTCGCGTCGCTGACCGTCGACGGCGTGGAGCTGCTCAGGCAGGGCGAGAAGTTCGGCTCGTTCCCGATGGTGCCGTGGTGCGGCCGCACCCGGGACGGGCAGTTCCGCAACGGTGGCGTGCTGCACCAGCTGCCGCGCGACGCCGGCCCGCACGCCATCCACGGCACCGGCCGGCACACCGCGTGGGCGCAGGCCCCCGGCGGCACCGCCACCGAGGCCAGCTTCTACTTCGACCTGGCCGAGCCCTGGCCGTACAAGGGCCGGGTCACCCAGCGCTTCGTGCTCGCCGAGGACCACGCCGAGCTCACCATGAGTGTGGAGACCACCGGCGACTCCTTCCCCGCCCAGGCCGGCTGGCACCCGTGGTTCCTGCGCAACCTCGGCCGCGGTGGCGAGGACGCCGGGATCGCCTTCTCCCCCGGCTGGATGGAGGAGCGCGGCGAGGACCACCTGCCCACCGGGCGCCGGGTCGACCCCAAGCCGCGCCCGTGGGACGACTGCTTCGGCATGCCGGACGGTGTGGACGTGACGCTGACCTGGCCGGGTGAGCTGCGGCTGCGGGTCACCAGCCCGGCGCCGTGGGTGGTGCTGTACGACGAGCAGCCCGAGGCGATCTGCGTCGAGCCGCAGTCCGGCCCGCCCAACGGCCTCAACACCGACCCGCGGCTGGTGACCCCGATCGAGCCGCTGGAGATGCGGGCGACCTGGGCCTGGGAACGGCTCGGATAGGCTCGCGGCCATGAGCGACGCGCGTGAAGCCCTGCTGCGGCAGATCAAGGACAAGGCCGTGGTGCACGGCAAGGTGACCCTGTCGTCGGGCCTCGAGGCCGACTACTACATCGACCTGCGCCGGATCACGCTGGACGCCGAGGCCGCCCCGCTGGTCGGCCAGGTCATGCTGGACACCACCGCCGACCTGGACTTCGACGCGGTCGGCGGGCTCACCCTGGGTGCCGACCCGGTGGCCACCTCGATGCTGCACGCCGCCGCCGCGCGCGGCCGGAAGCTGGACGCGTTCGTGGTCCGCAAGGCGCAGAAGGCGCACGGCATGCAGCGCCGCATCGAGGGCCCGGACATCGCGGGCCGGCGGGTGCTGGTCGTGGAGGACACCTCCACCACCGGGGGCTCCCCGCTGACCGCCGTGGAGGCCGCCCGCGAGGCCGGCGCCGAGGTGGTCGCGGTCGCCGTGATCGTCGAGCGCGGCGCCGCGCCGGCCATCGCGGAGGCGGGTCTTCCGTACCTCAAGGCCTTCGGTCTCGAGGACCTCGATCTGGCCTGACTCCCGTCCTGAGCTGGGGTTTTCATCAGGGGTCGGTGGTTTCACGTGAAACCACCGACCCCTGACGCATGTCCGCGGTGCGCATAGTGTGGAGGTGATGCGGTCGTCTGCCAAGATGGGGGCGACGATGACGTCGATCCCAGGTCAGGGTCACTCACCGAACAACCCGCACATCACAAGGAGCGGACACAATGCCCATCGCAACCCCCGAGATCTACAGCGAGATGCTCGACCGGGCGAAGGCAGGCAGGTTCGCCTACCCGGCCATCAACGTGACCTCGACCCAGACCCTGCACGCCGCGCTGCGCGGCTTCGCGGAGGCGGAGAGCGACGGCATCGTCCAGATCTCCACGGGCGGCGCCGAGTTCCTCGGCGGCCAGTACAGCAAGGACATGGTCACCGGTTCGGTGGCGCTCGCCGAGTTCGCGCACATCGTCGCGGAGAAGTACCCGGTCAACGTCGCGCTGCACACCGACCACTGCCCGAAGGACAAGCTCGACGGCTATGTGCGCCCGCTGCTGAAGCTCTCCCAGGAGCGCGTGGCCGCCGGCCGCAACCCGCTGTTCCAGTCGCACATGTGGGACGGCTCCGCCGAGACCCTCGACCACAACCTCGCCATCGCGCAGGAGCTGCTGGCCGAGGCCGCCAAGGCGAAGATCATCCTCGAGGTGGAGATCACCCCCACCGGCGGTGAGGAGGACGGCGTCTCCCACGAGATCAACGACGAGCTCTACACCACCGTCGAGGACGCGCTGCGCACCGCCGAGGCCCTCGGCCTGGGCGAGAAGGGCCGCTACCTGCTCGCCGCCTCCTTCGGCAACGTGCACGGCGTCTACAAGCCGGGCAACGTCGTGCTCCGCCCCGAGCTCCTGAAGGACCTCCAGGCGGGCGTGGGCGCCAAGTACGGCAAGCAGGAGCCGTTCTGGTTCGTCTTCCACGGCGGCTCCGGCTCCACCAAGCAGGAGATCGCCACGGCGCTGGAGAACGGCGTCGTCAAGATGAACATCGACACCGACACCCAGTACGCCTTCACCCGCCCGGTCGTGGAGCACATGTTCCGCAACTACGACGGTGTGCTGAAGGTCGACGGCGAGGTCGGCAGCAAGAAGCAGTACGACCCGCGCACCTGGGGCAAGTCGGCCGAGGCCGGCATGGCCGCCCGCGTTGTCGAGGCCTGCGGCGACCTGCGGTCCGCCGGTACCCGCATGAAGTAGCCGTCGCCCACGCGCACGGCACCGCCACCGGGCCCGGTCCCTCCACGAGGAGGGGCCGGGCCCCGGCCATACTGGGGCCCATGGCCATTCACGAGAACCTGCTCGGGGGACCGCCCCCGACGAACCTGCCCGACGACCCCGAGCCGCGCGAGCTGCTCGCCTCCGGGGCGGCCGCCGCCGATGTCGCCGCGAAGTACCCGACGTCCTCCCTGGCCTGGGCGGAGCTGGCGGACGACGCCTTCGCCGGCGGCCGGGTCGTCGAGTCGTACGCCTACGCGCGCACCGGTTACCACCGCGGCCTGGACGCCCTGCGCCGCAACGGCTGGAAGGGCCACGGCCCGGTGCCCTGGGAGCACGAGCCCAACCGCGGTTTCCTGCGCGCCCTGCACGCGCTGGCGCGGGCGGCGCAGTCGA
Source organism: Streptomyces sp. NPDC046977 (assembly GCF_040644455.1). NCBI lineage: Bacteria > Bacillati > Actinomycetota > Actinomycetes > Kitasatosporales > Streptomycetaceae > Streptomyces > Streptomyces sp. NPDC046977. The sequence continues at coordinate 47,402 of NZ_JBEYWO010000002.1, forward strand.
TCGGGGAGAAGGAGGAGTACGAGCGCTGCTCGGCCTTCCTGCGGGACTCCTCCCCGACCGCCGCGGACACCCTGGGCTGACGCCCGCGGGGCCCGGAACGGCCGAGCCAGGACCATCGCGGCAGGTGGGAGGGGCTTGCCGGACCGGGCCCCGACCACGCATGATGCGCGATGGGTCCGGCATGCGCGTGTGCGCGGACCCGAGGGGACCGGGGCCCGCCGTCGTACGGCGGGGGGCAGACCGCTACCCGGTAGCTCGTATTCACGGAGACACCGATGTCCCACCACCCCGATGTTTCCCAGGCGGCCCCCGAGGCCCCGCACCTGGACTTCGAGGGAACGACCCCGTACGAGGACTACGTCCAGGCGGACGTCCTCACCCACCTTCAGCAGCCCCGCTCCGACGACCCCGGCGAGATGGTCTTCCTGGTGACCACCCAGGTCATGGAGCTGTGGTTCACCGTCATCGTGCACGAGTGGGAGACCGCCTCCCGGGCGCTGGCGGCCGACGACCTGCCGACGGCGATGGCCGCGCTCAAGCGCAGCACGTACGAACTGCAGTCGCTGAACGCCTCGTGGGAGCCGATCGCGCACCTCACCCCGGCGCAGTTCAACGCCTACCGGGCCGCGCTCGGCGAGGGTTCCGGCTTCCAGTCCGCGATGTACCGGCGCATGGAGTTCCTGCTGGGCGAGAAGTCGTCCTCCATGCTGGTGCCGCACCGCGGCTCGCCGCGCGTCCACGCCGAGCTGGAGAAGGCGCTCCACGAGCCGAGCCTGTACGACGAGGTGCTGCGCCTGCTGGCCCGCCGCGGGCACGCGATTCCGGCGCGGGACGACCTGTCCCAGCGGTACGAGGGCGACCCGGCCGTCGAGCGGGCCTGGCAGCAGATCTACTCCGGTGACCAGGACGCCGACCTGGTGCGGCTCGGCGAGGCGCTGACCGAGGTCGCCGAACTGGTCTGGCGCTGGCGCAACGACCACCTGGTCGCCACCCGCCGCGCGATGGGCGCCAAGACCGGCACGGGCGGCTCCGCGGGGGTCGCCTGGCTGGAGAAGCGCGCCACGAAGAACGTGTTCCCCGAGCTCTGGACGGCCCGCAGCCATGTCTGACACTCCGCACCTCCCCGAGTCCGTGTCCGTGTCCGAGTCCGAGTCGGAGTCCCCGGCGGCGAAGGCGCTGCGCCTCGACACCGCCGACGAACTGGCCAAGGTCCGCGACCGCTTCGTGATGGACGACGTGATCTACCTGGACGGCAACTCGCTGGGCGCGCTGCCCGCCGCGGTGCCGGACCGGATCGCGGACGTCATCGCGCGCGAGTGGGGCGCGCTGCGCATCCGCTCGTGGGACGAGAGCGGATGGTGGACCGCGCCCGAGCGGATCGGCGACCGTGTCGGCGCGCTCGTCGGTGCCGCCGCCGGCCAGGTCGTGGTCGGCGACTCCACCAGCGTCAATGTCTTCAAGGCCGTCGTGGGTGCCGTTCGGATGGCCCAGCAGGCCGACCCGGCCCGCACCGAGGTGCTGGTCGACGCCACGACGTTCCCCACCGACGGCTACATCGCGGAGTCCGCCGCGCGGATGACCGGCTGCTCGATCCGCGCGGTCGGCGCCGAAGACATCGCCGCCGCGGCCGGCCCGCGCACCGCCGTCGCCCTGGTCAATCACGTCGACTACCGCACCGGCCGGCTCAACGACCTGCCGGGCACCACCGCCGCGGTCCACGCCGCCGGCGCGCTGGTGGTCTGGGACCTGTGCCACACGGCGGGGGCCCTGCCGGTGGGCCTGGACGAGCACGGCGTGGACCTGGCGGTCGGCTGCACGTACAAGTATCTCAACGGCGGCCCGGGCGCGCCCGCGTACCTGTACGTCCGCCGCGACCTGCAGCCGCGCTTCGACTCGCCGCTGCCGGGCTGGAACTCCCACCGCGACCCGTTCGCGATGGAGGCCGCCTACCGTCCCGCCGACGGCAGTGTCCGCGGCCGGGTCGGCACCCCGGAGATCCTGTCGCTGCTGGCGCTGGACACGGCCCTCGACGTCTGGGACGGCGTGTCCCTGGGCGCCGTGCGGGCCAAGAGCCTGGCCCTGACCGACTTCTTCCTGGAGTGCGTGGCCGCGTACGTCCCGGCGGGCGCGGTCACCGCGGTGACCCCGGCCGCGCACGCCGAACGCGGCAGCCAGGTCGCCCTGCGGTGCGCCGACGCGGGCGCGGTGATGACGGAACTCATCGGCCGGGGCGTGGTGGGGGACTTCCGGGAGCCGGATATCCTCCGCTTCGGATTCACCCCGCTCTACACGAGGTTCGCGGACGCGGAGCGCGCGGCGCGGGTCCTCGCCGAGGTCCTCGAAGGAAGCCGGTAAGCATGCACGACCCCACCCCGCCCCCCGTCTCCGCCGGCCGGCCGGAGACGGCTTCCGGGCCGAGCGAGACCACCGCGGCCGGCGTCGCCGGGGCGGGGGAGGGGGCCGCGCTGCGGGACGCCGCCGAGGAGGCGTCGGCGCTGGGGCACGCCCCCGTGGCGCCGGACGCCACCGCCGCGTACGGCGAACACCCCGACCAGGTCGTCGACTTCCACCGCCCGGCCGGCGCCGACCAGGGGCGGCCGGGGCCGCTCGTGGTGTTCTTCCACGGCGGCGCCTGGCGGGCCGCGTACGACAGGAAGCACGTCTCGCCGCTCGCCGCGTTCCTGGCGCGGCGCGGCTTCGCCGTGGCCTCGGTGGAGTACCGCCGGGGCAACGGCGGCGCGGTGGCGGGACGCTGGCCGGACACCTTCGACGACGTGGCCGCGGCCGTGGACGCCGTGCCGGGCCTGGCCGTGGCGGCCCTGGGACCGCAGGCCGTGGACCCCCGGCGGATCGTGCTCGCCGGGCACTCCGCCGGTGGCCATCTCGCGCTGTGGGCGGCCGCGCGGCACGTACTGCCGCCCGGGTCGCGCTGGCACCGCCCGGCGCCCGCCCCGCTGCGCGGGGTCGTCGCCCTGTCGCCCCTGGCGGACTTCGCGACGGCGGTGGAGCTGGACGTGTGCTCCGGCGCGGTCGCGGAACTGCTCGGCGGCCCGGAGCAGCTGGCGTCGCGCGGCCCCGAGACCGACCCGGCCGCGCTGCTGCCCACCGGCATCCCGGTGACCGTCGTGCACGGCAGCGCCGACACCGTGGTGCCGCCGCGGGTGGCGGAGGCCTTCGTGGCCGCGACGGCCAAGGCGGGCGAGGAGGCACAGCTGACGCTGCTGGCGGACGTGGGCCACTTCCCGGTCATCGACCCGGACGCCGACGCGGCGGCCGTGGTCGCCGAGGAGATCGCGCAACTGGCCTGGTGACGCCCGTGTCGTACTTGAGACGGATGCCCGGACGTCATCTTCTGCGGTGACGACGGCGAACCGACCGATCCCTACGGTGATGACGTGACCGAGACAAGCCAGACCACGCTGCGGACCGAGCTCCGCATGGCGCGGGGCGCCCTGCAGGGGCTGCGGCGTGACCTGATAACCGACGCCTTCGCCTTCCACCCGATGGCACCGCTCCGGGACGGGCACCCGCTGCTCGGCCTGGTGCCGCGGCGGTTCCGCGGGTACGCCCGCTGGCTGCCGCACGCGGCGCTGACCGGCTTCACGGTGCTGCTGATGCTGACGGCGGCGGAGAGTTACTCCGGGCTCGGCGGCGTACTGGCCGCGCTGCTCGCCGGGGTGCCGCTGCTGACGACGATGTTCCGGCCGATCGGCGCCTGGTGGCTGTCGTTCGGGGCGACGGTCGTGACGGGGGTGCTGTTCTCCGACGGCTGGTCGTCCACCGGGCCGTGGACGGACACCGGGTTCTTCTCGCACCTGGTGGTGATGGGGGTGGTGGCGGCCCGCACCCGGCCGCGGGTGGCCGCCGAGATGTGGCTGCTCACCGCGCTGCTCGGGCTGGCCTTCAGCTCCTGGGGAGGCTGGTACGGGGCCGACCCCTTCATCATGGTCTTCCTGTCCGGCGTTGTGCTGTTCGTCGTGGCGGCGGTGCGCGGACTGCGCGACTCCCGCAAGGAGGTGGCCGCGCAGGTCGCCGTCACCGAGGTCGAGCGCACCCGGCGCACGCTGCTGGAGGAGCGCACGACCATCGCCCGCGAACTGCACGATGTCGTCGCCCACCACATGTCGGTGATCGCCATCCAGGCGGAGGCCGCCCCCTACCGCGTCGAGAACCCGCCCGAGGAGCTGACCCAGAGCTTCGCGATCATCCGCGAGAACGCCGTCATCGCCCTCACCGAACTGCGCCGGGTGCTCGGCGTCGTACGGGCCGAGGACTACCAGGCCCCGGACGCGCCGCAGCCGACCCTCGCCGACCTCGACCGGCTGATCGCCAATGTGCGCGAGGCGGGGCTGCAGGTGGAGAAGACGGTCACCGGCGCGGTGCGCGAACTGCCGCAGGGCGTCGAGCTGTCGGCGTACCGGATCATCCAGGAGGGGCTGAGCAACACGCTGCGGCACGCGCCGGGCGCCGCCGCCCGGGTCGAGATCTCCTACGTCCTCGGCGGGATCGGCCTGCGGGTCCTCAACGGGCCGCCGCGCGGCCTGCTGAAGCCCTCGCCGGGCGCCGGCCACGGCATCACCGGCATGCGGGAGCGGGTGACGATGCTCGGCGGCGAGATGACCGACGGGACCACGGACGACGGCGGTTACGAGGTCGCGGTCTTCATCCCGGTCCCCGGGGAGCGGGCATGACGGCGAAGACCATCCGGGTGCTGATCGCGGACGACCAGATGATGGTCCGCGAGGGGTTCTCGGTGCTGCTCAACGCGCAGCCGGACATCGAGGTGGTCGGCGAGGCGGTCGACGGCCGGCAGGCGGTCGAGCAGGTCGCGGCGCTGCGGCCGGACGTGGTCCTGATGGACATCCGCATGCCCGAGATGAACGGGCTGGAGGCGACCCGCGAGATCGTCGCCGCGGACGCCGACGCCAAGGTGCTCGTGCTGACCACCTTCGACCTGGACGAGTACGTCTACCAGGCGCTGCGGGCGGGCGCGTCGGGCTTCCTGCTCAAGGACGCCTCCGCGCGCCAGCTCGCCGACGGGGTGCGGGTCGTGGCCGCCGGGGACGCCCTGCTGGCCCCGGCGATCACCCGGCGGCTCATCACCGAGTTCAACCGGCTCGGCACACCGCGGCCGCCGACCCAGGAGCGCGTCGGAGACCTCACGGAGCGTGAGACCGAGGTACTGGTGCTGGTCGCCCAGGGACTGTCCAACGCGGAGATCGCCGGGCACCTGGTCGTCGCGGAGTCCACGGTGAAGACCCACGTGAGCAGGGTGCTGGTGAAGCTCGGGCTGCGGGACCGGACCCAGGCGGCGGTCTTCGCGTACGAGGCGCGGCTGGTCACCCCTGGCGGCTGACGGGACGGAGGGTAGTCTCCGCACATGAGCAGCCCTGCGACCGCCTTCGATCCCTGGTCGGCCGAGTTCGTGGCCGACCCCTACCCGGCGTACTCCCGGCTTCGGGCGGAGGGCCGCGCGCACTGGTTCGAGCCCAGCGGCCAGTGGCTGATCCCGCACTACGCGGACGTCAGCGCACTGCTGCGGGACCGCCGCCTCGGCCGTACCTACCTGCACCGCTTCAGCCACGAGGACTTCGGGCGCACCCCGCCGCCGCCCGAGCACGAGCCCTTCACCGTGCTCAACGGCAACGGCCTGCTGGACCTGGAGGCCCCGGACCACACCCGCATCCGGCGGCTGGTCTCCAAGGCCTTCACCCCGCGCACGGTCGAACGCCTCACCCCGACCGTCCAGCGGCTGGCCGGCGAACTCGTCGAGCGGCTGGTCGCCGAGGGCGGCGGCGACCTGATCGCCGCCGTCGCCGAACCGCTGCCGGTCGCCGTCATCGCCGAGATGCTCGGGATACCGGCCCGCGACCGGCACCTGCTGCGGCCGTGGTCCGCGGACATCGTCGGGATGTTCGAGCTCAACCCGACCGAGGAGGCCGCCCGGCGGGCGGTCCGGGCGAGCGAGGAGTTCTCCGAGTACCTGCGCGAACTGATCGCCGAGCGGCGCAAGGCCCCCGGCGAGGACCTGATCAGCGCGCTGATCGCGGCGCACGACGAGGGGGACCGGCTCAGCGAGCAGGAGATGGTCTCCACCTGCGTGCTGCTGCTGAACGCCGGCCACGAGGCGACCGTCAACACCACCGGGAACAGCTGGTGGACGCTGTTCCGGCACCCCGAGCAGCTGGCGGCACTGCGCGCGGCACCGGAGGAGCTGCTGCCGACCGCGATCGAGGAACTGCTGCGCTTCGACACCCCGTTGCAGATGTTCGAGCGCTGGGTGCTGGACGACATCGAGGTCGGCGGCACCGTCATCCCGCGCGGCAGCGAGGTGGCCCTGCTGTTCGGGTCCGCCAACCGCGACCCCGAGCGGTTCGCCGACCCCGACCACCTGGACCTGACGCGGCCCGACAACCCGCACATCACCTTCGGCGCCGGCATCCACTACTGCCTCGGCGCGCCCCTGGCCCGCATCGAACTCGCCGCATCCTTCTCGGCCCTCCTGCGGCGCGCGCCACGGCTGGAACTGGTGGCGGAACCGGCCTGGAACGAGGGATACGTCATCCGCGGCCTGCGGGAACTGCGCGTGAGCTGCTGAACGCCGGCGCGCCCCCGCCCACCCGGTCCTCCCGGGCGGGCGGGGCGCCCCGCCGTCGTGATGTCACGCGGCGAGGTCCCGGCGACGCAGGGCCGCGAGCCCGGCCGCGCCCAGGGCGAGCGCCAGCACGGTGAGCAGCACCAGCGGGCCCGCGGTGACCTCCGCGGACGGCGCCTTGGGAAGGTGGGTGAAGACCGACAGGTCCATCACCCAGGGCGAGAGCTTCAGCGCCGGTCCGTACAGCCCGATCCCCAGGGTCAGCGAGGCCACGCCCCAACTCGCCACCGCGGCCTTGGGAACGGCGCCGTACAGCAGGAGCGCGACCGCCGCCACGCACCACACGGCAGGCAGTTGCACCAGCGCCGCACCGGTCAGCCGCACCGTCTGACGGCCCACGTCACCGGCCGTCGCCCCGTAACCGAGGCCCATGGTGAGCCCGGACACCAGCATGAGCAGCACGGACCCGCCGGCGGCGAGCAGCGTGTGGCTCACGGCCCAGCGGACCCGGCCGACCCCGGTGGCCAGAACGGGTTCGGTGCGGCCGGAGTTCTCCTCGCCCTGGAGCCGCAGGACGGCCTGGACGGCATAGAGCGCCGCGATCATGCCCATCACGCCGCTCATCGAGGCGAGATAGGAGTCGACGAGACCCGACGCCCCACCCATCTCCCGGATGACATCCGCGAGTTGCTCATTGCCGCGCACGAGGTCGGTGGCCCCGTCGGCCAGCGCGCCGAGCGTGGCGCCGCCCACGGCGAAGCCGAACGCCCAGCCCCATAGGGAGCCGCGCTGCAGCCGCCAGGCCAGGCCCTGCACACCGCGCAGCCGGGGCCCGGCCGCGGCCGGGCCGGGACGCGACGGGATGAGGGAGGCGTCGATGTCCCGTCGGGCGACCAGGGCGTACGCGAGGGCGACGAGCCCGGCGACCCACCCGGCGAACAGCGCGAGCACCCACCAGCGTTCGCCGCCGTAGGGGCGTATGTTCTCGGCCCAGCCGAGCGGCGAGAGCCAGGTCAGGGTGCCGGAGCCGCCGTCCCCCGCGGCGCGCACCAGGAAGGCGAGCCCGAGCACGGCGCCGCCTATGCCCCGGGCGGCGCGGGCGCTCTCGGTGAGCTGCGCGGCGACCGCGCCGACGGCGGCGAAGGCGCAGCCCGTGCCCGCGAAGGCACCACCGAAGGCCAGGGCCCCGAGCCCGCCGTGGCCCAGCAGCCCCAGCGAGACCAGGACGCCGAGCGCGACGGAGGCCCCGCAGCCGGTGAGCAGGGCGGCGGCCAGCGGCGCCCGGCGGCCCACGGCCCCCGCGCCGACGAGTTCCAGCCGGCCCTCCTCCTCTTCCTCACGGGTGTGCCGGACGACCAGGAGCACGGCCATCAGCCCCGTGGCGGCGGCGCCGAAGGCCATCATGCGCCAGGCCGTCAGCCCGCCGATGCCGGTGTCGAAGACGGGTCCGTACAACGCCCGCAGCGAGGCGCTGCCCGCGGTGCTCGCGGCGACCTCGGCGCGCTTGGCGGCGGTGTCGTACAGCGAGCCGAAGGCCGAGGCGGTGGAGACGACGAGCAGGGCGATCGGCACCGTCCACGCCGGGATCATGATCCGGTCGCGGCGCAGCGCGAGGCGCGTGAGCACCGCCGTCCCGGCGAGCGCGTCCGGCCGCGTCACTGCGCCACCTCGGCCATGCCCGCGGTGTCGCTGTCGCCGGTCTCGTAGTGCCGCAGGAACAGCTCCTCCAGCGTGGGCGGCGTACTGGTCAGGCTGCGCACCCCGGCCTCGCTCAACCGCCGCAGCACCGCGTTGAGTTCCCCCGCGTCGACCTGCAGCTTCACCCGGTTCCCCCGGACGTCCAGGTCGTGCACGCCGGGCATTCCTTCCAGGCCCGCGACCGGCCCGGCGAGCTCGGCGGTGACCGAGGTCCGGGTGAGATGCCGCAACTCGGCCAGGCTCCCGGTCTCGACGGTGCGTCCCTTGCGGATGATGCTCACCCGGTCGCACAGCGCCTCGACCTCGCTGAGGATGTGACTGGACAGCAGCACCGTGCGCCCGCGGTCGCGCTCCTCCCGGACGCACTCCCGGAAGACCTCCTCCATCAGGGGGTCCAGCCCGGAGGTGGGCTCGTCGAGTATCAGCAGCTCCACATCGGAGGCGAACGCGGCGACGAGCGCGACCTTCTGCCGGTTGCCCTTCGAGTACGCGCGGCCCTTCTTCGTCGGGTCCAGCTCGAAGCGCTCCAGCAACCGACCCCTGCGCGCCCGGTCCAGCCCGCCGCGCAGCCGCCCGAGCAGGTCGATGACCTCGCCGCCGCTGAGGTTGCGCCAGAGCGTGACGTCACCGGGGACGTAGGCCAGGCGCCGGTGCAGCGGGACCGCGTCCCGCCACGGGTCCCCGCCCAGCAGTTGGGCGGCCCCGCTGTCCGCGCGCAGGAGCCCCAGCAGGACCCGGATGGTCGTGGACTTCCCCGCCCCGTTGGGCCCGAGGAAGCCGTGCACCTCGCCCGTCTCGACGGTCAGGTCCAGGCCGTCCAGTGCGTGTGTGCGGCCGAAGGACTTGTGGAGTCCGGCCACACTGATTGCCTTCGTCATGATTGTGAACGTACAGTAGATTCACGAATTTGTGAAGATAAGGAACCGTATAAACTCCGGACGGGAGGCGATAGAGGTGGCAGAGCGATCCATCGAGCCGATGACGTTCGTCGAACGGTTCGCGGCGGAACTGGTCGAGGCCGGCATGCAGCGTATGGCCGCCCGCGTCTTCGCGGCGCTGCTCGCCTCCGACACCGGCATGCTCAGCGCCGCCGAACTGGCCGAACGCCTCCAGGCCAGCCCCGCCGCGGTCTCCGGCGCGGTCCGCTACCTATCCCAGGTCGGCATGCTGACCCGCGAACGCGAGCCGGGCTCCCGGCGCGAGCGCTACCGCGTGCACAGCGACCAGTGGTACGAGACCTTCACCCGCCGCGACCGCATCCTCGCCCGCTGGGAGGGCACCCTCCGCGACGGCATCGAGGCCGTGGGCCCCGACACCCCCGCCGGCCGCCGCATCGCGGAGACCGCCGCCTTCTTCGACTTCCTCCAGAACGAGATCGTCGAGCTGATGGACCGCTGGCGCGACCGCAAAACCGAACTCCGCAAGAGCGGCCTCCTCTAGCGCCGGGCTCCCCTGTCGAGCGCACGGGCCCCGTTCGGACGGTGTGCGGTCCGACGCGTGCATGGCGAGTGGGCCGAACCTGCGCGGCTGTGACGTGGGGAAGGCCAAGCGGCCCCGTTCGGACGCTGTTCCGGTGAGCGGGCCGATGTGTGCATGGCGAGTGAGCCGAAGGGAGCGGCCGTTGCCGAAAGGGAGAGCGCGCGGAGGCCGCGAGGAACGAGCGGCCGAGCACGGTCGACCGTCGGCGACGGCTTGAGCGAACCGGAGGCGAACCGAGCCTCACAATCAAAAGGACCGCGGCACCGTCAGCCGCCACGCGCCCGGCATCACTGTCCACGTGCGCCGCCGGACCGGCCCCGCGCTCGCCGCGTCCGCGGTGTAGCGGAAGTCGCGCCCGGAGACCGTGACCGTGCGGGCGTGCACCGGGCCGGCCGGGGCGGCCCCGTCGCGGCGGACGAGGACCTCGGCGGTGCCGGGGGCGGCCATGGAGACGGACACCTCCTCGACGCAGTCGTCCAGGTCGGCCAGGACGACCCCGTCGGCCTCGACGCGCAGTCGCTGCACGCCGCGCATGGCGAGCCCCGCGGGGTGGCCGTGCAGGCTGAACGTGCGGGCGAGCGAGCGGGCGCGCCGTTCGACGGGCATCAGCCATGCCGGGGTCGCGGAGGAGATGCGCAGGGCGCCCAGCACGATGCCGCCGCTGTCGTCGAGCAGGAGGTCCAGTTCCCGTTCGGCCCCGTCGAGCACGGCCCGTGCCGCGTTCACCGCGCCGCCGGGCACGCCCAGGGCGCGGGCCAGGGCGGTGCTTCGTCCGACCGGGACCAGCCCGACCACCGCCTCGCCCAGCGCACGCGCCCCGTGCAGTGCCCGTACGGTCCGCAGCAGCGCCGCGTCGTCGCCGACCACGACCGGGCGTCGTCGCCCCCGGTGCTCCAGCACCCGTACGGCCTCTTCCTCGGACTCCGGAAGCGCGATCTTCACGGAGGGCGATCCTCCGCACAGCACATCCTTCGCGATGCGTACGGATTCGCCGTCCATGACACGGGCGGCGGGGTCGATGACCACGAGCAGGGGTTGCCCGACCGGTCGCTGAGCCGACACCTTGGTCCTTCCTCAGGTAACATCTCGGTGCAAGAGCCCCTTGCGCTGCCTTGCGCCAGGGGCTTCGTCTATTCCGGGGCACCGGTCCGACCGCTCTCCCCGCCATGGGGAGCCACGTTGGACATGCCCCGCCCGGAAGGGGTGTACGCCTGTGCCCGCACTTGTGCTGCTCGGTGCTCAGTGGGGTGACGAGGGCAAGGGGAAGGCCACCGACCTGCTCGGTGGATCCGTGGACTACGTGGTGCGCTACCAGGGCGGCAACAACGCCGGCCACACGGTGGTGGTCGGTGACCAGAAGTACGCGCTGCACCTTCTGCCCTCCGGAATCCTCTCGCCCGGGTGCACCCCCGTGATCGGCAACGGTGTCGTCGTCGACCCGGCGGTCCTGCTCTCCGAGCTGAGCGGGCTGAACGAGCGCGGCGTCGACACGTCCAAGCTCCTCATCAGCGGCAACGCGCACCTGATCACGCCGTACCACCAGACCCTGGACAAGGTGACGGAACGCTTCCTCGGCAAGCGCAGGATCGGCACCACCGGCCGCGGCATCGGCCCGGCGTACGCGGACAAGATCAACCGTGTGGGCATCCGGGTGCAGGACCTCTTCGACGAGTCGATCCTGCGGCAGAAGGTCGAGGCCGCGCTGCACGACAAGAACCAGGTGCTGGTCAAGATCTTCAACCGGCGGGCGATCAGCATCGACCAGGTTGTCGAGGAGTACCTGGGCTACGCCGAGCAGATCGGGGGCTACGTCGCGGACACGACGTTCCTGCTGAACTCCGCTCTCGACGAGGGCAAGGTCGTGCTCCTGGAGGGCGGCCAGGGCACCCTGCTGGACGTCGACCACGGCACGTATCCCTTCGTGACGTCCTCGAACCCGACCGCGGGCGGTGCCTGCACGGGCTCGGGCATCGGCCCCACCAAGATCAGCCGGGTCATCGGCATCCTGAAGGCGTACACCACCCGCGTCGGCGCGGGCCCGTTCCCGACCGAGCTGTTCGACGAGGACGGCGACGCGCTGCGGCGCATCGGCGGCGAGCGCGGTGTCACCACCGGCCGGGACCGCCGGTGCGGCTGGTTCGACGCGGTGATCGCCCGCTACGCGACCCGGGTCAACGGCCTCACCGACTTCTTCCTCACCAAGCTCGACGTGCTGACCGGCTGGGAGCGCATCCCGGTCTGCGTCGCGTACGAGATCGACGGCAAGCGCGTCGAGGAACTGCCCTTCAGCCAGACCGACTTCCACCACGCGAAGCCGGTCTACGAGACGCTGCCCGGCTGGAGCGAGGACATCACCAAGGCCAAGACCTTCGCCGACCTGCCGAAGAACGCGCAGGCGTACGTGAAGGCGCTGGAGGAGATGTCGGGCGCCCCGATCTCGGCCATCGGCGTCGGCCCCGGCCGGACCGAGACGATCGAGATCAACTCGTTCCTGTAGCCGCACCCGGGGCCGCGGGACGGTCCCACCGGACGAAGGGGCGGGCGCGCCGTACAACCTGTCGGCGCGCCCGCCCACCGGGATACAGGGTGCCAATGGGAGCCCGTCCGGGCGTCTGCTTAGCCTTGGGGCCATGACCCCTCCTTACGCAGACCCCGAGACCGGCGCCGCCGTCAAGGCCGCCGACCGCGCGCACGTCTTCCACTCCTGGTCGGCGCAAGGCCTGATCGACCCGCTCGCGGTCGCCGGGGCGGAGGGCGCGTACTTCTGGGACTACGACGGCAACCGCTACCTGGACTTCACCAGCGGCCTGGTGTTCACCAACATCGGTTACCAGCACCCGAAGGTCGTCGCCGCGATCCAGGAGCAGGCCGCGAAGCTCGTCACGTTCGCGCCCGCCTTCGCCGTGGAGGCGCGCTCCGAGGCCGCCCGGCTGATCGCCGAGCGCACCCCCGGCGACCTGAACAAGATCTTCTTCACCAACGGCGGCGCCGAGGCCGTCGAGAACGCGGTGCGGATGGCCCGGCTGCACACCGGCCGCCCCAAGGTGCTCTCCGCGTACCGCTCGTACCACGGAGGCACCGCCGCCGCGATCAACCTGACCGGTGACCCGCGCCGCTGGGCGTCGGACAGCGGCTCGGCCGGTGTCGTCCACTTCTGGGCGCCGTTCCTCTACCGCTCGCCGTTCCACGCGGAGACCGAGGAGCAGGAGCGCGACCGCGCGCTGCAGCACCTGGAGGACACGATCGTCTTCGAGGGGCCGCAGACCGTCGCCGCGATCGTGCTGGAGACGGTGCCGGGCACGGCGGGCATCATGGTGCCGCCGCCCGGATATCTGGCGGGCGTCCGCGAGATCTGCGACCGGTACGGCATCGTCCTCGTCCTGGACGAGGTCATGGCCGGTTTCGGCCGCACCGGCAGCTGGTTCGCCGCGGAGCAGTTCGACGTCGTCCCCGACCTGCTGACCTTCGCCAAGGGCGTCAACTCCGGTTACGTGCCGCTCGGCGGGGTCGCCATCAGCGAGGAGATCGCCGCGACGTTCGCCACCCGCCCCTACCCCGGCGGGCTGACCTACTCCGGCCACCCGCTGGCCTGCGCCGCGGCCGTCGCCACGATCGGGGTGATGGAGGACGAGGGCGTGGTCGCCCGGGCCGCCGAACTCGGCGAGCACACCATCGGCCCCAGGCTGCGCGAACTGGCCGGCCGCCACCCGTCGGTCGGCGAGGTGCGGGGCCTGGGCGCCTTCTGGGCGCTGGAGCTGGTGCGCGACCGGGAGACCCGCGAGCCCCTGGTGCCGTACAACGCCTCGGGCGAGGCGAACGCCCCCATGGCGGCCTTCGCGGCGGCCTGCAAGAAGAGCGGTCTGTGGCCGTTCGTGAACATGAACCGCACCCATGTGGTGCCCGCCTGCAACATCACCGAGGCCGAGGCCAAGGAGGGCCTCGCGCTCCTCGACGCGGCCCTGTCGGTCGCGGACGAGCACACGGTCTGAACCCGGCCGGCCGCGCGTGACCGACGCCACAGGCGCCGACCACCCGCGGCCGGGCCTCGCATAGGGTGAGGCGCATTCAGGCGCACGCACATCCGAGGGAGGCACCGGGCATGCGGGATGGTGCAGACGCAGGGCGCCCCGTCAGACGGAGCAGTCTGCGCCAGCAGATCGCCGACGCTCTGCGCGACGAGGTGCTCACCGGCCGCATGGCCGCCGGACGCCACTTCACCGTGAAGGAGATCGCCGAGCTGTACGAGGTCTCCGCGACGCCTGTGCGCGAGGCGCTGGTCGACCTCGCCGCGCAGGGACTGCTCGAGGTCGAGCACCATCGCGGCTTCCAGGTGCGCCGCTTCAGCGAATCCGAGTTCCGCTCCATGGTGGGGGCCCGCACCCTGGTCGTGGAGGGCATCTTCCGGCGGATCGCCACACGCGGCATGCGGGAGGTCGAACCGGCCGCGGTCGCCTCCGTCCGCCGCCGCGCGGAGGCCGCCGCGCCGGCCGCCCGGGCCGGTGAGCTGGACGTGCTCATCGGCCACGACATCCGCTTCTGGCGCGAGCTGACCGCGCTGGCCGGCAATGCCCATGTCGCCGAGTTCCTGGACCGCATCCGCATGCAGACCTGGGTGTACGAGGTGCCCTTCCTGCGCGCCCGCACCTCCCTGGAGGGGGTGTGCTGGGCGGACCACGTGGAGCTGGTGGGCGCGGTCGAGAAGCGCGATCCGGAGACCGCCCAGCGGATCATGGAGGAATTCAACGACCACTCTCTCGCCCTGATGCGTCGGCCCCCCGCCTCCTAGCCGACTACGCTGGCCCGACCACGTACGGAAGGACTTGGAGCGCCTGTGGCCTGCGACTTGTGGCTGGTTCCCCTGGTGGACGTGCTCTGCCACAGCCCGGACAACCCGTTCGCCGAGGAAATCGCCCGCTACGACAAGGCACTGAGCGACGCCGGTCTGCCACCGGTGCCCGTCTACAGCTACATGCCCGGCCTGTCCGGCGACGTCGCGCCGGTCGCCGGTTTCGACTACGACGCGCTGCACTTCCTGCGCAGGGCGTACCTGCTGCAGATCCAGGGCCTGGCCGTCACCCCTGTCGACGAACTCGGCGGGGACTACGAGCAGTTGCTGGAGATGTTCGAGACCACCGCCCAGCAGTCGCACCTGGTGTGGCACTACGACCACGCCGGCGCCTATGTGCCGCTGGACTTCCCCTTCCCGCTGGTCAACGACGAACTGCTGGAGGGCGGCGGCCCCTTGGGCTCGGCCCACGGGCTGCTGCGCGAGCTGGACTTCGTGGCGCCGGTCATCGGCATCGACCCGCTCAACCCGCCGCCCCCGCCCCTGCCGCCGGCCGGGCCCACCGAGCTGGAGGAGCCGGCCGCCGCGCCCGCTTCCGGCGACGGCGGCCCCTTCGCGCGGGAACGGCACGTGTGGCTCGGGCTGCACGCGGCCGCCACCCGGTCGCTCGGCCAGGGCTCGATGATCGTCTTCAGTTAGCCGTTCCCAAGGCGCGGTTCAGCCGGCGCGCGGCCCCTCCGGGGGCCGCTGGCGCGGCATGTTCGGCCGGCCGCCCGGCAGCAGCGGGAACCGCCCGCCGGTGCCGGGCGTACCGCCGCCCTCCGGGCTCCGCGCGCCCCATCCCCAGGTCAGGGACTGCGTGCGCAGGGGGGCGCCGCCGGCCCGGAAGTCCAGCATCCAGTCGGCGGTCTCGGACCGTACGAGCTCCGAGACGTCCTCGGAGAAGCGGCGCAGCACCGTCAGACAGCGCTCGGCCGCCTCGGCCGCGGTCCCCTCGGTGGGGCCGAGCACCTCGCGCACGGACTCCGAGGCCCAGTCGTAGCGCAGTGCCTCCAGACGGCGCTGCACGGCCTGCGCGGTGGCCACGTCCCGCATCCAGCCGGCGGTCAGGCCGAGATGGCGGTCCAGACCGACGCAGACCACGGCCAGCAGCAGCGCGGCGTACGCCCAGCGGTCGCGCACCCCCGCGCCGGTCACGGCGACGACGGCGCCGGAGGTCGCGGCCAGTGCGGCCGCGACCCGCAGCCCCCTGGCCCACAGCCGCTTGCGCACCCGGTCGGCGAGGTACCACTCGACCGTGCGCAGCGCCTCCGCCTCGGCCCAGCGGTAGAGCTCCTCCAGCCGTTCCGCGGGCTCGCCCCAGTCGCCCAGCGGGAACGAGGGTGCCCGCAGGTCCTCCCGCTGCCGGTGGAGCGCCCGCCGTTTCGGTTCCTCCCGAGGTACTTCCTCGGGATACATGTCCGGCTGGCTCACCTGCACGCTCCCTCGTGACGTCGATGACGGAGCCCCCTTCTTACCGCCGAACGGCTGAGCTTGCGAAGTGGATGACGGTAATTCCGCCCTTACGGGGTGCTTGATCAGGTATGGGCTCCCGCAGGCAGCACCCGAACGAGTGACGACCGCGGGCGTCGGGAGGGGCACGGGGGAGCCGGTGGCCAGCCGATACCCTTGGCGCCGTGAACGTCCTTGTCATCGGCGGCGGTGCCCGCGAACATGCCCTGTGCCGCGCTCTGTCCCTCGACCCCGACGTGGCGGCGCTGCACTGCGCCCCCGGGAACGCCGGCATCGCCGAGGTGGCGCGGCTGCACGCGGTGGACCCCCTGGACGGGGACGCGGTCGCGGACCTCGCGACCCGGCTGGGGGCCGACCTCGTGATCGTCGGCCCCGAGGCCCCGCTCGTGGCGGGCGTCGCGGACGCGGTGCGCGCCCGCGGCATCGACTGCTTCGGCCCCTCGCGAGAGGCCGCGGCCCTGGAGGGCTCCAAGGCGTTCGCCAAGGACGTGATGGCGGCGGCCGCGGTGCCCACCGCGCGCGCGTACGTGTGCACCACCCCCGCCGAGGTCGACGAGGCGCTGGACGCCTTCGGCGCCCCGTACGTCGTCAAGGACGACGGCCTGGCCGCGGGCAAGGGCGTCGTGGTGACCGACGACCTGGAGGCCGCCCGGGCCCACGCCAACGCCTGCGAGCGCGTCGTGATCGAGGAGTACCTGGACGGCCCGGAGGTCTCGCTCTTCGCCGTCACCGACGGCGAGACCGTCGTCCCGCTCCAGCCCGCGCAGGACTTCAAGCGCGCCCACGACGCGGACGAGGGCCCCAACACCGGCGGCATGGGCGCGTACAGCCCGCTGCCGTGGGCCGACCCGCGGCTGGTCGAGGAGGTGGAGCGCACGGTGCTCCAGCCGACCGTCGACGAACTGCGCCGCCGCGGCACGCCCTTCTCCGGGCTGCTGTACGCGGGCCTGGCCATCACCTCGCGCGGTGTGCGGGTCATCGAGTTCAACGCGCGCTTCGGCGACCCGGAGACCCAGGTCGTGCTGGCCCGCCTCAAGACCCCGCTGGCGGGGCTGCTGCGGGCCGCGGCGAGCGGCCGGCTGGCCGCCTTCCCCGCGCTGCGCTGGAGCGAGGGCGCGGCGGTCACCGTCGTGGTCGCGTCCGAGAACTACCCCGGCACGCCGCGCACCGGTGACCCGATCACCGGCCTGGACGAGGTCGCCGCCGAGGACGAGCACGCCTACGTGCTGCACGCGGGCACCAAGGCGGACGCCGACGGGCGGGTGGTGAGCGCGGGGGGCCGCGTCCTGTCGGTCACGGCGACCGGGGCGGACCTCGCCAAGGCCCGCGAGCGCGCGTACCGGGCGGTGGCCCGGATCGGCCTGAAGGGCTCGCACCATCGTTCGGATATCGCGGAAAAGGCCGCCAGGGGCTGAACCCTGGGCAAGGCCACTCCAAGGGGTGATGGCTTGCCCATCCTGCTGACGTGAGCCCGGGGCCCAACTAGGGTGCGGCGCAAGCGCACTGCGAGAGCGCACGACCACCGCACAATCGGCCCTACCGGCATTGCGGTGTCCGTGGGCGGTGCGACAGTGGGGGCATGCAGTCGCGTCAGCAGCTTGGGGGTGAGCACACCGTTGGCCGGGGAAGCAGGTGAAGGAGCCGCGCGGGCACGCGCGCTGGCCGTCCTGCGGATTCGCAGCATCGCGCTGGCGGTGGTGCTGCTGCCCGCCGCGCTGGCGGTCGTGCTGCTGGTCGGCGGCGCGACGGGCCGGATCGTCGGCGAGACCTCGGAGATCCTGCGCTGGCTGGTCGTCGGGGGCGCGCTGCTGGTGCTGCTGCTCGCGGGCGGCGTCGCGGCCGTCGTCGTCCGGGCGCGACCGGCGGTGAGCCCGACGGTCCCGGTCGCCGAGAAGTCCGCCCCGGACCTCTACCGCATGGTGCGGGACCTCGCGGTGCGCCTCCAGGTGCCCGTGCCCTCCGCGATAGAACTGACCCCGGACTGCGACAGCTGGCTGGAGGACCGCACCCACGGCACGCGCCGCAAGGCACCGCCGCAGGCGCCGGCCCTGGTGATCGGCTCGCCCTTCATGTGGTGGATGCGGGTCGCCGAGCTGCGGGCGCTGCTCGCCCCGGTCGTGGCGGGCACGGGTCCCGCGGCCGATCCGGACATCGCGGCGGCCCGCCGCTTCGTACGCGGGCTGGACGCGGCGGCCGGCGTGGCCACGGCGGCCTACGAGCCCTCGCTCACCGGATGGATACGCCGGCCCGCGTACGCCTTCCTCGGCTGGGTCGCCAAGCTGCTGCTGCGCGCCTGCCGGGTGCATGCCGCCGAGATGGAGCGCGCGGTGGCCGGCGCCGCCTCGGAGCGGGCCCAGGCGGTCGACTACGGGCTGCGGATCGTGGCCCAGGAGCAGGTGGGCCTCGCCTACGCGGGCTGGGACCGGCTGCTGACCCGGGTGGCGCTGCCGGCCTGGCGGATGGGGCGCTGGCCGTCCCGGCTGGACGCGGGCGTGGTGGCGGCGCTGACCGAGCTGTCGCGGCGGGACCGGCTGGCCGAGGGGTTCGAGTCGCGGCTGGGCGAGCGCCCCGCGTGCGACCTGCTGGAGGAGCCGGGCACTGTCGACGAGGCCGCCTCGCTGCTGGCGGCGCGGCTGTTCCACGGCGGTCCGCGGCAGCAGGGCCCGGACTGGTCGCCGGTCGCGTGGGACACCTATCCCGAAGAGGTCGTGGACCGGATCTGGCGCAGCGACGCCGCCCGCCTGATCACCGTCCTCGACGAGGCGCACGAACCGGCCGGGGCGCTCGGTCCCCGTCGGGTGTCCGTCCCCACGGGCGCGGCCGCGGGTCTGTCCGGCGCCCCCGACCAGCCCGGCCGCGCGACCCTGGCCCGGGTGCTGGACCGGCTGTCGGCGGGCGGCAGCGAGGAGCTGGCCGCCCGGATCACCCGGCACGTGGCCCGCGAGGAGGCCGCGCGGGAGGAGACCACCCGCGAGGAGGCCGCGGCCCAGGCCGCCGTGGACGGCGCGTTCGCCCCCGTCTACCACCTGCTGCCGCCCCGCACCGGCCGGGAACTGCTCACCGACCACGTCACGGCCATGGTCTGCTGCGCCGCCGTGGACACCGCGGGCGCGGCCCCCGGCCTCGACTGGCTGGACGGCCCGGCCCTGCTGGTCGGCGGGGTGCGCCGGGGCGACCTGTCCTGGCCGGTGCTCCGGCTCGTGGAGAACGGGGACGCGGCCCCGCTGCGCTCCTGGCTCACGGCGGTGGGCGTACGCCCCGAGAAGCCGATACGGCTCGTCTGACCGGAAGTTGACCGGATATGTCCCGTCGGCGTGAATCCCTTCCAATAAAACGCCACGAACAGTGACCGGGACAGCGCATTGTGTGATGTCCTGGACCTGGGCACGCGTACACCACCTCGGGGGACGGCGAGGAGGGGAAGAATCGTGGTGAGGGAGCAGGTCCACCGGTGGCAGTCCGGAGCGCTGGCGCACGGCGTCACCGACCCGTTCGGGCAGGGCCCGGTGCCCTGGCTGCGCGGGGCCGAGCAGTATCTGGACGACACCGGCCAGGTCGTTCCCTGGTACGTCGATCTGACGGCCTCCCGCGGCGAGTCGCACGGCGCGCCGCGCGTCCCGGGACCCCGTTCCGCGGACGATGTGCGCTGCCAGATCAAGGGCTTCGCCACCGGCGCCTCCGTGGCCCCGGGCGACGCGATCGACTTCCGTGTCACCGTCGACCCGCCGCAGAGCTACAACGTCGACGTCTACCGCATCGGCCACTACGGCGGCGACGGCGCGGCCCAGGTGGGCACCAGCCCGCGGCTGTCCGGCATCGTGCAGCCGGTCCCGCTCACCGCCGGCCGCACGGTCTCCTGCCACCACTGGTGGCAGTCCTGGCGGCTGCAGGTCCCCTCCTACTGGAACCCCGGCGCCTATGTCGCCGTGCTGACCACGCAGGACGGCTACCGCAGCCACATCCCCTTCACCGTGCGCGACGACCGCCCGGCCGATCTGCTCCTGCTGCTGCCGGACGTGACCTGGCAGGCGTACAACCTCTACCCCGAGAACGGCAGGACCGGTGCCAGCCTCTACCACGCCTGGGACGAGCAGGGCCGGCTGCTCGGCGAGGAGGAGGCCGCGGTCACGGTCTCCTTCGACCGGCCGTTCGCGGGCGCCGGGCTGCCGCTGCACGTGGGCCACGCCTACGACTTCATCCGCTGGGCCGAGCGCTACGGCTACGACCTGGCCTACGGCGACGCCCGCGACCTGCACGCCGGCAGGATCGATCCTTCCCGCTACCGGGGCATCGTCTTCCCCGGCCACGACGAGTACTGGACCGTCCCCATGCGGCGCGCCGTCGAGGCCGCCCGGGACGGCGGCACCTCGCTGGTCTTCCTCTCCGCCAACACCATGTACTGGCAGACCGAGCTGGGCCCGTCCCCGGCCGGTGACCCCGACCGGCTGCTCAGCTGCCGCAAGCGCCGGGACGCGCCGCCCGGCCGCAGCGCGCTGTGGCGCGACATGGGCGAGCCCGAGCAACTGGTGATCGGGGTGCAGTACGCCGGCCGGGTGCCGGAGCCGTCCCCGCTGGTGGTGCGCAACGCCGACCACTGGCTGTGGGAGGCCGCGGGAGCCGGCGAGGGCGACGAGATCGAGGACCTGGTGGCCGGCGAGGCGGACCGCTACTTCCCGCGCACCCCCCTGCCCGGCTACTCCGAGCGCATCCTGCTCGCGCACTCCCCGTACGAGGACTCCGCGGGCCGTCGGGCGCACCAGGAGACCTCGCTGTACCGGGCGCCGTCCGGGGCGTACGTCTTCGCCTCCGGCACCTTCGCCTGGTCGCCCGCGCTGGACCGCCCCGGGCATGTCGACGAGCGCGTGCAGCGGGCCACCGCCAATCTGCTGGACCGCATCTGCAAACACGGCTGACACCCCGCCTCGCGCCCGTCGGGGCGGCGTGCGGGAGAATCGGGAGCCGAACCACCGATCGGGGAGGCCCCCATGTCCGGATTCGTCGAGAAGCCCGAGCCCGTGCAGGTACCGGGACTCGTGCACCTGCACACCGGCAAGGTGCGCGATCTGTACCAGAACGAGGCCGGTGAGCTGGTGATGGTTGCCAGCGACCGGCTCTCCGCGTACGACTGGGTGCTGCCCACCGAGATCCCGGACAAGGGCCGGGTCCTGACCCAGCTGTCCCTGTGGTGGTTCGACAAGATCGCCGATCTCCTGCCGAACCATGTGCTGTCCACCGAACTCCCCGCGGGCGCCCCGGCCGAGTGGGAGGGCCGCACCACGATCTGCAGGTCGCTCAGCATGGTCCCGGTCGAGTGCGTGGCGCGCGGCTACCTGACCGGTTCCGGTCTGCTGGAGTACCGGGCCGACCGCACGGTGTGCGGGCTGGCACTGCCCGAGGGCCTGACCGACGGCTCCGAGCTGCCCGCGGCGATCTTCACCCCCGCCACCAAGGCCGCGGTCGGCGAGCACGACGAGAACGTCAGCTACGAGGAGGTCGCCCGCCAGGTCGGCGCCGACACCGCCGCCGCGCTGCGCCAGGCGACCCTCGCGGTCTACTCGCGGGCCCGTGACATCGCCCGGGAGCGCGGCATCATCCTGGCCGACACCAAGTTCGAGTTCGGCTTCGACGGCGGGACGCTGACCATCGCCGACGAGGTGCTGACCCCCGACTCGTCCCGCTTCTGGCCCGCCGAGGAGTGGGAGCCGGGCCGGGCCCAGCCCAGCTACGACAAGCAGATCGTGCGGGACTGGCTGACCTCCGCCGAGTCCGGCTGGGACCGGCGCAGCGAGCAGCCCCCGCCGGCCCTGCCGGCGCACGTCGTGGAGCGGACCCGCACCCGGTACCTCGAGGCCTACGAGCGCCTCACGGGCCTGAGCTGGTAGCCCCTGCCTCGCGGCGTCGCGGGCCCCGGTCGTTCCCGGCCGGGGCCCGCTGCCGTTCCCCCGTCCTTCCGCCCTCCTGCCCGGTTCGCCGTCCACAGCCTGTGGACGGCGGGCCAGGACGCGGCCGACGCGGCGTCAGCGCTACGCCCTTCGCGGGTGGGTGGGGTGTCAGCGGGCCGGTCCGAGCCGCAGTTCGCGGGCGAGCGACCGCTCCAGGGGACTCAGCGGCACCTCGGGGCACAGGCGTTCCGGATGACCCGGGGGCAGCCCGTCCCGGCGGGCGGCCGGCGGGACGGGCTGCGTCCCGTCGATCGCGAAGTACAGCTCGCCCAGCGCGACCAGTTCCCTGGTGAGGACTCGGCCCATGGTCCGTACGGCCTCGCGGGCCGCCGCCCGGAGGGACTTGCGCATGGGGGACCTCCTGATCGGGCACCCCGGCCGGGGCGGGCGGCGCGCGCCGCGCGGTGCCGTCAGGATCGGCGCCGCGCCCCGGTGCCCGCGCGCCGACACGCTCGGGCGGGGCGCCGCGTCCCCCTCCCGGATCGCCCCGGGAACGCCGAAGGCCCCGGTCGAATGACCGGGGCCTTCTTTCCTGAGCGGACGACGAGGCTCGAACTCGCGACCTCAACCTTGGCAAGGTTGCGCTCTACCAACTGAGCTACGTCCGCATGCGCCGCGCGTTCCCGTGCGGTGCGTCATCCACTATAGCCAACCCGGGGAGTGCTCGGCACACACCACGCCCTGTCCTTTCGCCGTGGCGTGTGCCGCGGGCCGTCCCGGCGGTCCGCGTGCCGGGCACGGCGCTGCCCCGCGCGCGGCCGCGGGAGCCCAATTCCCCAGCCCGGTACCGGTCTCGGCCGGTGTCCGGGCGCGATCCGGCGTGCCGGCGGTCTCCGGCCCCGGCGCCCCGGCCCGCCACGATGTGGGGACGGTCACAAAGCCGCGGCCGACGGAAAAGGCGAACGCGCACGAAGAAGGCCCCGGTCGAATGACCGGGGCCTTCTTTTCTTGAGCGGACGACGAGATTCGAACTCGCGACCCTCACCTTGGCAAGGTGATGCTCTACCAACTGAGCCACGTCCGCAGGACGCGACCACTCTACCCGATCGTGAAGACCGGTCGAGCAGTCAGAGCGGGTGACAGGGATCGCACACTGCGCCTTCCCCCTGGAAGGAGGATGTTCTACTACTGAACTACACCCGCGTGATCCGTGAGCCCGGCCTTTCGGCCCTGCCCTCGGCGCGCCTCTGACTCTAGCGGATCAACGGGGGTGGCTGTCCAATCCGTTCGGCCGGGGGCCGGCTCGCGGACATCAGTTGGCGGCGGCGTGCGCCTCGTAGACCTTCTTCGGAATGCGGCCGCGCGGCGGCACGTCGAAGCCGTTGGAACGCGCCCAGGCGCGGACGGTGGCCGGGTCGGAGGTCAGCGCGGTGTGCTTGTAGGTCTTGCCGAGCCGGCTGTGGCGGCGTCCGGCCTCGACGTACGGCGCGAGTGCGGTGCGCAGCGCCTCGGCGTTCCCGGAAGAGAGGTCGATCTCGTACGACTTCCCGTCGAGGCCGAAAGTGACCGTTTCCGCTGCTTCACCGCCGTCGAGGTCGTCGGAGAGGGTGACCACTACGCGCTGCGCCATGGATGCCGGTCCTTTCGTGGAGAAGGCTGGGAGCCTGCCTTGGCCCCGTTGTTCTACCGAAGTCGGCGGCCCGGGGTCAATGCTTTCCCTTTTTATATGCGGAAATCTTTTCCCGGGAGCGCGCCCGGAGAATTTCCCCGGCTGTGCCCGGGCAATCCGGTCACCCGATATTCCGGGACCATTCCGGCTTATCTACCCGCGTAGACTTTCCGGCAGGGTACGGTGGGGACATCACCGCAGCACACCACCGGGAGTGACCGTGGCACGCGTCGTAGTCGACGTCATGCTCAAGCCGGAGATCCTCGACCCGCAGGGCCAGGCGGTGCAGCGTGCACTGCCGCGCCTGGGGTTCGAGGGAATCGCCGACGTCCGCCAGGGCAAGCGTTTTGAGCTCGAACTGGAGGGTCCGGTCGACGACGCCGCCCTCGCCCGTATCCGCGAGATGGCCGAGACCTTCCTCGCCAACACCGTCATCGAGGACTTCGTCGTGAAGGTGGAGTCGTGACGGCGCGCATCGGCGTCGTCACCTTCCCCGGCACGCTGGACGACCGGGACACGCAGCGTGCCGTGCGCCTGGCCGGCGCCGAGGCGGTTCCGCTCTGGCACCGGGACAAGGATCTGCACCAGGTCGACGCCGTCGTCCTGCCGGGCGGATTCAGTTACGGCGACTATCTGCGCGCGGGGGCGATTTCCCGCTTCTCGCCCGTCATGGACTCGATCATCGCGGGCGCCAAGGACGGCCTTCCGGTCCTGGGTATCTGCAACGGCTTCCAGGTGCTCACCGAGACTCATCTCCTGCCGGGCGCGATGTTGCGCAACAATCACCTGCACTTCATCTGCCGGGACCAGAAGCTGGTCGTCGAGAACAACACGACCTCCTGGACCGCGGATTACGAGCAGGGCCAGGAGATCAGCATCCCGCTGAAGAACATCGACGGCCGCTACGTCGCCGACGAGCACGTCCTGGACGAGCTGGAGGCGGAAGGCCGCGTGGTGTTCCGCTACGCCGGCCTGAATCCCAACGGCTCGCTGCGCGACATCGCCGGCGTCACCAACGCCGCGGGCAATGTCGTCGGCCTGATGCCGCACCCCGAGCACGCGGTGGAGTCCCTCATCGGGACGGGGCGCACCGACGGCCTCGGATTCTTCACCTCGATCCTCAAGAAGCTGGTCACCGCATGAGCCGCACGCCTCTGGACACGGTCGAGCACGCGGCCGTGACCCCCGACGTCGAACTGCCCTGGGCCGAACTCGGACTGAAGAAGGACGAGTACGAGCGCGTGGTCGAGATCCTCGGCCGCCGTCCCACGGGCGCCGAACTCGCCATGTACTCGGTGATGTGGTCCGAGCACTGCTCGTACAAGTCCTCGAAGGTCCACCTCCGCCAGTTCGGCGAGAAGGCCCCGCAGTCGGACGCCCTCCTCGTCGGCATCGGCGAGAACGCCGGCGTCGTCGACGTCGGCCAGGGCTACGCCGTCACCTTCAAGGTCGAGTCGCACAACCACCCCTCGTACGTCGAGCCCTACCAGGGCGCGGCCACCGGCGTGGGCGGCATCGTGCGCGACATCATCGCGATGGGCGCGCGGCCGGTCGCGGTCGTCGACCCGCTGCGCTTCGGCGCCGCCGACCACCCCGACACCAAGCGCGTCCTGCCCGGTGTCGTCGCGGGCATCGGCGGCTACGGCAACTGCCTGGGCCTGCCCAACATCGGCGGCGAGGTCGTCTTCGACTCCTGCTACCAGGGCAACCCGCTGGTCAACGCCGGCGCGATCGGCGTCATGCGGCACGAGGACATCCACCTCGCCAAGGCGTCCGGCGCCGGCAACAAGGTCATCCTCTACGGCGCCCGCACGGGCGGCGACGGCATCGGCGGCGCCTCGATCCTGGCCTCGGAGACCTTCGACGACGCCAAGCCGTCGAAGCGCCCGGCCGTCCAGGTCGGCGACCCCTTCCAGGAGAAGCTGCTCATCGAGTGCACCCTGGAGGCCTTCCGGGAGAAGCTCGTCGTCGGTATCCAGGACCTCGGCGCGGCCGGACTGTCCTGCGCCACCTCCGAGCTCGCCTCCAACGGCTCCGGCGGCATGCGCGTCACCCTCGACGACGTACCGCTGCGCGACTCCACGCTCTCGCCCGAGGAGATCCTCATGAGCGAGTCGCAGGAGCGCATGTGCGCGGTCGTCGAGCCGGAGAAGGTCGCCCGGTTCCTGGAGATCTGCGAGAAGTGGGACGTCATCGCGACCGTCATCGGTGAGGTCACCGACGGCGACCGGCTGGAGATCTTCTGGCACGGCGGCAAGATCGTCGACGTGGACCCGCGCACCGTCGCCCACGAGGGCCCGGTCTACGAGCGCCCCTACGCCCGCCCGTCGTGGCAGGACGCGCTGCAGGCCGACGACGCGAACAAGCTGCCTCGCCCGGGGACGGCCGAGGAGCTGCGCGACCAGGTCATGCGGCTGGTCTCCTCCCCGAACCAGGCCTCCAAGTCCTGGATCACCTCCCAGTACGACCACTTCGTGCAGGGCAACACCGTGCTGGCCATGCCCGAGGACTCGGGCATGATCCGCGTCGACGAGGAGACCGGGCTCGGCGTCGCCATCGCCACGGATGGCAACGGCCGCTACGCGAAGCTCGACCCGTACACGGGCGCGCAGCTCGCGCTGGCCGAGGCCTACCGCAATGTCGCGACGACCGGCGCCAAGCCGCTCGCCGTCTCCGACTGCCTGAACTTCGGTTCGCCCGAGGACCCCGCCGTCATGTGGCAGTTCGCGGAGGCCGTCCGCGGCCTCGCGGACGG
This sequence comes from Streptomyces sp. NPDC046977, assembly GCF_040644455.1. Classification (NCBI taxonomy): domain Bacteria; kingdom Bacillati; phylum Actinomycetota; class Actinomycetes; order Kitasatosporales; family Streptomycetaceae; genus Streptomyces; species Streptomyces sp. NPDC046977. Next base: position 73,778 of record NZ_JBEYWO010000002.1, read on the forward strand.
CTGCCTGCAGCTGGGCACGCCGGTGACCGGCGGCAACGTCTCGCTGTACAACCAGACCGGGGACGTCGCCATCCACCCGACGCCGGTGGTCGCCGTGCTCGGTGTCATCGACGACGTCGCCCGCCGCACGCCGGTCGCGTTCGCGGAGACGGGGCAGCTGCTCTACCTCCTCGGCGACACCCGTGAGGAGTTCGGCGGTTCGGCCTGGTCCCAGGTCGTCCACGACCACCTCGGCGGCCTGCCCCCGAAGGTCGACCTGGAGCGCGAGCGGCTGCTCGGCGAGATCCTGATCTCGGGCTCCCGGGACGGCATGATCGACGCCGCCCACGACCTGTCGGACGGCGGCCTGGTGCAGGCCGTGGTCGAGTCCTGCCTGCGCGGCGGGAACGGCGCGCGGCTCGTGGTGCCGGACGGCCTGGACCCGTTCGTGTTCCTGTTCTCCGAGTCCGCCGGACGGGCGGTCGTCTCGGTCCCGCGCAGCGAGGAGCTCCGCTTCACCGACATGTGCGGCGCACGCGGCCTGCCCGCGACGCGCATCGGTGTCGTGGACGGCGAATCGGTCGAGGTGCAGGGCCAGTTCACGATCGGGCTGGACGAACTGCGCACGGCGCACGAGGACACGATCCCGGCCCTGCTGGGCTGACCGCACGGCGCTGACGACGCGCCTCCGTGCCGCTGGGCGCGGGGGCGCGTTGACCTTTTGGTAACCGGCAGCACGGACGGCCGGTCCATACTCCACGCGTGAGCGACCGCAGAGCCCCCGGCGAACTGCCCTTGTGGCGTGCCCGCGACACCAGGCGCTGGGCGGCCTGCCGGCCGGCCGTGTGGTCCCGGCCGTGGTGGGGCGCCCTGGCGCTGGCCGTCGCCGTCGGCGCCGTCCTGGTCCTCGCGCCCGGGGGTCTTGCGGCACCGCACTGCTGGCTGGCGGCCGCCCAGGTGTACTGGCTGTTCCGGCTGCCCTGGCTCACCTTGGTGTCGGCCCCGCTGTCTGTGGCGCTGCTGGTGTGGCTCGCCGAGCCCGCGACCGCCCTGCCGGTCAGCGCGGCGCTCGCCCTGTGCTGGGCCGGCGCCCGTCACCGTCTCGCGGTCCGGCGCCGCCAGCGGCTGCTCGCGGCCAACGCCGCCGGTGCCGTGCGCCTGCGGCTGCCCGCGCCGGTGCCCGCGCTGCGCCGCCGCGGCCTCGTGCCGGTCGCCGTCGGGCTGCCGTTGTGCGCGGCCGCTGCCGTACCGTTCCTGCTCCCGGTCGCCCTGGCCGGGTTCACCCTGCTGGTCACCGGGCTGCCGGCGATGCGGCGGGCCGCGGCACTGCGCCGGGACGAACTGCCGGTGCTGCGGGTGCTGTCCCGCGAGGACGAGGACACCCGCGTGTGGGTCTACGCGGCCGACGACACCGCGGGCCGCGTGCCGGTCTTCTCCTGCCCGGTGTGGCCCGGTTCGGCGATCCCCGGCGACGCCCACGCGCCCGGCGACAGCCGGCTGCGCGACACGCTGCTGTTCGGGGCGCCCTTCGAGGGCGCGGAACTGGCCCTGCTCTCCGCCGACGTGGAACACGGACCGCTGATCGACCGGGTGGCCGGACCGGTGCGCCCGGTGGCGGGTTAACCTGCGTCCGCAAGGCAACCACCGCCACGACGAGGGGTCCTGACCGATGTACGAGTACAAGGTCGTCAACTTCCGTGAGTCGCTCATAGGGGACGCGATCGACAGCGACAAGCTGGAGAAGACGCTCAACAAGCACGCCGAGGACGGCTGGCAGCTCAAGGCGATCACCGCCGCCGACGTCAAGGGCCGCATCGGTCCCGGCGCCGTCGAGGGTCTGCTGATCACCTTCGAGCGGGCGCGCCAGGCCTGACCGCCGCGGTCCCGGTGCGGGGCCCGGCCGGCGCGTAGGCTGCACGCCATGCCGCCCGCCGCCCGCCGCCCCCGCACCTACGACCCGGCGCGGACCGCCGCCGCGCTCACCGCCCAGGCGGGACACGTCCTCGACGCCGCCCGCGCCCTGAGCACGGAGCAGCTGTCCGCCTCCTCGGGGCTGCCCGGCTGGGACGTTCTCCACCTGCTGGTGCACATGGCGCGCCAGATCGAGGTGGTCCCCCGGGTGCTCGGCGAACCGGCCCCGGCCAGGGCGGACCTGGACCTGACCGGCTGGGCCCGCTCCACCAACCGCATCGCCGTCAACCTGGACACCGACACCCGTGAGGCCGCGCTCGGCACCGCGGACGCCGCCGGGCGCCTGGAGTCGGCGGCGGCCTCCCTGCACGACGCGCTGCCCGAGGCGGTCGACCCGGCCCGGGTGATCGCCATCACGCTGGGCGCGATGCGCGCGCCGGACTTCCTCGTCACCCGCCTCGTAGAACTCGTCGTGCACAGCGACGACCTGGCCACGGCGACCGGTGTCCCCGTCCCGCTGGACCGGCAGGCGCTCGCCGCCGTGGTCCGGCTGCTGGCCGACACCCTCGCCGTCACCGCGCCCGGCAACTCCGTCGAGGTCCGCGTGCCGCCGTACGCGGCCGTCCAGTGCGTCCCCGGCCCCCGGCACACCCGCGGCACCCCGCCCAACGTCGTGGAGACCGACCCCGTCACGTGGGTGCGCCTGGCCACCGGGCGCACGACCTGGGACACCGCCCTCGCCGCCGGCACCGTCTCCGCGAGCGGCGAGCGCGCCGACCTCGCCCCGTACCTGCCCCTGCTCGGCTGAGCCGGCGAGGTCGTCCCCGTCAGGCGCCGATGCTGCCGGCGGCGCCGGTCGCCGTGATCGACTTCGCGCCGGAGGACGTGTGCCGGTCCTGATGCCTGTGATCAGGTGGCGCGTCGCCGTTACCGGAAGAGCCGGCCTGTGTGCTGGGCGGAGGTGACCCGGGGCGACCGGACCTGCGGGGGCGACCTGGTCGTGCGCCGCACCAAGGGCCCGGGCGACCTTCGCCCGGACAGCGTCAGCGACCCCCGGTGGGAACGCAGGCGCCGCGGCCGGGCCGACGGCCGTGATCCGCGACCGGGAACCACGCCCGCGAGGTCGGTCGGGACCGTGCAGGACGAAGGTCACATGCCCATGCGCCCCATGGGTTTACGCGCATAGAACACGGGTTTGTCGGGTTCCCTCGTTCGGACGACACCGCAACCTGCCCTAGACTCGGAGACGTGCCACGTGGTGACGGACGACTCAACCACGACCTGCTCCCCGGTGAGAAGGGCCCCCAGGACGCTTGCGGCGTCTTCGGTGTCTGGGCTCCCGGCGAAGAGGTCTCCAAGCTCACCTACTTCGGGCTGTACGCCCTGCAGCACCGCGGACAGGAGTCCGCGGGCATCGCAGTGAGCAACGGCTCCCAGATCCTGGTCTTCAAGGACATGGGTCTGGTCTCCCAGGTCTTCGACGAAACCTCCCTCGGCTCCCTCAAGGGCCACATCGCGGTCGGGCATGCCCGTTACTCGACCACGGGTGCGTCGGTCTGGGAGAACGCCCAGCCCACCTTCCGCGCCACGGCCAGCGGCTCCATCGCCCTCGGCCACAACGGCAACCTGGTCAACACCGCCGAGCTGGCCGAGATGGTCGCCGCGCTGCCGCAGGGCAACGGGCGGGCCACCAAGGTCGCAGCGACCAACGACACCGACCTGGTGACGGCGCTGCTGGCCGGGCAGGCCGACGCGGACGGCAAGCCGCTGTCCGTCGAGGAGGCCGCCCGCCAGGTGCTGCTCAAGGTCAAGGGCGCCTTCAGCCTGGTGTTCATGGACGAGCACACCCTCTACGCCGCCCGCGACCCGCAGGGCATCCGCCCGCTGGTGCTGGGCCGCCTGGAGCGCGGCTGGGTGGTCGCGTCGGAGTCCGCCGCCCTGGACATCGTCGGCGCGAGCTTCATCCGGGAGATCGAGCCCGGTGAGCTGGTCGTCATCGACGAGAACGGGCTGCGCTCCTCCCGCTTCGCGGAGGCCAGGCCCAAGGGCTGCGTCTTCGAGTACGTCTACCTGGCCCGCCCCGACACCGACATCGCCGGGCGCAATGTCTACCTCTCCCGGGTGGAGATGGGCCGCCGGCTGGCCAAGGAGGCCCCGGCCGACGCCGATCTGGTGATACCGACCCCGGAGTCCGGCACGCCGGCCGCCGTGGGCTTCGCCGAGGCCAGCGGCATCCCGTACGGCTCGGGCCTGGTGAAGAACTCGTACGTGGGCCGGACGTTCATCCAGCCCAGCCAGACCATCCGGCAGCTGGGCATCCGCCTGAAGCTGAACCCGCTCAAGGAGGTCATCCGGGGCAAGCGCCTGGTGGTCGTGGACGACTCGATCGTCCGCGGCAACACCCAGCGCGCACTGGTCCGGATGCTGCGCGAGGCCGGCGCCGCCGAGGTCCACATCCGGATCTCCTCGCCGCCCATCAAGTGGCCGTGCTTCTTCGGCATCGACTTCGCCACCCGTGCCGAGCTGATCGCCAACGGGCTGACCGTCGACGAGATCTGCAAGTCGCTGGACGCCGACTCGCTGGCGTACATCTCGATCGACGCCATGGTCGAGGCGACCACCATCGCCAAGCCGGACCTGTGCCGCGCCTGCTTCGACGGCGAGTACCCGATGGAGCTGCCGGACCCCGAGCTGCTCGGCAAGCACCTCCTGGAGACCGAGCTGGCCGGCGGCCCCGACGCCGCCGACGCGCTCCGTCGTCCGTAAGCACACGACGCAAGGACACCTCACAGTCATGTCCGAGAACACCGGTGCCAGCTACGCCGCGGCGGGAGTCGACATCGAGGCGGGCGACCGCGCGGTCGAGCTGATGAAGGAATGGGTGAAGAAGGCCACCCGCCCCGAGGTCGTGGGCGGTCTTGGCGGCTTCGCCGGGCTCTTCGACGCGAGCGCGCTCAAGCGCTACGAGCGCCCCCTGCTGGCCTCCGCCACCGACGGCGTGGGCACGAAGGTGGACATCGCCCGCCGGATGGGCGTGTACGACACCATCGGCCACGACCTCGTCGGCATGGTCGTGGACGACCTGGTCGTGTGCGGCGCCGAGCCGCTGTTCATGACCGACTACATCTGCGTCGGCAAGGTCTTCCCCGACCGGGTCGCCGCCATCGTCAAGGGCATCGCGGAGGGCTGCGTGCTGGCCGGCTGCGCCCTGGTCGGCGGCGAGACCGCCGAGCACCCGGGCCTGCTCGGCGAGGACGAGTTCGACGTCGCGGGCGCCGGCACCGGCGTGGTCGAGGCGGACCGGCTGCTGGGCGCGGATCGCATCCGTAAGGGTGACGTGGTGATCGCCATGGAGTCCTCCGGTCTTCACTCCAACGGGTACTCGCTCGTGCGTCATGTGCTCTTCGACCGGGCGGGCTGGGCGCTCGACCGCGAGGTCCCGGAGTTCGGCCGCACGCTCGGCGAGGAGCTGCTGGAGCCCACCCGGATCTACTCGCTGGACTGCCTCGCACTCACCCGCACCGCCGAGGTGCACGCCTTCTCGCACGTCACCGGCGGCGGCCTGGCCAACAACCTGGCCCGGGTGGTCCCGGACCACCTGCGCGTCACCGTGGACCGCTCGACCTGGACGCCGGGCGCGGTGTTCTCGACCGTCGGAGAGCTCGGCGGGGTGGCGCGCCTGGAGCTGGAGAAGACCCTCAACATGGGTGTCGGCATGGTCGCCGTGGTCCCCGAGGAGTCGGTCGACGTGGCGCTGACGACGCTGGCCGACCGGGGCCTGGAGGCCTGGGTGGCCGGCGAGGTCCTGGAGCGCGGCGACCGCGCCGAGGCCGTCGAGCTCACCGGTGAGTACGCGAACTAGCGCGCCCGGGGCCGCGCCCCACACGGCGGGCAGCACGAAACCCGGTCCGGGCGTGCCCGGACCGGGTCAGCGGTCAAGCTGGATTGGATTGTGCTGCGTCAAGCGCGACGACGTTGGGACGAGGGCTCGGACTCCTCGTCGTCCTCGTCGTCCTCATCGTCGCCGTAGAGATCCGCGTACCGTGCGTACGGGTCGTCTTCCAGCTCGTCGTCATCGTCGTCTTCCTGTACTTCCGGCGGATTTACCGGCAGCGGTGACGATGCGCCCAGCTCTTCGGCCAGACGTGACAGGTCCGTGCCGCCGCTGTTGTACTTCAGCTGGCGGGCGACCTTCGTCTGCTTGGCCTTGGCCCGGCCGCGCCCCATTGGCTCGACCCCCTCAACGTGGGGCTCGACGGCCCCGAGTCTTGACACGCGTTCACGATGTGGAACGGGCCCTCGCACGAGAGTCCCGGTCCGTAGGGCTTCAACGGTACCTGCTTCCGAGGCCGCACGGTACGTCGCCCGCACGACGCGCGTCGGAGCAGGGGCCCGCCGATGGCCCGTCCTGGCTGGTCAGTCGTGATTTTACCTTCTTCCGCCGCGGTCTGGCTGCCAGGGCGTGGTAACGACCGAATCTCCAGTCTGCGGCCCGTGTCCCGGGCGGCCGGCGAAGGCCTTGCGGGTGAACGACGGGCGCGGGCACACCGTACGACGGCGGGGCGGTCAGGTGTCCGCTTTGTGATGGAGGACACGCCCCCGCCTGACCTGGCGGGGGCGTGCTCACCGTGCCGTCAGTGGGCGGCCGAGGGCCGCAGCCAGCGGTCCGCCGGGGTGCGCTCGGCCATGCGCTGCTCGGCGAGGCGGTCGGCCGCCGCCGCGGGCGGGATGCCGTCGGCCGCGGCCCGCTCGAAGATCGCCAGCGTCGTGTCGAAGATCTTCGTCGCCTTGGTGCGGGCCCGCTCGAAGTCGAAGCCGTGCAGTTCGTCGGCGACCTGGATCACGCCGCCCGCGTTGACCACGTAGTCGGGCGCGTACAGGATGCCGCGGTCGGCGAGGTCCTTCTCGACACCGGGGTGCGCGAGCTGGTTGTTGGCCGCGCCGCAGACGACCGCGGCGGTGAGCACCGGCACGCTGTCGTCGTTGAGGGCGCCACCGAGCGCGCAGGGCGCGTACACGTCCAGCGGGGTCCTGATCAGGACGTCAGCGTCGGTGACGGCGGTGACCTGGGGGTGACGGGAGGTGATCCGCTCGACGGCTTCGCCGCGAACGTCGGTGACCACGACCTCGGCACCGTCCTTGAGCAGGTGCTCCACCAGGTGGTGGCCGACCTTGCCGACGCCGGCGACGCCGACCCGGCGGCCGCGCAGCGTGGGGTCGCCCCACTTGGCCTGGGCGGCGGCCCGCATGCCCTGGAAGACGCCCCAGGCGGTCAGCACCGAGGAGTCGCCGGCGCCGCCGTTCTCGGGCGAGCGGCCGGTGGTCCACTGCGGGTTGGCGCGGGCCACGACGTCCATGTCGGCGACGTACGTGCCGACGTCGCAGGCGGTCACGTAGCGGCCGCCGAGCGAGGCCACGAAGCGGCCGTAGGCCAGCAGCAGTTCCTCGGACTTGACGGTGTCCGGGTCACCGATGATCACGGCCTTGCCGCCACCGAGGTCCAGCCCGGCGAGCGCGTTCTTGTACGACATGCCGCGGGCGAGGTTGAGCGCGTCGGCGACGGCCTCCTCGTCGGAGGCGTACGCGTGGAAGCGGGTGCCGCCGAGGGCAGGGCCCAGGGCGGTGGAGTGGATCGCGATGACGGCCTTGAGGCCCGTGGCGCGGTCCTGGCACAAGACGACCTGCTCGTGTCCTCCCTGATCCGATCGGAACAGGGTCCACAAGGGGGAGACGAGGCCGGATGTCTGACGTACGTCGGTCACTGTGGTGACTCCCGATGTCCAGAGGTCGCCCTCCGAGCGGGTGGGGAGGGCCGGTTGCGAGAAGAGTAGAGCCACCTGGTCGTGCGCATGCTCCCAGTGTCGTGGATCACTCCCGGTGGGGGAAGCGGCATGGGACGATGCAGGGCGTATGCCGTCGTGAGGGAGCGGGTGTGGGCTTGTCTTCGGTACTGGTCCCGTACGCGTCGTATCTGCGCGTGTACGAGCCGCTGGCGGCCTTCCCGGAGCCCGAACGGGGCCGTTGGTACAGGTATGCCGCGGCGGGTGCGGAACGGACCGCACAGGACGAACTGCGCCAGTCCCTGGCCGATCTCCTGCCCGTCCCCCCGGTGCCCGTTCCGGTGCACGAGAGCCCGGACGCCTTCGTGGCCGTCGTCGACGGTGTGACGCACATCTGCCCCTGGCGCACCCGGCTGCGCGGCTGGCTGGCCCTGGAGGAGCTCACCGAGGAGTTCCCCACCGCGGTGCTGGACGCCGTGCTGCCCAAGGTCGTGCGGGAGCAGGCGGAGGCCGACTTCGCGGCGTGGCGGGCGGAGAAGCCGGAGAACGCCGACGCGCGGCCGTGGATCCGCAGCGCGACCTGGCATGTCCCGGTGCGCTGGTTCACGTTGTTCGACGACTCCGAGCGGGAGTACGAGCCGGCGGGCGCGGGCGAGTCCAAGCAGCCGGTGATGCGCTACCGGACCCCCATGGTGCAGGCCCGCCGGCGCACGGCGCGGGGCCTTCGGGTGCTGAAGGATTCACTCGAAGAGGGTGCTCTGATCGACGGCCTGGTAGATGTGGGGCGCTGGCTGGAGGAGTTCCACCCGCGGTCGCTCGTCGAACTCGACTACGGCGGTCTCGTCCACGTCATCTCCCCGGAGCGGCTCGCCGAGGACCACTCGGCCACCGATGTGGCCGACGCGCTGGCTGCGCTGCGCGACGGGGACGGCGACCGGGCCGGTGAGGCGTACGAGCGGCTCACCGACCGCTGGCGGGCTGTCCGGGAGCTGCAGTACGCGAGCTGAGGGGCCGTCGGAAGTCCTTTGGCCGGGGGACCTTGGTCCCGAGTGCGGTCGACCGGTACCTTTGGCCTAAGGGTGACGTAAAGCACCTTTGGGGGGCTTGCCCTCATCCCTACCCCCCATGACAATATGGGACATCGGGTCCGTAAGGACCTTATTCCGTCTGCTTGGGCGGAATGTCCGGTATTGCATCCCTTGAGGTGGGGCTGTTGCTCGTGGGTTGGCTGTGACTGATCGTCACTCAGGTGTGACTGTCCGTTATGGCCCGGTCCATCGGCTTCCGTCGAGCTTAGACACCTCAGAGGGCAAATCCATCGGTTTGGCCGACACGGCTGGACAGATGGTGTAGTTGTAGTGCCGAGGACAAGCCGTTCGTCCTATTACCGACTCGGCCCGCGTCCGCCATTTCGGGCAACGCGGGTCAAGGTGCAGAATTTAGAGGAAAGAACCGTGTTGGTTCGGTTCTCTCGAGGAGGCCGCTCATGACCGCTCGCACCCCTGATGCCGAGCCGCTGCTGACCCCCGCTGAGGTCGCCACGATGTTCCGCGTGGACCCGAAGACGGTCACGCGCTGGGCCAAGGCTGGCAAGCTCACGTCCATCCGCACGCTCGGCGGGCATCGCCGCTACCGCGAGGCGGAGGTCCGTGCACTGCTGGCGGGCATTCCGCAGCAGCGCAGCGAGGCCTGACCTGATCCAACGGGCGCTCGCGCAGGGCCCCCAACCTGCCGAAACGTCCACTCCAACGGGCCCCTGCCCCCATCGGGGAAGCCCAAAGGAACCTAGATCGCACCGGAGTCCGCCGGCTCCGGTGCGATCTTTTTTGTGCGCCTCATGTGTCCGTCTTGTGTAGACGTGAGGCTCATGGGCACGGTGCAATTGCACATATTAAATTGACGGCCCCCCAGGAGCCCTCAAGTTCCCCCAGAGTCGGAACACTTGACGTGACTCCCGTCACACGCCCAGGTCTTGCCCCGGATGTTCCCGGTGCGGTAGTGACCTTCCGCACGTCGTGCGGTGTGCGGCCGCCGGAACGGCAGGCGGTCCCGGCGGGTCGGTGGCGGCCCCAACCGCCCGTGGAGGGCCGGACGGTGGAGTCGGATGCCGTTGGCCGTCCGCCGACCCGCTCGGCGGCCGTCCGTCGCCGGGTGAGGCCATGAGCCAGACGTACCACGCAAGAAGGCCCGGATCCAGGGGATCCGGGCCTTCCTTTACTGCGGTCCTGACGGGATTTGAACCCGCGGCCTCCACCTTGACAGGGTGGCGAGCACTCCAAACTGCTCCACAGGACCAGGTTTCGCCGCCCTCTTTCCTGGCGACGAGGATGACTGTACAGCAGGTCAGAGGGTGAAAGCGAACCGGTTACCGGGCGGCCTGCGAGCGGACCGCCGGCATCCCCCGGGGGTCAGCCCCAGGCCTCGTCCAGCGCCTTGAAGATGCGCTTGTCGGAGACGGGGAACGCGGTGCCGAGGGCGTGCGCGAAGTAGCTCACCCGCAGCTCCTCGATCATCCAGCGGATGTCGCTCACCCGATCGGGGACGGGACGCCCGGCCGGCCGCGCGGCGAGCAGCTCGGCGTACTCGGCCTGGATCTCCCGGACCTTCTCCATGCGCGTGGTGTCGCGCTGGGCGCCGCTGGGCATCTGCTGCAGCCGCCGGTCCACGGCGACCAGGTAGCGCATCAGGTCCGGCAGCCGGCGCACCCCCGTGCCGGTCACGAAGCCGGGGTGCACCAGGGCCGCCAGCTGCTCCTTGACGTCCGCGAGGTTGGCGACCAGCGCCAGGCTCTGGGTGGCCTTCAGACGGCGCTCACAGGCCTGCCAGGCGGCCAGCACCTGCCGGACCTGCCCCACGGCCTTGATGGTCAGCTCGACCAGCTCCGCGCGCACGGAGTCGTAGAGCTTGCGGAAGGACTCCTCGTCCCAGACCGGTCCGCCGTTGTCGGCGATGAGCCGGTCGGCGGCGGCGGTCACGCAGTCGTCGAAGAGGGCGGCCACCGAGCCGTGCGGGCTGCGCGACAGGGCGAGCTTGTCCTGGTTGGACAGCCGGTCCGCGACGAACTTCGCCGGGTTGGCGGGCACGTTCAGCAGGATCAGCCGGCGGGTGCCGCGCCACATCGCCTCGGCCTGCTCGGCCTCGGTGTCGAAGAGCTGCACGCCCACGCTCTCGCCCTCGTCCACCAGCGCCGGGTACGCCTTGACCGGCTGCCCGGCCCGCCGGGTCTCGAAGGTGCGCGGCAGAGTGCCCACGGTCCACTGCTTCAGGCCCGTGCGCCGCTCGATCCCGATGGAGCCCGCCGCGTCGAAGGCCTTGGTGATGGCGGCCTTGGTCTTCGGGCGGAGGCTGAGCTTGAGCGCCTCCAGGTCCTTGTCCTCGGCCAGCTTGCGGCGCCGCTCGTCGGTCACCCGGAAGGTGATCTTCAGATGGTCGGGCACCTTGGCGAGGTCGAAGTCCTCGGCCGTGACCGGCACCCCCACCATGCGCTGCAACTCCCGCGCCAGCGTCTCCGGGAGCGGGTCCTGCACCGGTACGACACGGTCCAGGAACGCCTTCGCGTAGTTCGGCGCGGGAACGTAGTGCCGGCGGATCGCCTTGGGCAGCGAGCGGATGAGCTCGGTGACGACCTGCTCGCGCAGGCCCGGGATCTGCCAGTCGAAGCCGTCCGGGGTGATCTGGTTGAGCACCTGCAGCGGGACGTGGACGGTCACGCCGTCCGCGTCGGCGCCGGGCTCGAACTGGTACGTCACCCGCAGCTTGAGCTTCCCCTGGCGCCACGAGTCGGGGTAGTCGTCCTTGGTGACGGCCTCGGCGTTCTCGTTGATGAGCATGGAGTGCTCGAAGGTGAGCAGCTCCGGCTTCTCGCGGTGCTCCTTCTTCCACCAGGAGTCGAAGTGCGCCCCGGAGACGACGTGTTCGGGCACCACGCGGTCGTAGAAGTCGAAGAGCGTCTCGTCGTCCACGAGGATGTCGCGGCGCCGCGCCCGGTGCTCCAGCTCCTCGACCTCCGCGAGCAGTTTGCGGTTGTCGTGGAAGAACTGGTGGTGGGTCCGCCAGTCGCCCTCGACCAGCGCGTTGCGGATGAACAGCTCGCGGCTCGTCTCCGGGTCGATCTTCCCGTAGTTGACCTTGCGGTCGGCGACGATCGGCACGCCGTACAGCGTCACCTTCTCCAGCGCCATGACCGCCGCCTGGTCCTTCTCCCAGTGCGGTTCGCTGTAGGACCGTTTCACCAGGTGCTGGGCGAGCGGCTCGATCCACTCCGGCTCGATGCGGGCGTTGACCCGCGCCCACAGCCGCGAGGTCTCCACCAGCTCGGCGGACATGATCCAGCGCGGGGGCTTCTTGAAGAGCGACGATCCGGGGAAGACCGCGAACTTGGCGCTGCGGGCTCCCAGGAACTCGTTCTTGCTGTCGGTGTCCTTCAGGCCGATGTGCGACAGCAGGCCGGCCAGCAGCGACTGGTGCACATGCTGGGCGTTGACCTCGTGGTCGCCCTCGGCGAGGTGGATGCCCATCGTCTTGGCGACCGTGCGCAGCTGGCTGTAGATGTCCTGCCACTCGCGGATGCGCAGGTAGTTGAGGAACTCCGAGCGGCACATCCGGCGGAAGGCGGAGGACGACAGCGCCTTCTGCTGCTCGCGGACGTAGCGCCACAGGTTGAGCAGCGCCATGAAGTCGCTGGTCTCGTCCGCGAACCGCCGGTGCTTCTCGTCCGCCTGCTGCTGCTTGTCCTGCGGCCGTTCGCGCGGGTCCTGGATGGACAGCGCGGCCGCGATCACCATGACCTCGCGGACCACGCCGTTGCGCTCCGCCTCCAGCACCATCCGGGCCAGCCGCGGGTCCACCGGCAGCTGGGAGAGCTTGCGGCCGGTCTGGGTGAGCTTCTGGCCGTCCAGCGCGCCCAGTTCCTGCAGCAGCTGGACGCCGTCCTTGATGTTCCGGGCGTCCGGTGGGTCGATGAAGGGGAAGCGGGCGATGTCGCCGAGGCCCGCGGCGGTCATCTGGAGGATCACGGAGGCCAGGTTGGTGCGCAGGATCTCGGCGTCGGTGAACTCCGGGCGGGACAGGAAGTCGTCCTCGGAGTAGAGCCGTACGCAGATGCCGTCCGCGAGCCGGCCGCAGCGGCCCTTGCGCTGGTTGGCGCTGGCCTGGCTGATCGGCTCGATCGGCAGCCGCTGCACCTTGGTGCGGTGGCTGTAGCGGGAGATGCGGGCGATGCCCGTGTCGATCACGTAGCGGATGCCGGGGACGGTGAGCGAGGTCTCCGCGACATTGGTGGCCAGCACGATGCGGCGGCCCGTGCCGCGCTGGAAGACCCGGTGCTGCTCGGCGGAGGACAGCCGCGCGTACAGCGGCAGCACCTCCGTGAACCGCAGCTGCCGCTTGTTGAGGGCGTCGGCGGTGTCGCGGATCTCCCGCTCGCCGGAGAGGAAGACCAGGATGTCGCCGGGCCCCTCGGCCTGGAGCTCGTCGACCGCGTCGCAGATCGCGGTGACCTGGTCGCGGTCGTCGTTGTCGGCCTCTTCCGCCAGAAGCGGCCGGTAGCGCACCTCGACCGGGTACGTGCGCCCGCTGACCTCCACGATCGGGGCGTCGCCGAAGTGCCGCGAGAAGCGCTCCGGGTCGATCGTCGCGGAGGTGATCACGACCTTGAGGTCGGGGCGGCGGGGCAGCAGCTGGGCGAGGTAGCCCAGGATGAAGTCGATGTTGAGGCTGCGCTCGTGCGCCTCGTCGATGATGATCGTGTCGTACTGCAGCAGCTCCCGGTCCGTCTGGATCTCGGCGAGCATGATGCCGTCCGTCATCAGCTTGACCAGCGTGCTGTCGCCGACCTGGTCGGTGAAGCGGACCTTCCAGCCGACCGCCTCGCCCAGCGGGGTGCGCAGCTCCTCCGCGACGCGCTCGGCGACCGTGCGGGCCGCGATCCGGCGGGGCTGGGTGTGGCCGATCAGGCCGCGGACGCCGCGGCCCAGCTCCAGGCAGATCTTCGGGATCTGGGTCGTCTTGCCGGAACCGGTCTCGCCCGCGACGATCACGACCTGGTGGTCCCGGATCGCCTCGAGGATCTCGTCCTTCTTCCGGCTGACCGGCAACTGCTCCGGGTACGAGATCGCGGGTATGGCCGTGCGCCGTGCCTCGACCTTGAGCGAGGCCTTGTCGATCTCGGCCCCGATCTCCGCCAGCACCGCGGTCCGGGCCTCCGGCTTGCGAATACGGCGTGCGCCGTCGAGGCGGCGGCCGAGGCGCTGCGCGTCGCGCAGGGTCAGCTCGGTCAGCCGGGTGCCGAGCTCGGCGAATGCGGGGGTGGCGGGCTGCGTAGACATACGCGTTCCAGCATCGCATTCGGTGCGGCTCCCGGGCGAACCCATTTAGGTCACGCACCCCCGGCGCGCGACACCCGTGCGATGCGCGGGTGCCCCGGGGGGCGGGCCGCGACATGCGGCATCCCCGGAGCAGGGAGACGATCGAGGAGCGGAGTCCCCCCGGGAAGCGGGCCGTACGTCCTGGCTTCCCGCGGACCGGGGCTCCGCGCGCGTGATCCACGACCCGGCACGTCCGCAGGAAGGACCCCCACCATGGCCGCTCCCACCGTTGTGATCACCGGCGCGCTCACCGGCATCGGCCGTGCCGCCGCGGAGGCGTACGCGCGCCAGGGCGCGAACGTGGTGGTCTCCGGCCGCCATCAGGAGGCCGGAGAGCAGCTCGCCGGGGAGCTGGGCGCCCTCGGCGGCCGTGCGGAGTTCGTCAGGACCGATGTGCGTCTGGAGGCCGAGGTGCAGCGGCTGATGGAGCACGCCGTACAGACGTACGGGAAGATCGACGTCGCCTTCAACAACGCCGGCACCGAGGGCACCCCCGGCGGCGTCGAGGACATCACCGACAAGGAGTACGACGACGTCTTCGACACCAATGTGCGCGGCACGGTGCTGAGCATGAAGCACGAGTTCCGCGCCATGAAGCAGGGCGGCGGCGGCAGCATCGTCAACATCAGCTCCACCTACGGCCAGATGGGCTTCCCGGGCGCCTCCTTGTACGTGGCCAGCAAGCACGCCGTCATCGGCATCACCAAGGTGGCGGCCATCGAGGGCGCGCTGCACGGCATCCGGGTGAACGCGGTGGCTCCCGGCTTCACCCGCACCGCCATGTACGAGCGGGTCACCGCCTCGGACGCGTTCCGCCAGGCGGTGGACTCCATCCTGCCGCTGCATCGTCCGGGCACCCCGGAGGAGATCGCGGACGCCGTGGTCTTCCTCGGCTCCGACAAGGCCTCGTACATCACCGGGCAGACCCTCACCCTGGACGGCGGGCTCATGGCCGGCTGGCCGCTCTTCCCGGTCGGCTGACCTCGCGCGCCGCGGCGCCGGCGCCGGTGCCGGTGCGGACACAACGCAGAACCCCCGCCGAGGAATCTCGGCGGGGGTTCCTGCCCTTACGGGCTGCTGTGGCTGGGGCCGGGGTCGAACCGGCGACCTATCGCTTTTCAGGCGATCGCTCGTACCAACTGAGCTACCCAGCCAGCGCGGTCCTGACGGGATTTGAACCCGCGGCCTCCACCTTGACAGGGTGGCGAGCACTCCAAACTGCTCCACAGGACCTTGCTTTGCGCTTCTCTGTGCGAGACACAGTCTCGCACAGGTCAGTGCGTGCCCCCAACGGGATTCGAACCCGTGCTACCGCCTTGAAAGGGCGGCGTCCTGGGCCACTAGACGATGAGGGCTGATGGCCCGCCGGGCGGTGTTTCGGCCGTCGGGGACGTGAGAAGCATATGGGATGCGGCGGGGGATCGCCAAAACGCTTTAGCCCGCGCCCGTCGGGCGGACCCCGGGGGACGGTTCGCGCCCCGGCGTCACCTCCTCCGGCAGATGGCGGGAGACCTCGGCCGTCGACTGCCCCAGACCGCCCAGCGTGATCTCGTCCCAGGCCTGCAGGGCGTGGCTGTCGCGGTCCAGGTAGAGCACCGACGCCTCCACCTTCTGCGGCGTGTCGCCCTCCACGGCGCGCAGCCCGCCGCCGCCCGTCGTGCCCTGCACCATCAGGCGGCTGCCGTGCTGAAGGACGCTGACGTCGCGCTGATGGGTGTGCCCGGCCAGGATCAGCGGGACGGTGCCGTCCGCCTGGGCGGCCGCGATGGGGTTGTGGGCGATGGCGATGTCGACCGTCTGGCCGGCCGCGTCCTGCCGCCGGACGGAGTCGGCCAGCCGCTGCCCGGCCCGGCGTTCCGCCGCGTCGCCCGCGGCCTCGACCGAGCGGTCGGGGGTGAACTGCGGGTCGCCGATGCCGGCGATCCGCAGCCCCTTCACGACCGCCGACTCCCCGTTGTCCACCACGACGGCCCCCTTGCGCGCCGCCACCGCGCGCTGGCTGTCCATGGAGTCGTGGTTGCCGCGCACGAAGACGTAGGGCGCGCCCAGGTCCGGGATGGCGGAGGTGAAGCCGTTCTCGGCGGTGGTGCCGTGGTCCATCAGATCGCCGGTGTCGATGATGACGTCGATCCGGTACTCGGCGACGACGGACTGGATGATCTGCCAGGCCGCCGGGTTGAGGTGGATGTCCGAGACGTGCAGCACCCGCAGGGTCGACGGGTCGGGGCTGTACGCCGGCAGCGTGGACGTCGCGTCGTACAGCCGGGTCATGTTGGTGACCAGCCGGGCCAGCTCCTGCTGGTAGACGTCGAAGTCGCTGACGATGCTGCGGGCGTTGCCGACCACGGACGGCGCGCTGCTCAGCAGCCCGGAGAACTTGGGCTCCAGGACGCTGCGCGGGTTCCACGTCCCGTACGCCGTGCCCGCGCAGGCCGCCAGCACCGCCAGCGACAGACCGCCGGCGGCCAGCGCCCTGCGGGGCGTGCGGTAGACGGCCAGGCCCAGGGCGGTGGCGCCGGTCAGCACGGCCAGCGTTGTGCGCAGCGCGAGCTGCGCGGTGCTGTTCCGCACGTCCGTGGCGATCTCGTCCTGGAGCCCGCTCAGCCGCTCCGGGTGCCGGACCAGGGCCTGGGCGCGCTCGGGGTCGAGGGTGTCGACGTCCACCACCAGCCGCAGCGGCCCGTCGTGGCTGTCCAGCTGCAGGGCTCCCAGCGGAGCCACGTTCACCTTGGTGTCCCCGGTCCACGACGGGTGCAGGGACATCCGGGTGTTCATCGGCCCCACCGGTTCCCTGATGCTCCCCAGCACCACCAGCCCGAGCCAGCCGCCGATCAGGGTGACCGCGACCAGCGCGAGCGCGGTGAGCCAGGGACGGCGCGGCGCGCCGAGCCCGGGGACAGCGGGGACGGCGGGGCGGGTGCGGGAAGAGGCCGAGGGGGAGGAGCGCCGGAGGGTACGGCGCAGCGCGGACCGGACGCGGTGCGGCAGATCTCGGAGCATTGCCGACGTATGCCCTTCTCCTCCCCGGCGTATGCCCCGTCAGCCCCAGCCCAGCTCGTGGAGGCGCTCCTCCTCGATGCCGAAGTGGTGCGCCACTTCGTGGACGACGGTCGTGGCGACCTCCTCCACGATCTCCTCCGCGGTGGAGCACAGCCGCAGTGTCGGGCCCCGGTAGACCGTGATGCGGTCCGGCAGCACCCCGGCGTACCACTCGCCGCGCTCGGTCAGGGGAGTTCCCTCGTACAGGCCGAGCAGTTCGGGGTCGGCCGGGTCGGGTTCGTCCTCGACGAACACCGCCACGTTGTCCATGACCCGGGCCAGCTCGGGGGGGATCCGGTCCAGCGCGTCGCTGACCAGTTCCTCGAACGCTTCGCGCGACATCTCCAGCACACCGCCCATTGTCCGGGACGGCCGGTCGATCGGGCAGTGTCCGACGCGGACCGGATCGCACGAGCACGGCACCCGCGAAGGCGGCGGCCGCTCCCGGCCCTGGTCGGCGCGCCGCACAGTCCGGTGCCGAGCGGGAGTTGGAGCCGCGTGGACGCTCCGGCGGCGACATGCCGCCCCAGGGGCGCGGGGAACGGCGCGACCAGCCCGGGCGGACCTGTCCCGGGCGTCACGCTCGGCCGAGTGGCCGGGGCGTTCGCCCGCGCCTGGACCGCACGGTCCGTCAGACAACGCGGGGGTGCGCCGGTCGCGGCCCCGATCGCGACGAGCAGCCGGTTCATCCGCGGTCCCTCCGGGCGGTGCCGCGTACGGCCGCGGCCGTCGGGCTCCGCGACCGGAGGGCGGTGACCTGCATCACGCCCTCCCCGCGCGGCGGGACGGCGACGTAGCCGGCGGCCGCTGCACGCCGATCGCCGCGCAGCCGGCCGCGCTCACCGGGAAGGTCGCCCACGGGGAGGTCCCTGCCGCGGTGGGCGACGACAGCCCGGCCCCGGAGCGGGCGAACGCCCCGGCCACTCGGCCGAGCGTGACGCCCGGGACGGTGCCCGGGCGCCGTGGCGGGAGGGCCGGCCGGGGGGCGTGCGGGCGTGTGCGTGTCCCCAGGGGCCGCGGGCCCGTTGGGCAGCGCGGAACCCGCTCCGTCGGGCGACTGCCTCCGGAGCCTCCTCAGTCCTTCCTCCGCTCTCCTCAGACCTTCCGAGGTGCTCCCGTGACCCCTGCCACAGCCCGCGCGCGCACGGCGGCCGTACTGCTTCTCCCCGTACTCGCCCTGGGGTCCCTGACCGGCTGCATGACCGTCGGCGGCACGGGCAGCGACGCCAAGCCCGACGGGATCTCCACCGGGATCGCGGGTGAGGACGGCGGGGCCGGCGGCACCGGCTCGAACGGCGGGCTGGGCCTGCCCGCCGCCGTCCCGGGCGCCCCGGGGGGCCGGCCGGGCCGGCCGGGGCACTCCCCGTCGGCCTCGGGATCGCCGTCGGCGACCGCGCAGGAGTCGGTGCCGGGGCCGACCCAGGGCCCGGGCGGCCCGCACAGCGGCAAGCCCTCGGGGCGGCCGTCGTCCTCGCCGCGGCCCTCGACGCCGGCGTCCCCGACCGACCGGCCCTCGCCCTCGTCGTCGCCCGGCGGCGAGTCCTCGGCGCCGCCCTCCGGCGGCCCCTCGCCCGAGCCGTCGCCCTCCAGCGCGCCCTCGGCGAACGGGGCCGTCTGAGGCGTCCAGGACCGAATTGGCCAAAGCGGTCTTCTATGCGTATGCTGGCAGATCGTTTGATCCCCTTGCCCGGCGCCGAACCGAGACGCGCCGCGTTGGCGCGTTCCTTTTCTCCTGTGGCTGACCGCATAGAGGCGGTTGTAAGCAACCTCCGGAGCTGGCGCGTGCCGAAATCTCCGAGAGGTTTTAGCTTCAGCATGTCTATTGACACTGCCGACCGTTCCGCCATGCCCTTCGACACCAACGACACCGACACCGATGGCGCCGTCAGCACCGTTGACGAGGCCGTCACCGAGGAGCACTCCGCTCCCGAGGTCACCTTCGGCGACCTGGGCCTGCCCGAGGCCATCGTCCGCAAGCTGGCGCAGAACGGTGTCACCACCCCCTTCCCGATCCAGGCCGCGACCATCCCGGACGCCCTGGCCGGCAAGGACATCCTCGGCCGCGGCCGCACCGGCTCCGGCAAGACGCTCTCCTTCGGCCTGCCGCTGCTCACGCAGCTCTCCGGCGGCCACACCGAGCGCAAGCGCCCGCGCGGTGTGATCCTCACCCCGACCCGCGAGCTGGCGATGCAGGTCGCCGACGCCCTGCAGCCGTACGGCGACGTCCTCGGCCTGAAGATGAAGGTCGTCTGCGGCGGTACGTCGATGCAGAACCAGATCTACGCCCTGGAGCGCGGCGTCGACATCCTCGTCGCCACCCCGGGCCGGCTGCGCGACCTGATCGACCGCGGCGCCTGCTCGCTGGACCAGGTGCAGATCGCCGTCCTCGACGAGGCCGACCAGATGGCCGACATGGGCTTCCTGCCCGAGGTCACCGAGATCCTCGACCTGGTTCCCAAGGGCGGCCAGCGACTGCTGTTCTCCGCCACGCTGGAGAACGAGATCGACACGCTGGTCAAGCGCTACCTGAAGGACCCGGTCACCCACGAGGTCGACCCCTCCGCGGGCGCGGTCACCACCATGACCCACCACGTGCTGATCGTGAAGCCCAAGGACAAGGCGCCGGTCACCGCGGCCATCGCCGCCCGCAAGGGCCGCACCATCATCTTCGTCCGCACCCAGATGGGCGCCGACCGCGTCGCCGAGCAGCTGCGCGAGGCGGGCGTCAAGGCCGACGCCCTGCACGGCGGCATGACCCAGAGCGCGCGCACCCGCACCCTGGCCGACTTCAAGGACGGTTACGTCAACGTCCTGGTCGCCACGGACGTCGCGGCGCGCGGCATCCACGTCGACGGCATCGGCCTGGTGCTGAACGTGGACCCGGCCGCCGACCACAAGGACTACCTGCACCGCTCGGGCCGCACCGCCCGCGCGGGCGAGTCCGGCACGGTCGTCTCCCTGGCCCTGCCGCACCAGCGCAAGCAGATCTTCCGGCTGATGGAGGACGCGGGCGTCGACGCCTCGCGCCACATCGTCGGCGGCGCCGGCGCGTTCGACGAGGACGTCGCCAAGATCACCGGCGCGCGTTCGCTGACCGAGGTCCAGGCCGACGCGGCCGGCAACGCCGCGCAGCAGGCCGAGCGCGAGGTCGCCGACCTCACCAAGTCCCTTGAGCGCGCGCAGCGTCGGGCCGCCGAACTGCGCGACGAGGCCGACCGCCTCACCGCCCGCGCCGCCCGCGAGCGCGGCGACGACCCCGAGGCCGCCGTGGCCGCCGCCCAGGCCGAGGCCGCCGAGGCGGTCGCCGCCGCTGCGGCCGCCGTCCCGGCGCAGGCCGAGGCCCCCGCGGAGCCGGCCGAGCAGCGCACCTTCCAGCGCCGCGACGACCGGGGCAACTACGAGCGCCGTCGTGACGACCGTCCGTCGTACGGCAACCGCGACCGTGACCGCGGCGACCGGGACCGAGGAGGTTACGAGCGCCGTGACGACCGTCCGTCCTACGGCAACCGCGACCGTCGCGACGACCGCCCGGCCCGTCCGTCCCACGACCGCCGTGACGACCGTCCGTCCTACGGCAACCGTGACCGTCGTGACGACCGCCCGTCGTACGGCAACCGTGACCGCCGTGACGACCGTCCGTCGTACAACAGCCGTGACCGCCGTGACGACCGTCCGGCCCGTCCGTCCTACGAGCGTCGTGACGACCGTCCGTCGTACGGCAACCGCGACGACCGTCCGGCGGCCCGCTCCTACGACCGTCCGTTCAACCGCGACCGCCGTGACGACCGCCCGTCGTCCTTCGGCCGCGACCGCGACAACAACGACCGCCGCCCGTACGGCCGTCGTGACGACCACCGCCCCGGCACCACCGGTACCGGGACCGGCACCGGCTCCTTCGGCCGTCGTGACGACAAGCCGCGCTGGAAGCGCAACGGCTGACGCTCTCCGCACAGCCTGAACGAAGGGGCCCGGCAGGTGAACACCACCTGCCGGGCCCCTTCGCGTGTCCCCCGTGGCTCCGGGGCCTCCGGGGCTGAAACGGTGGCGGCCTGGTCCCGGTCCGTAGGGCGAATACGGTCAATTTCAGCCAGCGGGCGACGCATGCGGTGCCCCCGGCGAGGGAATCGCTCGGGGCATGACAATTCCAAAAGGGTCGGACGAGACCAGAGGGCCCACCGCTCCGGTCACCGACGAGGAACGCCTCGCCCAACTCGGCTACACCCAGGTGCTGGCCCGCCGCATGTCCGCGTTCTCCAACTTCGCGGTCTCCTTCACGATCATCTCGGTGCTGTCCGGCTGCCTGACGCTCTACGCGTTCGGCATGAACACCGGCGGCCCCGCCGTCATCACCTGGGGCTGGGTCGGCGTCGGGCTGATGACCCTGGTCGTCGGCCTGGCCATGGCCGAGATCTGCTCCACCTACCCGACCTCCGCGGGCCTCTACTACTGGGCCCACAAGCTCGCCCCGGCGCGCAGCGCCGCCGCGTGGGCGTGGTTCGCGGGCTGGTTCAACGTGCTGGGCCAGGTCGCCGTGACCGCGGGCATCGACTTCGGTGCGGCGAGCTTCCTCAACGCGTACCTGGACCTGCAGTTCGGGTTCACCAGCACTCCCGGCCACACCATCGTGCTGTTCGCGGCGATCCTGCTGCTGCACGGGCTGCTCAACACCTTCGGCGTGCGGATCGTCGCGCTGCTCAACGACATCAGCGTCTGGTGGCACGTCCTCGGTGTCGCGCTGATCGTCGGCGTGCTCGCCCTCGTGCCCGACCGGCACCAGTCGACCTCGTTCGTCTTCACGCACTTCGTCAACAACACCGGCTGGGGCAGCGGCGTCTACGTCGTACTGCTGGGCCTGCTCATGGCGCAGTACACCTTCACCGGCTACGACGCCTCCGCGCACATGACGGAGGAGACCCACGACGCCGCCACCGCCGGCCCGCGCGGCATCGTCCGCTCCATCTGGATCTCGTGGATCGCCGGCTTCGTGCTGCTGCTCGGCTTCACGTACGCCATCCAGTCCTACGACGACACCCTCGGCACCTCCACCGGCGTGCCGCCCGCCCAGATCCTCATCGACGGCGCCGGCACCGTCGGGGGCAAGCTGTTGCTGCTCGTCGTCATCGGCGCCCAGCTTTTCTGCGGTATGGCCTCCGTCACCGCCAACAGCCGCATGATCTACGCCTTCTCACGCGACGGAGCCCTGCCGTTCTCCGCGACCTGGCGGCACATCAACCCCCGCACCAGGACCCCCACCAACGCGGTCTGGCTCGCCGCCACCGGTGCGCTCGTCCTCGGGCTGCCCTACCTGATCAACCTCACCGCGTACGCCGCCGTGACGTCCATCGCCGTCATCGGGCTCTACATCGCGTACGTCATCCCCACCCTGCTGCGCCTCCACAAGGGCGACGCCTTCGAGCGCGGGCCCTGGCACCTGGGCCGCTGGTCCCGGCCCATCGGCATCGTCGCCGTCGCCTGGGTCGGCTTCATCACCGTCCTGTTCATGCTGCCCCAGGTGAGTCCCGTCACGGTGGACACGTTCAACTACGCGCCCATCGCCGTCCTGGTCGTCCTCGGCTTCGCCGCCACCTGGTGGCTGGTCTCCGCCCGCCACTGGTTCCTCCGCGACCACGCCCCCGCCCCCACCGACACCGCCGGCTGACACCGCGGTCGCCCCCTCCGCGACGGCGACCGCGTCCAACAGGCCCAATGCACTCGGAGCGACGGCCACCGTCCGGCTATGCTGCGGTGTGCGGGCCGTTAGCTCAATTGGCAGAGCAGTGGACTTTTAATCCATTGGTTGTGGGTTCGAGTCCCACACGGCCTACCGAGAGGATCAACAGGAAAACCCTTGTTGACCTGCGAAGATGCGTCCCGGATGGACTTCACGATCCGGGGCGCACTCGCTTTTCTGGGGCCGGGTGAGCCCGGCGTGAGCCCGGCGGTTTCGCCAACAGCCTTTGGACGGGACCTCGGAACGAGCGCCGCGGCCTTCTCGGACACCTCTCGATCGATCTCCGGGAGGAGGCTCGTATAGGTGTCCGACGTCAGGGTGATGGTCGAATGGCGCAGAGTCTCCTTGATTGTGTGGAGATCGCCGCCGCCAGCATGCGTGAGCGTTGCTGCTCCGTGACGGAGGTCACGGAGATTGATCGGCGGCAGTCCGGCGGCCTCGGAGATTCGGCGGAAGGTGCGGGACACGGTGTCCGGATGCAGCCACCCACCGTCCTCACGGGTGAAGACCTTGCCCGTGTCCTGCCACGCGGAGCCCCACTCCAGGCGCTCCCGGTTCTGCTTCGCCCGGTGGGCGCGTAGAACGGCCACTGTCTCGCTGTCGAGGTGGATGGTTGCCGCACTGCCATCCGTCTTGGGCTCGGACTCGTACGGCGCCCATCCGTCCGTCACGATCTCCTTGGCGACCGTGAGTTCGGAACGATCCAGGTTCACGTCCGTCCAGTCCTGGCCAACGGCCTCACCGCGACGCAGGCCACGGAAAGCAATCAGGTGGAAGAGGCCGTAGAGCCGGTCTTCTTCGGCTTCATCCAGGAAGCGGCCCAGTTGTGCCGGGGTCCAGACCATGACGGCGCTCGGTTTCTGACTGGTCTTTTCCCAGCGCTGGACGCGCTCTTCGGTCCAGAGCAGCGCCTTGGGGCGTTTGCCGGAGTCCAGTTCCACATGCTTGGCGGCGTTGAAGGTGATGAGCTGCCGGGCGATGGCCGCGTTCAGCGCGGCCCGCAGAGTGGAACGGATGCGCTGCCGCGTAGCGGCGCTAGTGGTCTTGCGGAACGGCGGCATCTCCGCCAGCTTGGCCCGCTCGGTCTCAAGGCGCTTGCGCTCACGACGGGACGGGGCCCCAGGCTTTCCGGGCCGGCATCTGGCCACCTGTTCGTGGCGCGCTGCGTTCTCGGCCGCGATCACTTCGTTTTCATCGCTGATGCCCTCGAACATCTCCTGCACGTGACCGACGTTCAGGCGGTCCAGCCGGAGATGCCCGATGCGGGGCCTCAGATGCACCTTCACGTGGCTGCGGTAGCCGTTTGTCGTGGTCGTGCGCGTCTTCTTCGATGCGAGCCAGGCATCCAGCCATTCGCCCACGGTCATTTCCGACCTGAGGTCGACGCCGCCGCGCAGCTTGCGCTTGGTCTCGTCCACGTCGGGGATCGGCAGCTTCTCCGCCGCAACCTTCTCCAGCAGTTCGGCAATGCGCTGGTAGCCCTCGGTGTCGCCCTTGTCGGGGATGGCTAGCAGGGCGCGGACCTTGTCCAGGTCTTCCTGCGCAGTCGTCGCGGACTCGTACCCGCCCCGCCGGAAGGTACGGCGGGAGCCGTCTTCCTTGGCCGGTAGTTCCTGCCGCAGGTTCCAGACGCCGTGCCGCTTCTGCCTGAACTTCGGACAGGCCTGGCCGTACTGCCTCCCGGTCTCGGGGTCGCGGCAGGCGCACCGTCGGAACGTGGATCCTTTCACCCCTCACCGCCTCCTTCGCTGTCAACGTGCACCAGCTCAGAGGGCAAGGCGGGAGGGGTGAAGCCCAGGGAGCGCATGCGCGACCGAATTACCTGGAGGGATCGTTCTGCCTGCGCTTGACTCGTCTTCATGCCACCCACGGCCACGTCGGTGGGCACGCCCCGCTTCTGGGCCTCCAGCGCAAAGTCCATGGCTTCCAGCCAGTTGGCCAACGAGTCATCGTGTTCTTCCCACAGCTGGGTGGGCACGTCGCTCTGGCGCCAGTCGGTTGCCGGGGATCGGTCTCTGCCGGCAAACCACTTCACCGCTTCCCAGATGTCCATCTCGCGTCCCGGGAGGACTTCCCCTCGCTCTTCGTGCCCAAGTGGCAGGAGCAGAAGTACCGGGTGGGTGCTTAGGGCTTCGGCGAGAGCCACTAGGTCATCGGCGTCAACGCGACGCTCTCCGGCCTCAATGCGGCGAAGGCCGAGGACAGGGATGGGGCGCCCGATCTCGTTGAGCCGGTTGGACAGGCCCACGTAAGTGAGTCGCTGATCCTCACGTGCGCGCCTGATGTTCTGCCTCAGCATCTCGCCCGTTGGGCCTAGTGCTGTCCTCTGCTTGGCCGCCATGTCGCGAGCATCGCATCATTTTGATGCGTGCGCAAGCTGCGCCTGATGCGCGCGCCGCATGGATTCGATGTATCGTGACCGCCATGCAGGCCTATCAAAATGATTCGCCGGGCGATGTTCTTCGACCTGTCCGCGTATGCATTCCGGACCCGGATGAAGAGCCCACCATCACCGTGTCGGCCGCAGCCCGCATTGCGGGAGTGGCCCTGAGAACCGGGTACGCCGCAGCTCAGCGAGGCGAGTGGCCCGTGATCCGAACGGGACGGGCAGTGCGAGTGCGCACCCGCCAGTTCCTGGAGCAGTGCGGCTTCTCGGCCGGCGCTGCCTGAGGGGGAGTCGATCAATGACAGCACGACGCCGCCCAGAAGCGGCCACCAAGGGGATGACCCTCGCCGAGGTGTTGGCACTGCCCGTTGCGGTGACCCTGGACGACGCGAACCGCGCCCTGGGTATCGGACGGTCCGCGGGCTACGCAATGGCGAAGAGCGGCACGTACCCATTGGAGACGCTGAAGCTCGGGCGGGCATACCGCATCCGTCGAGCAGATCTTCTGGAACTGCTGGGCATCGCTCAGCCGGAACCCGCCGTGCGCCAGCTCAGGGGGCTGAGGCCTGGTGAGCAGCGCGAACACCCTCAACTCCGCATCGTCTGACCGCAACAACGAGAACGGCGCCCCAGGTGGGTGAACACCGGGACGCCTCGATCTCACGCCATCGCCCAGAGGGACGGTCCGGGCGGTACGGACAAGGACTCGCAATGACAGTATCTCCTGCTCCTTCCGGGGCAGAGACGTGATCGGCGAGCAGGGGAATCCTCTGCTGAGCGCCGCCTTGAGCTACGCCGCGGCCGGCATCGCGGTCTTTCCGCTCCAACCTGAAGGGAAGATGCCGCTCCTCCCCTCCACCCATCCCGGCAGTGACGCAGAGGCCCGCGCGGCCCGGAAGGCATGCCAGCCGCCCATCTGCGGGGACTTGGGGCATGGCCTGTGGGACGCAACCACTGACCAGGCGACGATTGCGGACTGGTGGCTGCGAGAACCGAACGCGAACATCGGCATCGCCGCGGGACTGTCCGGACTTCTGGTCTTGGACATCGATACCAAGGACCGCAAGCGAGGGGCCGAAACTCTCGCCGACCTAGAGGCCGAGCACGGCCCGCTCCCGGCCACGTACACCGTGCGGACCTGGTCCGGCGGCATGCACTACTTCTTCAAGATGCCGGAAGCCCCCCTGGGCAACACGGCTGGGACGGAGAGGGCGGGCCTGGGACCAGACATCGACACGCGTGGGGCCGGTGGGTACGTGGTGGCGGCGCCCTCGGTCATCCGCGAGAACGACAAGGAGGGCGTCTACACGGTCCTGCAAAGCGCCCCAGTAGCCGTCCTCCCCTCATGGGTGGCCGAGAAGCTGACCAAGCCCAAGAAGGGGTTTGTAGCGCCCGGCAGGGCGACGCAGCGCCCTCCGGCTGCTGAGCACGTGGACACGACCACCGGACTGATCCTGTCCTCGGGCGAGTTGCCGTCCGGACTCCTCGCCTGGGCGCAGCGCCGTATCCGGCAGGTGGCAAATCTGGAGGTCGGAGGCCCGGCAACGCAGCCCGTCAATGACGTGGCGCTCCAGTTGGGTCATCGGGCGCACCTGCTCGGGGAAAACTGGATCCGCACTCAGCTGCTGGCGGCCGTTGACGACAACTGGGAAGACGGCCACGAGAAGGCGTACGCGGCCATTGAGACCGGGTTGCGCGACGGCATGGACGAGCCAGTGGCATGGGTGGAGCGGCCAAGCCCTACCACTGGCCGGACGGATACACGCACGTCCGGCCAGGATCTGCCGGCCACGGCGGTGGATGACGAAGATCTTCTGCCTCCGCCGTACGTTCCGGACGAAGTCGTGGAGAAGCTGCTGCCGAACTGGCAGGTAGAGGATGTTCTGACGCTGCGCCGCTGGCGTGCGGACTGGATGCGCTGGAGGGCGACGCACTGGCGCGCCCAAGGCGGCGAAGCGGTGCGTGCTGAGCTATACCCGCTGCTCAAGGGCAAGAAGTACGTCGCGGCCAACGGTCGCGTCGAGAAGTGGGGAGCCAACCGGAACAAGGTTGCCGACCTCATCGAAGTGATGGCGGCCACGATGTACCTGGACCAGGACACCGCGCCTGGTACATGGATCGAAGGTACGGGCCCCAGCGGGATCATCGCCTGCCGGAACGGGCTCCTGGAGGTGCGCACGCGCACGCTGCATCCGCACTCCCCCCGGTTCTTCAACTCCTCCAGCCTGCCCTTCGACTACGACCCCGAGGCGCCCGAGCCCACCGAGTGGCTGAAGTTCCTTGAGTCGGTGTGGGGCGACGATCAGCAGGCCGTCAACACCTTCCACGAATGGGCTGCCTACGTCCTCTCCGGACGTACCGACCTGCACAAGATGCTGCTTGTCATCGGACCCAAGCGGTCCGGCAAGGGGACACTGGCCCGCGTCCTCACTGCACTGGTAGGGGCGGAAAACGTCGGCGGCCCCTCCATGGGCGACTTTGCGAAGAACTTCGGCCTGTCCGATCTGGTGGACAAGCCCCTGGCCATCGTGGGTGATGCCCGTATGCCAAGCACGGGTGAGCGGGAGATCGTGGAGCGGCTGCTGACCATCAGCGCCGCGGACGGCATCCGGGCGGACCGCAAGAATCGTGAGGCCTGGGTGGGTCGGCTGCCGACCCGCATCGTCATCCTCTCGAACGAGTTGCCCTCGTTCGCGGACTCCTCCGGAGCCATCGCCAGCCGGTTCATCATCCTTCAGATGACCAAGTCCTTCATTGGCAAGGAGGACACCGACCTTGAGCGCCGGCTGATGGTGGAGCTGCCCGGCATCCTCAACCTGGTGCTGGACGCCATGGAGGCACTGGAACAGCGCGGCCATATCGCCGAACCGGCCTCCTCCGAGACGGCCCGGGAGATCTTCTCCGAGCAGACCTCCCCGATTGAGGTGTTCCTGAAGGAGTGCTGCGAGGAACGCCCTGACCCAGAAGCCGTGACCCCGGTGGCCGGGCTCTTCCTCGTGTGGAGCCAGTGGTGCACCGCCAGTGGGCGCGGCGCGTACATCGGGACCAAGGAGGGCTTCGGCAAGAAGATCCTCTCCGCCCGGCCAGGGGTTCGCCGGGTACGCCCGCGGGGCGAGGACGGCAAGCAGACGCCGCACTACCAAGGCATCAAGCTCCTCCCTCCCGAAGCCCGCCAGGCCACGCCTGAGACGGGGTACTTCTCGCCTGAGACGGGGTTGAGTCGGGTTCCACAACAGCCATTTCCGCAGGTGGGCTGGGCTGAGACGGGTGAGACGGGCTCACTCAGTTCAGCGCCTACAGGAGAGTGGCCAAGCCCTGAGTTCGCTGGTGGTTGGTAATGGCGTACGGCGTAGTAGGAGCCAAGATGCGAACGAACCCGTCTCACCCGTCTCAAGCCCTCTCTACATCCAGGCTGACCTGCAAGTTCGCTGAGACGGGTTCCTTCCGACTCAACCCGTCTCAGCACGTGCACCCCGTCTCGGCGGGGCGGTGGGCATGACCACAACCCAACTGGACCGCGCACGGGCCGTGAAGCGGATTGCGGACCACCTGGCCGATCAGGACAGCTTTGTCCTGGCAATCTCGGCCCGGATGTTGGCGCCGTTGGCGCCGAAGCTGGGGAGGTTGGTCCCGACCTGGGCCGCCTACCTGGACACCGGAGAAGGCCAGGTCACACGTACAGATCACCTCGACACCCTCAGGCTTCTGGCCAACGCGTCGAGCGCGTCCGTCGTGGTCACGATCCCGAAGACTGTCCCCGCCACGGCGGTGGGCGAGGTCTTCGCCATCAAGGTGCAGGTGGACGGCCTGCGCGACTTCCTTGATCTCGATCGCGACTACTGGCCGGCGCTCATGTTCGACGCGCTGGAAGGGGTGGACCCCGTCAGTGCGCGGGTCATCCGCGCCAGGTACCCGGAGCCTGGCCGCCCGAGGGTCACTCCTCATGGCTGCTGATCACCCGTCCATGCAAGATCGATCAGAAGGGCTCCGCCCTATGTCCATCGCCACCACCTGTGGGGCCACTCGCCCAGATTGGGACGACGACCCCTGTTACCGCCTGGCAGGCCATCGCGGGAAGCACCGGTCCCGCTTGGCCCGCTGGGCAGAGCGGGGGGCCAGCAGGCAGGCTCTTGCCCCGCGCTACCTCCCCCCGCACCGCAGAGGGACTGAAGAGGTCCCCGCCGGGTCCCGGATGCGTTACCTGCCTCCGCACCGCCGGAAGGCCACCGTGGTGGTTAGCCCCCAGGAGGAGAACCAGTGAGCCTCGGCAGTTTCCTCAACAGCGTGGGTGACGGGATCGCCACCGGTATTGCGGACGTTGCCTGGGCCGGCAACGTCGTGGACCGGTACATCAACCCGTTCCACGTGGAAGCGGGCAGCTCCCAGCACCCGGTCTCCGAGCAGGACCGCGGCACGTACAACCAGGGCGCGGGCATCTACGTCAACAACTCTGTGGTCCCGCCTGTCACCGGGGCGGTTGAGGCCGTCGGTTCGGCCATCAACTGGGCCTTCTCGAATGGCGTATCCCAGCCGATTACGACGGCTGCCTTGGTGGGCAAGCTGGCCCGCAAGGACGACAACGACCCCTGGGGTTTCCGCGGCCCCTACTTCCAGGCCGACACCTGGGCCAGGGCCTGGCACGCGGCGAACTACATCAGTCCCGGCCAGTCAATCGCGCTCAACAAGAGCGAGGCTGAAGCGGCGGTTGCCTCGCCCCTGGAGTACTACAAGCCGGAGTCGGCCTACCTGCCCGCCGGGTTCGATGACCTGCCCGAGGATGAGCAGCAGCGCATCCTCCAGCAGGCTGGCATGCCGGCCATCGGCAACGCGTACATCCAGAACATGCGTCGCGAGTCGCGGCTTTTCAAGTACGCATCTGGGACGGTGGACCTCGCCTTGCGCTGGTACGCGGACCCGGTGTTCATCGCGGGCCGGGGCGTGGGCGCTGTGCGCCAGGCCAAGTACGTCAAGGCCCGCCCGTCCACGGGCTGGTCCGCCGAGGACATCGACAAGCTCATCGAGCATTCCACGATGGCCAAGGCCCAGCGGTACATCTACGACAACCGTGACAACCCGCAGCTGCTGAACAACCTTCAGATGGCCCGGGAGAGCGCGATGGGGCCCCGCTTCGGGGCCATCGCCTCCCTGCTCAAGACCCCGGAGGAGGTTCACGACTTCCTCCGCGTGGGCATGGGCGACGTCAGCGCCATCGAGCGCCTGCAAGGCGTCAATGCCGCTGCCGCGGCCCGGATCGAGCAGGACACCGCCCGCCTGTCGGCGCTGGACCTGTCCCGGGGCAAGTACGCCTCCAACCCGAACATCCAGTCCATGGTGGATCGACACATGGAGCGCCTGAACTCGCAGATCAATGCCGATGAGGCGCTGGTCCAGCGGTACGGGCAGATTTTGGAGCACTCGGACGAGCTGGACAAGATCCACCTGTCCCGGTGGTCCTTCGCCCGCGCGGAGCAGCGCACGGAGGCGCAGAACCTGTACGCCTCCGGCGCGGCCCGGCACGGCGGCGCGCAGCGCCTGCGACTGCCCCAGGGCATGCAGCGGGCTGCCGTCGTGGACGGCAAGGCCCAGTACGTGAACACGCCGCTGCACGGCGGGTTCGTGAAGTCCCGGGTCTACGGGGCCGGCGACTTCTTCGCCACCCCGGTCACGGTGGTGCGCTCCCTGAAGGAGATGCGCCCCAACGGGTACATGCGCGTCGATGACATCGACCGCGACTCCCTGACCGAGCTGCGGGGCCAGTTGGCCCGGATTCCCGGGATCACGCCGCAGGTGCGGCAGGACATCCTGAATCAGTACCTGAAGACCGCGAGCGAGGGCGAGCGCATCTCGCTCCTGGACGACGTGGGTCGGCTCGGCACGGCAAAGGTGGCCGAGAAGCACGGACTGGGCGCGCAGGCCGGGCTGGAGATCTACAAGGCGCACCTGGAGCGCAAGCAGGGCATTGCCGACGGCCTGAAACGCTACAGCGCGGCCACCCGCCCGGGACCCCAGGGCACGGCGGCCGAAGGCGCCACGCTTCGCGTGGACGAGTTCGTGGACGACGGCGGCAAGCTCGTCATCCACCCCAACACCACCACGCGCCTGGCCAACGATCACGTCTTCCAGGATCTGGATGCGCTGGACACCGTCCTGGCGCGGCACACCTCGGCCCTGCGGGCCATCCGGGAATCCCGCCTGGGGAACCCGGACTGGATCATGGACGGTGCGGACTACATCACGCACCTGTTCAAGTTCGCCACGCTGTTCCGCCTCGGCTACATCCCCCGCGTTCTCGGGGACGACGTCGCGGGCCAGTGGGCCCGCCTGGGCTCCGCGGCCATGGCTATGCGGGTCGGCTGGGGTATCCGCAATGGCGCCACCAACGCCGCGCGGATGTACGCCCGGCCGATGAACGCCGCCATCGAAGCGTCCGCCCGCGAGGGCGTGAAGTACGCCGATGGCGAGATTGCCAACCTGACGGCGCAGATGCGCCCGCTCAAGGCCCGCGTGGAGGGCATGAAGGCCTCCAACGCCCGCGACCTGGAGATCGCGCGCCAGCGCGTGGACCATGCCCGACAGGTGCTGCGCGACCTGCCCCCTGGCGCCCGGCCGGCGCAGACGGCCGCGGCCCAGAAGCTGTTCGACAGCCGCGTACTCCAGCTCCAACAGGCGGAGCGCCGGGCCGTGATGCCCGGCTCGGTCGGCAAGAACCTGAAGTACCTGGACATGGAGCGCCAGGTCGGATTCCTCCAGCGCTACCGCGACCTGTCGCTGAAGAACGCGGACGATGCCGCAGAGCAGCAGACCAAGCGCATCCAGGGCAACCAGGCCGTCATGGTGGGCGGCCAGCGATTCCCTGCCGCCTTCGAGGGCGGCGAGGGCGAGATGTACCAGACCCTCATCAGCCCCGATGACTCCCTGGGCCACATCTTCTCCAGCAACAAGCAGCTGGTGCACGGGCACCTGATGCGGTCGTTCGACCACGGCGGCAAGGTCATCTCCGCCTCGCAGGACGAAGTCCTCCACGCCGAGTCCTGGGCGCACGCCATCAACAACCAGCTGATGCAGGACCCGCTGGCACGGCTGGCCGTACAGGGCGCCTCGGAGGCCGAGATGGCCTCCTGGATCCGCCGGACCGCCGAGGGGCGGGCCTGGCGCCGCCGCATGGGCCTGAAGTTCGTCACGCCCGAGGACTACGCCAGCTCCGTGTACCACGACGTGACGGACTACATGCCGCTGCCGGAGATCCGGCAGGCAGCCCTGGAGGGGTCCCTGACCCCGGAGTTCCTGAAGAACGCCATCCCCAACGCGGCCCACCGGCCCGAGGTCCACACCGGTCAGGTGGGGCTCCAGGGACAGCTGAAGTACCGCCGGGCCCTGGACCGGGTGGTGCAGTCCTGGTTCAACGTGGCGGCGAACATCCCGGCCAAGCGGATGTCACGCCACCCCCTGTTCAACCAGCTCTACGAGGGCCATCTCAAGACGCTGGCCAAGCAGCGCGACCTTCAGGGCGGTTGGACCGTCTCCGACATCGACGGCCTGACGACCAGCGCGCGCCGGCTGGCGCTGCGGGACACCCGCCGCCTGGTGTTCGACATCGCCCACCGCAGCGACGCTGCCGCGGCGATGCGCTTCATCAGCCCGTTCTTCTCGGCCACCACCGAGGCCTTCCAGCGCTGGGGCCGCGTCATCGCGGACAAGCCCCAGATCGTCGGCTACGCCGCGAACTTCTTCAACGCCCCCGCGTCCCTCGGGCACCTGCAAGACGCCGACGGCAACAGCATCATGCAGGACGGCACCGTCATGGTGAAGAACGAGACGGGCCACTGGGTCCGCAAGCTGGTCCCGAAGGGCGACCGCTACATCGTGGGCCGGGCCCCGAAGTGGCTCGTGGACTCGCCCGTGGGCCTGGCCTTCGGCATGGAGCGCAGCTCCGGGAACTTCGTCCTGTCGCAGAACTCCATGAACATCGTGACCCAGGGGGATCCCTGGTTCCACCCGGGCGTGGGCCCGATCGTCCAGATCCCGGTCAACGAGGTCGTCAAGGACAAGCCGAAGCAGGCCGAGCTGGCTCGGCACCTGGGCATCCTGCCGTTCGGTCCGCAGACCGACGGCCCGTTCGGCACGGGCCCGGTGGGCCGGGCCGGCACCTTCCTGGCCCCGGCCACGGTCAAGAACTTCCTGACCTCGTTCGACACCTCGGACGAGCGCTACCAGCGCATCAAGCTCCAGATCATGCAGCGCGCCGCGTACGAGCACGAGGAGCTGGGCAAGCCCATGCTCACCGCGGACCAGATTGCGGACCAGACCCGGAACTACTGGCTGTTCTCTGCCGGCTCCGCGTTCCTCCAGCCGTTCTCCACTCAGCGCAAGGACGGGTACCAGTTCTACCGGGACCAGTACAACGCCCTGCGCCGGCAGAACCCGCTGACCGCGGATGACGAGTTTCTGGACCGCTACGGGGAGTCGTACTTCGTCTTCGCCCAGGCGCAGTCCCAGAACCAGTCCGGCATCCCCGCCACCATGAAGGCGGTGGAGCTTCAGAAGCAGTGGGCCGGAGTGCTCTCCGAGCACCCGGAGCTGGGCGCCCTGATCATCGGCCCGGAGGGCAACGGTCCGTTCTCGCCGGAGGCGTACGCCTACCAGCTCAACCACCCGCTGGTCCCGGGCGGAGCCGAGATGCAGCGGTCCAAGATGACCGCTGACCAGGCGATGGCCGAGAACCAGCGCCGTGCCGGCTGGTCCAAGTACGTGTCCAAGATGAACGGCCTTCAGGCCGAACTGGTCAACCGCGGCCTGAAGTCCTTCGAGGACGCAGGCGCGGAGGATCTGCGCGCCACCAAGCGCGCCGTGACCATGCTCTACGGGGACCCGCTCCTTCCGGACGGGTCCCAGAACCCGTACTACAACGCGGCCTGGTCGGAGGACTTCTACTCCCTGGACGCGCGCAAGACGGACCGCCTGGTGGCGGCCATGCAGGACGTGGCGTACTCGCCCCTGGCGCAGGAGAAGCAGCGCACCGACCTGCGCACGCTCCAGGAGTACCTGACATACCGCAAGGCCGTGGTCCAGCTCCTGGGCGCCCGCAAGGCGGCCGGTGGAGCCCAGAGTCTGGGGGCCAAGGCGAACACGGACCTGGCCCGGGTGTGGGGCCAGGTCGTGGACGGTCTGGTGGAGCGGGACACCCGCTTCGGGGACCTGTACCACCGGTACCTGAGCCGTGATCTTGGAGTGGACGTACAGGAGGAGGAAGGGTCTGCTGACACCGCATTCGCTGCGTAGATAGCCCTGCGCGAACGAGAGCCCGGCGGCTTGCTCGGCTGCCGGGCTTCGTCGTGCCCGGTGCTCATCCGCTGGGCCGCGGATGCACCATGGCTTAGTCCAGCCCGGTTGAAGCGGTCGGGCAGGTCGTGGCTCCCACTTCCGGTGCGCTGGCCACCTCATCGGCAGCCAAGGGGCGCTTCGGCATCTTGGCGCCGGGTCGCCTGGTGTACCAGGCGAAGAAGTCCCGGATGAGCGCAGAGCGGTCAGTGGGGGGCTCGCTCCGGGCGGCAGCCTCGCCCGCGGCTTCCCACAGTTCAGGGGGGATGCGAACGGGCTTTGCGGGGGTCTTAGGCATGTCCACATGGTAGCCGCGTGTATCTACACAGGGGAAGGCCGTGAGGGTGCGAGTGTAGATACAGCAATCTCGGAGAACCCCTTGCGCGGCACTGGCCAGGTGTCTAGCGTGTAGATACACAGAGGGCCCCGGAACTGGGGAATCTGTTGATCTGCCCTGGCCTGAGCGGCCCCGCCTGGTGCTGGAACACTGAGCGGGGCCTAGGCCGAACCCCCTTCGGAGCAGGGAGAACGACCATGAGCACAACCGTAGGCGACGCCGGAGCCCCCCGCAGGGTCATTGCCATCGTGGATGACAGTCCCGTGGAGATCGAGTGCCCCGCCTGGTGCGTGATTGACCACGAGTCCGATTCCCTGGTGGATCTCGCCGACGTGCACCACAACGGCCCTGAGATCTCCGTCTCCATCCCGACCGGCACCGGTCCTCGCAGGGTGCTCACCGCCTGGATGTCGGCTTGGCCGTATGGGCTCGACCTGGACGGCACCGCTGCCGGCATGACCACTGCTGGCCTGGCTGTTGACGATCCGGCTGCCAGCACTGGCGAGTGCGAGAACCTGAGCGCGGCCCAGCTCACGGCATTCGCAGACCAGTTGTCGGCTCACGTCGACCAGCTCCGCCGTCTGGCGGAGCAGCTGTCCGCCGCCAACGGCGGCGCCTGGTAGGCCGATCCGTCCGCAGTACGCGGGAACGCCCCCCACCCAGCAGGGTGAGGGGCGTCTTCGCTGTTCTGGCGCGGCAAGCCTCCTGGGCGCCTCAGAGGCGCCTGTGGGGGCCAGTTGGCCCGATGGTGCCGCCTATGGCAGTCATCGCACGAGAAGGGCGTACACGGTCCTTCCTGAGTGCTGTGCGGGGTTGCGTCCCGCCTTGCTCTATATCCCCTGCGCCCCGCTGCCCCGTAGGGGCACCAGTAAGCCCGGCGGTCCTGCCGGCTCTGCCGGGCCATGGGGCGACGGAGCAGGGCGCCTGCTCCCGGCATGAAAAGGGCGAGGCCTAATGGCCGGAGGTGCGTGGTGCACACACCGACCCGGGGGTGTTAAACCCGGGCCGCATGGGATGGGATGGTCTTCGCCCGGGAATGCGCCAGAAACTCCCCAGCAAGGAGGCTGGGGTGCCCGTAGGGCACCGCGGAGGCATTGGCCAACGCTCCCCGGCGTGCCAGAAAGAGCCCAGGTCCGAACCGGTGTGGCCGTAATCCGAAACCCCCCAGGACAGACCCCCAGGACTCCCCAGGGGCACCCCAGTCGTCAGGGTTCAGCGAGGCCGGCGGTAGCCGGCTCGGACCGGGTCTGCCGCCCCTTTGGGGCGTTGCTGGGCATCTGCCCGGCCATCGGCCGGAGCGCCCCTCTGGATTGGCCAGCGCCAGCTGGCGCGGAGGTCCGGTCGTTTCGGTGTGGAGCCGAGCCGGGAAGCGGTTCCACCTGCGATCCGACCGGGATCGCGCTCCTGGTCCGCTGGGTAGCGGATCGTCTTCTTCCGAATGATTCTCGGGATGTCCTGGCAGGCCAGAGGCCTGCTCCGAGGTTCGGATGCCCCCCCCGGGGGGCGCCCCGATCTGGGGGCGCTCGGGATTCGGCCGCTCCAGTCTGTGTCTGGGTGGCGAGGTGGTGGCGGGGAGTCGCCTGCGGCAGCGGCTTCACGCCTAGGGGGCGTGCTGTAAATGTGCTTGCCTCGTGAAGGATTTGTGGTCGTTCTTGGGATGCGCCGTAAAAAATTCGGCCTACTGGCCCGAAGGGCGCACAAAATGCGAGAGAAGGCGGCTGAAGCCGCTCAGATGTCTACCCCTGATCAGGCCTTTTCCGCATCGTGGAAGTTCTCGGAGGTTTGTGATCAACAGGCTTCATCCAGAGGGATGGAGCCTGTTTCCTCATGGCGGACCCTGTGGGCTGACCCGGGCCCTACGATCCCGAGCATGACCGACAGGCCACGCCGCAGCCTCCTGATAGCCGCCGTTCTCGGAGGCCTGATGGGCTCCGCTTTGACCCTGGCCGGGGCGATGCTGGTAATGCCCCGCCCTGAGAGCATGCCGGGGCCCGCCGGCCCACGGGGAGCGCAGGGACTGCCCGGTACCCCGGGCCTGAGGGGCGCTGACGGGCAGGCAGCCACAGACGCGCAGATGCAGCGTCTTGTGCGTGACAGCTTCCTGGGAAGCTACGTGATCAAGGGGCCGTCCTGCCCTGCCGGCTCCAGCGACAGCAGACTGCTCCAGATCCCGGACAGTGAGTCCCGGGTCGGGGAGACCTTGACGCTCTGCTACTTCGGCCCGTAGTGCAGGCCGCGCGCCCCGAAGGAGTCGCCCTTCACCGGGCGACCGCGGCGCAGGAACCAGCGGATCTTTCGCCAGATCTTCATGATCGGCCTCTCCTTGCTGCATCGGGTTGAGGTTCGTCTCAACCATGCCGTTGACCCGGTGACGGGGGTCCACTAGGGGGCTGGCTGTCACTCGGGCGGTGGGGTGTCGCCGGTATCTGGTGGAATTCCAGTGGCCTACCAACGAGTACCGCGTTAGCAGTCACGGGTAGGCAACAAAAGCGTTTCTCGATTGCTCGCCTTGCTACCGTGCCACGGCCGGATGACGCGGGCATCGCTGCGGGGGAGGATGCATGGGGGGAAGGCAAGTACTTCTAGAGGGAGGCCCGACGGTGAACACTCACGTGGACATCTCGCTTCGGGGTCCTCACGCAGGGATGGACGCGGACGACTCCCTTGGTGCCATCTCTGCCCTGCTCAGGGTGGTCGCTGAGCTGGAGCGGATGGAAGTTCAGAAGGGCGCGCGCGCCCGGATGACCCGGTGGACGTTCAAATCACTCAGCCTCGGCAGTCTCACCACCACTCTGGAGCCCCTGAAGGTCGCCAAGGACTCCAGCTTCACCATCGTGGATCGCGTCCTTGCCCAGATGGTGAACGGTTTCGCAGTGGCAGAGGCAACGGAGGAACTCCCTCCGAGTTGGACTCCTCGGGTGGCGTACTTCGCGGCTGACGCGGCCCGGCGCCTGGGAGCGTCCCCCGACGTCGGTATGCGCCTTGCGCTTGGGGGTGCAGAGCCCGTAGAGGTTGAG
Source organism: Streptomyces sp. NPDC046977 (assembly GCF_040644455.1). Taxonomy (NCBI): domain Bacteria; kingdom Bacillati; phylum Actinomycetota; class Actinomycetes; order Kitasatosporales; family Streptomycetaceae; genus Streptomyces; species Streptomyces sp. NPDC046977. Next base: position 111,641 of record NZ_JBEYWO010000002.1, read on the forward strand.
GTGACGCAGCGGGCGCATCAGAACCTGACGCGGGCAATGAAGGCCCGGTACACGTCGTTCGGGTCGCGAAGGGGTCACCTTGGGGGGCTGTTCGACAGCACCCACGGGCACATTCGTGCGGTACTGCGCTCAGAGGTCGGTAACGAGCGGATCCCGCTGGAGTGCCCTGAGGCGCTGCGCGAAGACCTGCGTCACGCCTGGGGCGGTGACCGCGTTGAGGTATCGGGACGAATCAGTGAGAACGCTCGGGGGCAGGTAGTGCGCATAGACGTGCAGGAAGTGGAAGTCCTCTCAACGCAATGCGCTCTGTCTGCGAGGGATCTGACCGCGGGATTCTGGCCTGACATGACTGACGGCCTCAGCGCCCGGGATCACCTGGCGGTGATCCGTGGTGAGGCCTGAGCGTCCCAAGAGCGTCTACCTTGACGCCTGCTGCTACATCGACTGGGCTACCGGGCAGTACTCGGGGACCAGCGTAGAAACGTGGCTGCGCGCGGCGAGGGCCGAGCAGTTGCAGATCTACGCTTCCACCCTGCTGCTTGCCGAGGCGCGCGGGGGATCCCGGGCCGAGCCCAATCCGGCCGCGGAGCGCCAGATTCGCAACCTGCTGTCCGAGCCCTACGTGACCCTGGTCGATGTGAGCCGGCGCGTTGGCCTGCTGGCCCGGGACCTCATCGTGGACTACCCGAAGGTGCGGAACTGGGATGCGGTGCACATGGCGTCGGCTGTGGCTGCCAGGGCGGATGTCTTCCTGACGCGGAACGTCAACGACTTCACGCCGGGAATGGTGCACCGCGGCGTATGGGTCGATGAACCGTACGAGTTCGGTGGCGAGGGGTTGTTCCTCCTCCCCGGCCTTGGCGAGGGGACCGAGGAAACGGCCTAGCCGAAGCGGAGCCAGAGTGCCCCACGGTCCGCCGGGACTGTGGGGCACTTCTTTGTCCGGGGATGCTTTTTTCTGCGCTGCGGTCATGCGTCTGGCTTGGGCAGCTCGCTCACGAACGTACCCAGGCCGGGGTGCATCACAGCCAGGTCGGCAGCGCGCAGCTCCTGAAGGACACGCCGCGCGGTGACGGCTCCGATCCCCCACTCGGAAGCGATGTCCAGCATCCCCGGCAGGCGCGAGCCTGGCGGGTACGTGCCGTTCGCGATGCGCTCTTCCATCACGTCGTACACCTGCCGCCACCTGGGGATCTCTGGCTTCCAGTCCATCCCAACAGGATGGGTCCGGTATGCCTGCTCGGCTAGATGATCACTATGGGTCTGCTCATCACCCCTATCAGACCCATCAGACCTGTTCTACGCTGGGCAGAAGAGAGCCCCGCAGCCGCTGACACGGCCCGGGGCACGGTCGACCGGAGAGGGGCCGACATGGCTCACGGTACCGTTCAGCACAGTCCGCGCGTAGCTGCTGGGCTAACGCTTCTTGAGGGCCGCGCACAGCGCGCCCACCGCCTCTACCTTGAGCACTCGCAGGCCTGCGACGACTGCGGCCACGGGGCGACCCGCTGCACCGTCGCGACCGGGCTGTGGGTCGTCTTCACCGAGGCCCGGGACGGCGAACGGTGACCGCCGGCAAGAGCGGCATGCCGCAGTCCTGCGCGCGCTGCGGGAAGACCGACACCGAGACCGTGCCGTTCATGGTGGAGACGGGCTCCGGCCCAGGCGGCATGGGCGTCGTCTGCGCCGACGCTGCCGCCTGCGTGAGCCGCGCCCCCGCCCCGCGCTGGACCGCGCCAAGGTGAGACTCCGTCCGCCTCCGACGGCGAAGTTTTACGGGAGGCAGACGGCAACGCCCCCGCCGCACGACTGCGGCGGGGGCGACTTGTGGTCCCTCGTCTCAGGCCGTTCAGTCCCGGAAGGTCGGGCTGAACCAAAGTTCCACTTCGGGCTGGAAGTCGAGAACGACGCTGTTGCCCGCCTGGAGGACACCATCCAGGGTGACCTTCACGATGGTGGGCCGGATCTCGATGAATGCGATGCGTCCGTGGAGGGCGATGCCGTCATTGGTCTCGTAGGAAAAGGCCTCGCCAACGAGGGTGTCGTTCAGGTCTCGGGCCTTTATGGCCTTCGCGTTCGGGTCCACAATCATCGGCCGTTCCTCCTGTGCAGTGGCTGGCGTAAGGCCACAGAGGCTAAGCCGTCACGCCGACACTGTGCGGGGGAATGGCCTATCCCCCGCCAGGGCTGCGACCGGGCGGGGAGGCAAAGCGGATGTCCAGCAGCTTCCGCCCTGGCTTCGGGTACGGGGCGCAGGCGTGCCACGTGACACGGGCGCGGGTGTTGCTGACGTCAGTGACGCAGCCCATCTCCTTGCAACTGTGCTGCGGCGTCTTGGTCACGACAGCTCCTCTCGGGACCCAAGACGCTAGCCCCGGCCAGAGTCGTTGGTGATGGAATCGCCATATCTGTCACTCGCGCGGCGCCAAGCGTTGTTAAGGCGTCGGCCCCAGCGAAGCCGCCGCCCCGTGCCGCAACAGCGACGACAGGGCTCCCCGGTCTTCCTGCCAGTTGGCGTCCTGCCGGTGGCGGAGCAGCGAGAACAGGTCCGGAACGGTTGCAGCACGCACAGTGCCGTGTACCCGACGGCCCACGAGAGTACGGCCAGGACGACGAGCGCCATAACGAATCCTCCTTCATCAGTTCCACGTTCGTAGGCCTGACCTGCAACTTTTCAGTCCGGCGGGCGGTTTGCCCGGCCGGTTGAGCTGCGGAGTGTGTGAGCCGCGAGGCTCCGCCAGATCCTCGTCAGGTCGAAGTGACCTGGAAGAGGGCTGGCCTATGGCCGATTCGGATGACGGGGATGAGCAGTCGATACGCGACCATCCCGAGGGGATGGAGCATGTCCATCTCTCCATGGAGGGCCCAGGCATCTCCCGGGCCGCTCACGAGGAACTGCTTCACATCCTGTTCGGCCCCCGCCCGGAGGAGCCGTCGCCCGGCGCCCAGGGGGGCGAGGATGAGTGACGGCCACTTGACCCAGGAGCAGATCAACGCCTGGGTGGACAGGCAGATGGCCGCAGCTCCCGTACGGGACGACGCCTGGCGGCGCCGGATGACCGACATCATCGCCGATGGCCTTGCGCGTTCACGTAAGGCGGCAGAAGACCACGAGGGGAAGGACTCGACGGCGCCTGAGGACTAGCGCTCCGAACCGCAGCCCGTACCCGTCCTTGAGCGTGGGCGGGGGCTGTTGGGGGAGGGCTTGCTAGACGCTAGTCGCCTGGTCAGCCGTCGGATTGCCCGCTAGCGGGGGTGCTAGACCTAGCAGCGAGGACCGCTAGGTCTAGCGCTCCTACTCGGTCAGGCTGCGGCCCGGTCGGCGTCGCGGCGGGCGACGGCCGCGGCCACATCGGAGCGGAGGATGCCCCGACGGTTCCGGCCCTCGCCGGCATCGTCGGTGCCCCAGACCTGATCCGTGGTGACGCCCCACGGCTTCAGGGCTGAGGTGACCTGGGCGCTGGACCACTCGCCGTAGACGTCGGCTCGCAGTTCGGCCAGGCGCGAAGCAATGCGTTCGCACCACGCCTTGTCTTCGTCGGGCGGGAGCACCTTGAGGACGTCGCCGAGCACGTCCATGCCGGTGCGTGCCTCTGGCTGCTCGCCAACCGCGTGGCCCGTGATGTTGCCGTACTCCTCCCGCATCACCCGGGCCCTGGTCACGATGCCCTCAGCAGCAGGGGCATCGACGTAGGAGCCGCAGACAATGCGGGGGTCGTCGCCTTCGCCGACCATCCAGCAGATGCCCCGGTCGGATCGGGCGAACATGGTCGCCCTGATCCCCGCCTTGTACATGGACTGCCCCAGGACCATGTCATTCGCCAGCTGGCTGATGACCTTGAGGCAGAACCGCAGGACGGCGTTGTCACTGATGCCCTTGGGCAGGGACTTCGCGTCCGGGCGCTGCGTCCCGAACATGCCCACGATGCCCAGCGCCGGCCCGCGCTTCACGATGTCCGTACAGATGGATTCGATCTCGGCACCGTACTTCTCGTGCTCGAATCCGACCTGGCACTCATCCATGCCGACCACGATGGGATGCAGGCCAAGGGACTTGTCGTCCGCCAAGACGGGGGTGACCTTGTTCTCCGGGCACCGGGAGCGCGGCAGAGTCTTGATGACCTTGGCGCGGCGGCGCAGCTCCTCCTTCAGCTCCCGGAGGGACATGAGGACGTACAGCACGTCCCCCTCTTCCTCACCGGCCCGGTACCGGTGGCAGACCGACTCAAGGGCGCTGAAGTCGCCGGTGCCCTTGAAGTCGAATGCGTACAGGTGGGCCCGGGGGTCCAGAGCGGCGATGAGCAGGAACAGCCGCATGAGGAAGGTCTTGCCCATGCGGGGGATGGAGCCGACCACGACGGAGGCGAACATCAGCGTCACGGACACCCAGCGCATGCGCTGGTCGTTGCCGAAGATCACGGGCTTGAAGAGGTCCACCTGCCCCTCTGCGAGCAGGGGCCAAGTCGGCTTCTTGGTCTCGTTCATGGGCTTGTCCCCGACCCAGAGGACCATGCGTCCTTCGTGCTCCTCGGGGTCGCCAGCAGGCCAGACGCAGCCCAGCTTCCTGCGAAGCCCGGACGCCAGGGCCTGGCGTTGCTCCATCACGTCTTCGGGAACCACGCCGTAGGGAAGGTCCAGGTCGGCCCGGTAGCCGGGTCCATCCCGGGTGATCTCCGAGGTGAACCGCATGCCGTCCATGTCCCCGCCCTTCTTCAGGGCGGCAGAGATGCGCTGGTTGCCGATGGCGTTGAGTCCTCGCAGCACGATGGAGCTGGTCAGCTTCTCCACCTCCGTGCGCAGCACGGCTGGCCCGATGACTGGTGCATCCTGCGCCTGGCCGGCGTAGCCCAGTCCCAGCACGGATACCGCCGCGGCGGAGTACAGCCAGGCGTCTCCCAGGATGTAGAGGGTGATGGCCGCGGCAGCGCCCAGCACCAGTGCAACCAGGGCGAGAGAGCCGCGGAGACGAACCCGGTCTGCGCGGAGCCTGGCGAGACGCATGTATTCGTCGGCGTCCTCGGTCCGCACGGCCCAGTCCCTCAGGGGCGCGGCTTCTCGGTCCCAGACCCATCGCCCGGTGCTGGACGTCAGGCGCATGGCCCCGCGGGGGGCCATCGCTGTCAGTCGCGCCATGTAATAGGGGACACGGATGCCGTGATAGATCGTGGCGTAGCCCAGGCGGGAGCCGGTGTGGCACGTGGTGGCGAGGAAGCCAGTGCGGGTGGTCATCCAGCCCGGGACGATCGGGCGTCGCTTCTCGTTGAAGACGCCCGTGCTTGCCAGTCCCGGCGGGTCCACGGGCCGTGGCTGCTGATTCTGAGGAACGTCCGGTCCGGCTGAGTCCGGCGTGTCCGCCGGGCGTGCTTCCGGTCCGTCCAGGATGTCAGTCATCCTGAGATCTCCTGCTCTCTTGGGAGGTGCGGGGAACCCAGGGCGGCCGGTTCGCCGGCCAGCTGCTCGGCCGCCCTGGCGCTACTTGCTTCGGACGTCGTTCCAGATGTGGCGCAGCACGATGACGCAGATCGTCAGAGCCACAACCGAGATGGCCACCGCGACAGCGGACAGGGCGAAGGCCAGGAGCAGGAGAGAGCTGCCGGTGCCGATCGCGAGCCACTTCATGACCTGCCCGGCTACGGGCTGGCGGTGGTGTGCCGGTTGGTAGCACCCGCAGTCGTGCCGGTGTCCGTGCTCAGGGAGGTTCATGCGCTGACCCCGTCTACGATTTCCCGTCGAAGCGCAGCGGCGTCACGGCGCGACAGGCCGAGTTCGGAACGCAGGGTGTCCACGGTCACCGGGCGCCGGGTTGACTTGACCGCCTCCCGATTGAGTCGCCGTGCCTGTCGTCGCAGGTCGGCGGGGGTAACCGTCACGGGTTCGGCGACCATCTGACGGGTGCTCTCTGCGGCCACGGACTTGGTCACCTGGCGGCGCAGATCTGCGGCTCGGTGGGTGTCCCATACGGGGGTGTTGCCGGGCAGCGTCGTGACCAGCGGCCTGGGAGCCGCCATGACTTCGCGGACATCGGCGAAGTGGTCGGCCAAGGTGGCAGTTAGTTCTTGCGCATCTGGAGTCGGGCTGACCAGCGGCAGTTCCGGTACGGAACCACCGAACATGCTTGCCAGAGCGGCGTCAGCGCCTTCGCGAAGACGGTCGCGCTGTACCTGCACCAGGTTCGCGCCCAATTCGGCATCGCCTACACCCACGCGCTTTGCCAGGCGCCAAGCGGCCTTCTGCGACCGCTTCCGTGCGCCCTTGTCCGGGTGGTTCGCGGCGCGGGCCTGGTGGTAGGCGAGGCGCTGCACAGTCTCGGCGTTACGGCGCTGCGCCTCGGCGTCCACGCCGGTGCGGTGGACGACGATCCGCCGGGCGAGCAGGCCCAGGCCCTCAGCGGAGACGGTCATCGCCATGGGGGTGACGGCGAAGACGACTGCCTCAGTGGTCGTCTGGGCGACCGCGGCCCCGGTGCCGGCGGCCAGCATGGGCAGCACCCACAGGCCCATACGGACCGGGGCGGGGACGGACTGGCCGAGCATGACCAGGCCGACCGCGACCAGTGCCAGAACGAGCGTGGTGCCTTCACCGGCCGCGACCACGCCCAGCGCGGTGGCGGAGCGGTGGAAGACGGACGTGATGTTGGCGTAGGTGCCGACGCCTCCGAGGGCGCCGAACGCGATCATCGGGATGGCGGCGCAGGTGAGGACAGCGATCTGCCCCCTGGTCAGCTTGTTGCTGGTCATCGGGTCCACCTCCGGGTGGCGCGGGCGAGGCGAGGGTACGCAGCGAGGCCAGCGATGAACGCCCAGATCGCCGGCTGGGCGGCGACCAGGCCAAGGGCCGCGGTGAGCACGCCCGGGGCGAGCAGCCACAGCAGCGCTAGGACGGCGCCTGCGATGAAGGACTTCATGGCGCGCTCACCTCGCCGGGGGACTGGGGCCGCCACACCTGATACGTCACGGGGGTGGCATCGGTGTGCCGCTGAATGAGCGCGGCATCGCGGTCCAGGCCGCCTGCCGGCACGGTCAGGATGCCGTCCAGCATGGACAGCACGTGGGTGGCGCGGCGTTCCATCAGACGCTGGTAACTCTCCACGTCGGCGGGCTCGATGCTGGGCAGCGGGATGTCCAGGGCGTCGCGTATGGCCTGAAGGAGGGCGCGCGCGTCGGAGGGAATGGAGCTGGGCGTGTGCGGGTGCACGGTACGGTCCTGCATGGGTCTGGCTCCCTTGATCAGAAAGGGTTTCCGGATCAGGGCGCCGTTCGGTGGGTGAGATCACTGAACGGCGCTGCTTTGTCCACAGGTTGTGGACAGGGGAGCCGGGAGGGGACCGCCCAAGCGGTCGGAGAGGTGTGAGCCCGAAGTGAGCCCGGACGCCTTTGGACGGACACTCATCGGGAGGCACTGAGCGGCATGCATACCCGCTCTGACCTGGATAAATGAGCCCGACGCGGATCATGCGTCACCGTCCGGCACGGACTCATCGCGACTTTTAATCCATTGGTTGTGGGTTCGAGTCCCACACGGCCTACCTCCGGGGCCCAGGCACATCCGCCTGGGCCCCCAGGTGTTCCAGCGGTCGACGCCCGTGAAGGCACTGCCAGTTGCGGCCCGGCCAGGACGACTGTGTCTCAGGTCACGCACGGGTCCCGGACATGGCGGCCCCGTGGCAGTCACGGCTTCGCCGTTCGGGCACCGGCTCGTCCGCAGCGGCGGCGGGCCGGCGGAGACGGAGGACGACGGCTGGTCCCGCGGCGGACGGCTCCGGGGTGCGGGCCCACCTCGTTCGACTTACGTTCGAAAGGTCGGGTCGTGCGGGACGCACCCAGCACCCCAGCACGCAAACCTCGGAAGATGGGAAATCCCATGGACCCCAAGGATCTGCACGTGGGCGACAAGGTCGCGATCAGCGGCTTCGGCAGCTTCGCATCAGGAAAGATCGAACGGGTTCCGCAGTCCGGAGCCAAGAAGTTCATGATCTCCGACCCGAAGACGAAGAAGGTCGAGCAGGTCGACGCCGAGCAGATCGTCCGGAAGCTGGACTGACGGCAAAGGCCCCCACCGCCCGTCAGGGATCGGAGGGGGCCGATGCCCGCCGGTGAGGCCGGCGGGCGGGGTCAGGAGGCGTAGCGCGTCACCTCGGTCACCCGGCACGTCACCTTCCCCGTGGCCTCGGCCGTGCCCTGCGCTTCCTCCTTGGCCGTCTGGCCCGGGCGCAGGTTGTTCGTCGCGGCGTAGCCCTCGCTGATCCGCGTGCCCTTCGCGTCGACGAACTCGACCTCCACCATGTAGTTCGACGTCTTCGAACTGCGGTTGGTGATCGTGAGCTTCGCGCTCGGCCACGTGGTGTAGGGCTCGATCTCGCACGCGGTGAGCGTCACGTCGCCCGTCGGGCCCGCTGCTTCTGCTTCCGCTTCCGCTTCCGTGACGCCGTCCTCGGCCTTCATCGCGGGTGCGTCGCCCGAGGCCCTGCTCGCCCCCGGCTTGGGATCGTCATCGCTGCCGCCCCCGCTCGCCGCGACCGCGACGATCCCGAAGAGGACGAACAGCAGCACGATGCCGAGGCACCCGAATCCGACGATCTTCCCCGCGCCGGACTTCCGGGGTGCCGGCGGCGGAGCGGCCCATCCCGGCTGCGGCGGTCCCGACGGCGGCGGGTACTGAGGCTGCGACATGGCGTCCCCCTGGGTCGTGGTGCGTGTGTGGGCAAAACTCGCAGAGCGGTGCATGCAGTGGCATGTCACCACGAACTCCGTGACGCGGCCGTGACCGTATGGGGACGGATCACATATTGTCGGGCGTACGAGGGCAGTTCACGCCGGACGACCGGGCCGCGCCGCGTGGGCGGGGCCCGGGTTCCGTAACGGACGGGGCGTGTGCGCCGGAGTGGAGCGCGCCCGTATCGTTGGGCCACCGCGAGCGCCGCCGCGCGGCTCGTCCCGCCACGCTTGCGCTGCCGACGCCCATCGCACTTGCCAGGAAACCGGACCTCATATGACCGCACCCTCCTTGCACAGCTCCGCCGACCTCGCCTCCCTCAGCCCCGAACTCCGGGACGACCTGCGCGGGTACGCGGACCTCGGCGGCTTCACGCTGACCGCCGCCACCCACGCCTGGTACGCCGCCGCGGAGACCATCGGCGGCCCCGAGGAGGCACGCGCCGCCTCCACCGTGCTCACGGAACTGCGCGTCCGTGACCTGCCCGCCGTCGTCAGGGCCGCGGACCGCATCGGCGAGGGCACGGACTTCGACGCCCCCGGCACCGTGGAGGAGACCGAACGGATCGTCGCGCTGCTGCTGCGCGTACGGTCCACCCTGCGGACGCTGAGCCCCGAGGCGTACGGGCTGTCCGACGACGAACTCCACGAACTGATCGCCGCCACCGCGAACGGCGCCTGGCGGCGCGAACGCGGCCTCAAGCTGTCCTGGCTGCGCCGCCGCGCCCCCGGCAAGCGAGCCCGCGCCCTCGCCTCCGGACGGGCCCGGCGCGACGCCCTCCACGCCGCGCTGACCGCGACCTCCGCCGACCGCGCCGCATGGGCCGCCCTCCAGGTCCCCGGCCGCCCGGCCCTCCCCGCCGACGCGGACTTCCTCGACGAAGGCGCCCGCGCATCGCAGGCCGCCGTCGAGGGCCTGGGCGAACTCGGCCGCCTCCTGCGGTCCGAGAGCGACCTCAAGACGCTCCCCTTCGCCGAACTGACCGAACTCCTCGAGCGCCTCTCCGCCGACGAGGGCACCCTCTTCCGCCTCCCCACGCTCCGTACCGCCCGGGACCGCCTCACGGAGGCCGGCCTCACCGACGTTGTCGCGGAACTCACGGAGCGCCGCACCGACTCCGCCGCCCTTACGGCCCTCCTGGGCGACACCGCGACCGCCGGCACGGCGCCCGTCCCCGCGCCCCGGGTGCCGGCGGACGCCGCCGCGGCGCCGGAGGATGCGCCCGAGGCCGCCGTTGAGCGGGACGCCGTGGCCGAGGTTGAGCCCGTCGTCGAGCCCGAGGTTGTGGCCGAGCGCGAGCGCGAGCGCGAGCCCGAGCCCGAGGCGGAGGTTGTGGTCCTGGCCGAGGCTGAGCCCGTCGTCCCGGCCGAGGTCGTGGTCCCGGCGGTCGAGGTGGAGCGGGAGGTTGTGGAGGCGTCTGTCTCTGAGCCGGAGTCCGTGACTTCTGTGGAGTCCGAGTCGGCGGCGGTTTCCGAGCCGGGAGCCGTGGTGGAGCCCGAGGTTGTGGCCCCGGTGGAAGCTGAGGTCGCGGTTGACGCGCAGCCTGAGACCCCGGCAGCGGTTGTGGCCGAGCCCGAGGCGGAGGCTGTGGTCCCGGCCGAGGTTGAGCCCGTCGTCCCGGCCGAGGTCGTGGTCCCGGCGGTCGAGGTGGAGCCGGAGGTTGTGGAGGCGTCTGTCTCTGAGCCGCAGTCCGTGACCTCTGTGGAGCCCGAGGCGGAGCCGGAGGTTCCTGAGCCGGAGACCAAGGTCGAGCCGGAGGCCGAGGAGGCTTCCCTCTCCGAGCCGGAGTCCGACACGGTGGCGGCGGTTTCCGAGCCGGGAGCCGTGGTGGAGCCCGAGGTTGTGGCCCCGGTGGAAGCTGAGGTCGCGGTTGACGCGCAGCCCGAGACCCCGGCAGCGGTCGCGCCCGAGCCCGAGGCCGTGACCCAGCCGGAGCCGGAGGCCGACGCGCAGCCCGAGCAGCCGGTGGCGGAAGTCCCGGAGCCCGAGGCGCAAGCCGAGGAGGCGGACGGCCAGGAGCGGCCGGCGAGGCCGGCGATCGAGGCGGGGAAGGCCGTGACGGCGTACGCGCCCGAGGAGTTGGCCGCGCTTGTGCGGTGGATCGACACGGACGGCGTCAAGCGGACGGACGACGAGCTGCTCCGGGCGGCGATGAAGGAGCTCGGGTTCGCCCGGCTCGGGCCGCGCATCAAGGAGGCGCTGGGCGCGGCGGTCGCCGCGGCGCGGGCCTGACCGCAGCACGAGGGCGGGTCTCGGGCGGCGCGGGCCGCACCACCGTGGGGGCACTTTCCGGCCAGGGAAAGGGCCCCCACGGGCGTTTTCCGGACGGGTCGCGCGCGAAGAGTGCGCCTGTGTCGTACACGCGTTTGCGGGATGTACGTTCGTTTCCCGACGGGGCAGAGCCGAGGACCGCGGGAAGCAGCGCGCCCCGACGCGCGCGGGGGGACCCATGAACACATACCGCCGTGGGCTGCCGTGGCGCCGGAAGGCGGCGGGTCCGCGGCGGCTGAAGGCCGCGCGCCGCTTGGCGTCCCGTTTGCGCCCGGCGTATCCGCGTCCCGGGCGGAAGGGGATCCGCCGCTGGACGCCCTCGTGGCGGCAGGTCCTGGGGCTGGTGCTCTTCGGCCTGGCAGGGATCTGCACCGTGGTGGGCGTGGCCTACGCGGCCACCGACATCCCGGAGCGCCTCAACGACTTCGCCACCCAGCAGGACAACGTCTACTACTGGGCCGACGGGTCCGAGATGGCGAGGACCGGTCCGGTCAACCGTCAGGACATGCCGCTGGACAGGATCCCGGAGAAGGTCCAGTGGGCGGTCCTGTCGGCGGAGAACGCCACCTTCTACAGCGACTCCGGTGTCTCGATGAGCGGCATCGGCCGCGCCGCGCTGAACATGGCGGGCGGTGGTGACACGCAGGGCGGCTCCACGATCACCCAGCAGTACGTGAAGAACGCCTATCTCAACCAGAACCAGACCTTCACCCGCAAGTTCTCCGAGGCCTTCATCGCGATCAAGCTCGACAAGAAGATGAGCAAGCCGGAGATCCTCCAGCGGTATCTGAACACCAGCTGGTTCGGTCGCGGCGCCTACGGTATCGAGCGGGCCTCCTGGGCGTACTACGGCAAGGACGCCTCCGAACTGACGCCGAGCGAGGGTGCGTTCATCGCCTCCCTGCTCAAGGGGGCGGGCCTGTACGACCCGGCGCTGAGCAGGGCCAACCACAAGCGGGCCGTGGCGCGGTGGGGCTGGATCCTGGACCGGATGGTGGAGACGGGCCATCTGTCGAAGCGCGAACGCGACTCCTACCGCACCTTCCCCGAGCCGCACGAGCCGCCCAGGTCGGCCGGCCTGGACGGGCAGACCGGCTATCTCGTGGACACCGCGCGGGCGTACGTCAGCGCCCACTCGCCGATCTCGGACCAGGCGTTCGACCTCGGCGGCTACCAGGTCCACACCACCTTCGAGAAGCCGAGGGTGACCGCGCTGGCGGCCGCGGTGAAGAAGGAGCTGACGGGCGTCCCGGGTGCGCTGCAGGTGCGGGCGGGGGCGGCCTCGGTGAGCACCGGCGGGCGCATCGTCGCGCTGTACGGGGGGCCGGGCTACCTGGAGCAGGGTTTCAACGACGCCAACATCGCCATCGTCCCTTCGGGGACGACCTTCATGCCCTTCGTGCTGGCCTCGGGCATGGAGAACGGCGTCCTGAAGCAGCGCGGCGAGGACCGCGTGCCGGTCGACGGCTCGACTCTCTACGACGGCGACGACAAGGTGGCGATCCGCACTCCGGAGGGACCCTACTGGGACCGGGGCGGACGGGTGGTGAAGGGCAGCAATGACGGGGGGCGTTCCTGGGGGCTGATTTCCCTGCGGGACGCGCTGGCCAACTCCGTCAACACCCCCTTCATGCAGCTCGGCATGGACGTGGGGCTGGACCGGGTGACGGCGACCGCGATCCGTGCGGGCATGCTGGGCAGCAGCATGGGGGCGCGGGTGCCGGCGTTCTCGCTGGGCAACTCCACGCCGAGCCCGATCCGGATGGCGAGCGCGTACGGGACCTTCGCCGACGGCGGTGTCCACGTCGAGCCGTTCTCCGTGGACCGGATCAACCGGCACGGCTCGGTGGTCTTCCGGCAGGAGGGGAAGGGTACGCGCGCGCTGGCGGCGAGGACCGCGGCCACGGTGACCGAAGGGCTGCGCGACTCGGTCGACCACGGGGCGGGGCATGCCGCGGCGGCGGCCGGCCCGGACGCCGCGGGGAAGCCGGGCGTCGCGGAGGACGAGTGGATCGGTGGCCCGGTCGCCTCCTGGTTCGCGGGCTACCGCGGTGAGGTGTCGACGGCGGTGGCCTTCTTCCGGGTGGACCCCGAGAAGCAGGAGCTGGTCGTGCTGAAGGGCCCGGGGGTCTCCCGGATCAGCCCGGCGCGGGTGTGGACGCGGGTCATGTCCGGCCAGGGGTGAGCCGGGGCGGGGGCGGGGCCGGCCTGTTCGGCGGTGGCGCCGCGCGTCACTTGAGGTAGGTCGTCCAGTCCGGTGCCTGGGCGGGGTCGAGGAGCCGGAGTTTGTCCAGCACCTCGGGGTCCTGGGCGTCCAGCCAGTCCGCGAGTTCCTTGAAGGAGACACAGCGCACGTCCTTGCGGACGCAGACGTCGCGCATGACGTCCTCCACGGCCTTCATGTACACCCGGCCGTTCCACGTCTCGAAGTGGTTGCCTATGAACAGCGGGGCGCGGCTGCCGTTGTAGACGCGCTGGAAGCCGTTGAGGTAGCCCTGGCGGGTCTTGCGTTCCCACTGGGGGTACAGGGCGGGGTCGCCCTCGGTGCTGTCGCCGGATTGGTTGGCGAGGAAGTTGAAGTCCATGGACAGCACCTGGAAGTCGCTGTCGGCGTAGGGCACCAGCTGCAACGGGAAGTCCCAGATGCCGTTCTTCTTCACGGGCCATATCTGGAAGTCGCCGGGGGAGCTGGCGTCGTACCGCCAGCCGAAGTCCTTCGCGGCCTTCAGCAGGTTCTTCTGGCCCTCCAGGCAGGGGGCGCGGCCGCCGGCCAGGTCCTTGGCGTAGTCGAAGGGGAGCGGGGGGATGTCCTTGAAACCGGTGTTGGTCTTCCAGCGCTCCACGAAGAAGTAGGCCTGCCTGATCTCGCTCTTCCACTCCGCGACACTCCAGTCGCCGCCCCCCTTGGCGCCGCAGAAGTGCCCGTTGAAGTGGGTGCCGATCTCGTCGCCGTCCTCCCAGGCGCCGCGCAGCTGCTCCAGGGTCTGCCTGATGTGCTCGTCGGTGGGGAAGGAGATGGCGGCGCTGCCGACGCCGTGCTGCGGGGGGTGGTACAGCGACCGCTTCGACTCCGGCACCAGGTAGATGCCGGTGAGGAAGAAGCTCATGTGGGCGTGCGTGTCCTGGGCCACCTTCCGGAAGTGGGAGAAGAGGTGGTCCTGGTTCTGCAGGGCGCCGTCCCAGGAGAAGACGACGAACTGCGGCGGCTTCTCGCCGGGTTTGAGTTTCTCGGGTACGAGCTGGCCGGGCTGCGGGCCGGTGTAGGCGGTGGAGCCGTCACCGATGACCCGGGTCCTGCCGTCCCAGCGCTCCGCGGTCCTCCCGGCGCGGGCCGTGGTGCCGTGGGTCGTGGGGTACTCCGTCGCGCCGTCGGGCGGTGCGCCGCCGGCGGTGTCCGGCGCGTGGCCCACCCCGGAGAGCGCGAGCAGCAGGGCGGCGACGGCCCCCACAGCAGTGAGCGCGGCTGTGACGCGTCCGGTTCTCACCATGCCAGCACGACCGCCTCACACCCCGAACGTACGCTCGCAAGAGCCTTACGCCTTACTGACTACGAGTAGTGCTTGTGAGGTTGCGTCACACGCGTCACCTTCTGCGCTTCTGCTACTGGCGGACGCAGAACGGCCGGGTCATGCCCGCGCGGCGGCCCGCTCCCGCCGGTGAGCCCGTCATAGGGGGCGACTTCCAGATTTCACCTGAACTCTCTTGTCGTGCCCGTTTCTACGCGCGTAACTTGAGCCGGTCCGCTGTGCGTTGGTCCGAATCCGACGGGCCGACGGCCGTTGAAGGAGAAACCTCGTGCCGATCGCAAGACCGAGCCGATCCCGCAGCCGAACCGCGGCATTCGCTCTCATATCGACGGGAATCGCCACTTCCGTCGCCCTGACCGGACTGCCTGCCGCCCACGCTGCCCCGTCCTCGTCCGCTGTTGTCGCCGAGGTGTACGGCGGTGGCGGCAACTCGGGCGCGACGCTGACGAACGACTTCGTCGAGCTCGCGAACGCCGGTACGGCCCCGTACAACCTCTCCGGTTACAGCGTGCAGTACCTGCCCGGTTCGCCGTCCGCCTCCTCCAAGTGGGGCGTGACGCCGCTGACCGGGTCCATCGCCCCCGGCGGCCGCTTCCTGGTCACCGAGGCCGCCGGCACCGGCGGCACGACCGCCCTCCCGGCCGCCGACGCCAGCGGCAACATCGCGATGAGCGGCACCACGGGCACCATCGCCCTGGTCTCCGGCACCACCCCGCTGACCTGCCTCACCGCCGCGGACTGCGCCGCCGACACGCGCATCGTGGACGTGGTCGGCTACGGCACCGCCACCGTCCGCGAGGGCAGTCCGGTCGCCGGCGCGAGCAACACCGCCTCCGTGTCGCGTGCTTCCTCGCTGGCCGACACCGACAACAACGCGGCCGACCTGACCGCCGGCAACCCGAGCCCGGTCAACAGCGCGGGCCAGACCCCGGGCGGCCCCGGCGGCGACCCGGGCGACCCCGGTGACGGCGGCCCGACGCAGCCCGGCACCACCCGGATCCACGACATCCAGGGCACTACCCGGGTCTCCCCGCTCAAGAACCAGACCGTCACGGGCGTGCCCGGCATCGTCACCGGCGTGCGCACCACCGGTTCCAAGGGCTACTGGATCCAGGACCCGGACGTGGATGCGGACCCGCGCACCAGCGAGGCCGTGTTCGTCTACACCGGCTCGGCCAACCCGACCGTCGCGGTCGGCGACAAGGTGCTGGTGACCGGCAAGGTCTCCGAGTACTACCCGGGCACCGGCACGCAGTCGCTCACCGAGATCACCGGGCCGAACGCCACCGTGCTGTCGAGCGGCAACACCCTGCCCGCCGCGGTCCGTCTCGACCAGACCGCCGTCCCGGACACCTACGGTCCGGACGCCGCCGGCGGCAGCATCGAGAACCTGCCGCTCCAGCCGAACGCCTACGCCCTGGACTTCTACGAGGCCCACGAGGGCGAGCTCGCCCGCTTCACCGGCGGCCGGGTCGTCGGCGGCACGAACGAGTACGGCGAGGTGTGGCTCACGCTGAAGCCGAACGAGAACCCCTCCGAGCGCGGTGGCACCGTCTACGGCTCGTACGCGCAGCCCAACACCGGCCGTATCAAGGTGATGTCGCTGAACAGCGGCGCCCCGGTGCCGGCCGCGAACGTCGGCGACAAGTTCACCGGCGACACCGCGGGCCCCATCGACTACGACAGCTTCGGCGGCTACAACGTCCAGGCCACCACCGTGGGCAGCCGGGTCGACATGGGCCTGAAGCGCGAGGTCACCCGCAAGCAGAAGGACGCCGAGCTCGCGGTCGCCACGTACAACGTGGAGAACCTCGACCCGTCCGACCCGGCCGACAAGTTCGCGCGGCTCGCCGAGGGCGTTGTCACCAACCTGTCCTCGCCCGACATCGTGGCCCTGGAGGAGATCCAGGACAACAACGGCGCGGTCGACGACGGCACCGTGGCCGCGGACCGGACCGTGAGCAAGTTCATCGACGCGATCGTCGCCGCCGGCGGCCCGCGCTACGACTGGCGCTCGGTCGACCCGACGAACGACACCGACGGCGGCGAGCCCGGCGGCAACATCCGCCAGGTCTTCCTGTTCAACCCCGACCGCGTGGTGTTCAAGGACCGTCCGGGCGGCGACGCCGGCACCGCGGTCGCGCCCGTCGCGACCAAGAAGGGCGTCCGGCTGTCGGTCTCGCCGGGGCGGATCGACCCGGCCGGCTCGGCGTGGGGCAGCAGCCGCAAGCCGCTGGTCGGCGAGTTCGAGTTCAACGACAAGCAGGTCATCGTCGTCGCGAACCACTTCAACTCCAAGGGCGGCGACGAGCCCCTGCACGCCAAGAACCAGCAGCCGAACCGTTCCTCCGAGGCGCAGCGCAAGCAGCAGGCCACCGAGGTCAACACCTTCGTGAAGTCGCTGCTGGACGTCGACAAGAACGCCCGCGTCGTGGTCCTCGGCGACCTCAACGACTACGAGTTCTCCGACGCCCTGTCCACGCTGACCTCGGGCGGGGTGCTGACCGACCTGCTCACCACCCTCCCCGCGGAGCAGCGCTACACCTACGTGTACGAGGGCAACTCCCAGTCCCTCGACCACATCCTGCTCAGCCCGGACCTGCGTCGCTACGACTACGACGTCGTGCACATCAACGCCGAGTTCGCCGACCAGGCCAGCGACCACGACCCGCAGATCGTCCGCATGCGCCTGAGCGGCGCCCAGGCCGACGACTGACGGTCGCGTCAGCACGCGGAAGGGGGGCGGTGCCGGCGGGCACCGCCCCCCTTCCGCGTGTCAGCGGTGGTCGCGCTCGTGGTGCGGGACGCCGTTCCTGAGCGCCTCGTCGCCCGTCCAGGTGGCCAGCAGCTGCAGCGCGGCCTCGGAGGACGAGCCGGGCTCGGCGGTGTGGATGCACATGGACTGGTCGGCGTCGGCGGGGAAGACCACGTTCTCGTAGGCGAGCGTCAGGTCTCCCACGACCGGGTGGTGGTAGTGCTGGACGCCGTGGGTCCGTTCCCGGACGCCCTGGTCGGCCCACCAGTCGCGGAACTCCGGGCTCTTTATGGTCAGTTCGCCGACCAGCTCGGTCAGGCCCGGGTCGTCGGGGTACCGCGCGGCCTGCGCGCGCAGGGCGCCCACGAGTTCGGCGGCGTAGGCCGCCCACTGCCGGTACAGGTCCCGCGCGGCCTCGTCGAGGAACAGGTAGCGCGCCAGGTTGCGGTCCCGGTGCGGGAGCGCGTCGAAGTCGGTGATCAAGGCGCGGGCCAGCCGGTTGGAGGCCAGTACGTCGCCGTGCCGGCCCAGCACGAGGGCCGGGGAACGGCCGTCCAGCAGATCGAGCACGCGGTGCACCTCGGGCCGGACCCGCTGCGGCCGGTGGGGCGGGCGGCGGCGGGCGGCCTGCCGCGGCCGCGCCAGCTCGAAGAGGCTGGCCCGTTCGTTCGCGTCCAGGCGCAGGGCACGGGCCACGGCGTCCAGCACCGCGTCGGAGACATTGTGCTGCCGGCCCTGCTCCAAACGGGTGTACGAGTCGGTGCTCACGCCCGCGAGCCGAGCCAGCTCCTCCCGCCGCAGCCCCGGCACCCTGCGCGCCGTGCCGCTGACCGCCACCCCCGCATCCTGAGGGCTCAGCCGCGCCCTGCGGGTCCGCAGGAACTCCCTGAGCTCGGCGTTGTGCTCCATGTCCTCCAGTATGGGCGGCCGGTCATGCACGCGCCCGGCCCCGCGTCCCGGCCCAGGTCGGGGGCGCGAGAGGGGTTTCGGAACGGGACCGGGCGGCGCATCCCGGGAGACGGGCCGGACGTGGGCTAGACGCCCTCCTCCAGATGGCGGAGGCGTTCCTGGAAGTGGTCGAGGCGGGCACGCAGGGCCGCGGCCTCCGCGGCGAGCTCCTGCCGCAACGGCGGGCCGTCGGCGGGGAGCGGGGCCTCACCGGTGACGTTGACGCCGGGGCCCGCGAGCCGGCCGAAGTCCGCCGGGTCCAGCACCCACAGGCCCGCCGCGCAGGCGCGGCAGGTGCCCTGGAGGGTGCGCCAGCCGGGCAGGCCCGTGCCGTCGCGCACGAAGACGCGTGCCGGACGCCCGCAGCGGCAGGCCGCCATGCGGACGGTGCGCACCCGCTGCCGGGCGTAGCGCATGCCGCGTTCGTACCGGGTGTACGCGCCCAGCACGCTGACCTGGAGGATCACCGCGTCACCGCAGTCCGTGGCGCAGGTGAGCGCCTGCGCCTCGGCGGCCGTGTGGAGGCAGTAGAAGCCGCAGTCGCAGCCCCGGGCGGGGCTGGCGTGCCGTCTCCCGTAGCCGCACCGGGCGTCGTCGAGCACGCCGTACACGATGCGCCCACCGAGGGAGACGCCCCGGAAGCCGACGCGCGTGCCGTCCGCGGAGAGCATGGGGAACGCCAGCTTCCAGCCGGTCGGCGGCACCGCCGGCCGCTCCTCCGGCAAGCGGCGCCCGTACCTCACCGGGCCGCGGCCTCGGCGCTCTCGGGCTCCTGCGCGGCCGTGACATCCGCCGACGAGGCGGTCCGGGCCGTCACCTCTGCCGCGACGTCGATCTCCTTCGCGACACCGGGCGGCTCGTCGCCGGTCTCCTCCGCGTAGCCCTTGGCCAGTGCTTTGCCCAGCTTCATGCCAGCCTCCAAGATCGGGCGAATCCGCCGTACTCGGGCATGATGACGCACCCGCGCGGCCGTCGCATAGGGGGCGTGGGGGCTCCCCGCCGCCCGGGACCGGGCTCCGGCCGCGCGCCTTCCTCCGAGGGGCGGCCGCGGGCCTCAGTGGTCACGTCATTGACGGCACATCAGCGTCCGATGGCCTCTTATGGCTCGTCACGACGGCCGCTATGCCCCGGTTCTGCCACTTTTCGATGCCACGTCAGCCCCACGCATACGCAGCCGTTGCGTGTCAAGAGTGACGAGGGTCACGGCGCCGTCGTGTGACCCGTGGGACGCCCGGGGAATTTCGGCGCCGGGTCCGCGACCCCCGTCGCCGCACGCCCCGCGCCTCCGTGGCGGGCGCCGCGCTCCGCGAGGGCCCGAACAGCGGCCGTCCGCCCCACCGCTTTCCGGCCTCACGGGTGGCGTGAAGTGCACCGCAGGCCAGGAAGGCGCTCCGGCGCGGACGGTGCTCCGCGACCTCTCGGCGCCTTCCGGGGGCGGGTGTTGGGTGGCCGGGACCCGGGGCTGATCCTCACTCCTCGTGAGCAGATCACTCCCTTCCGCATAACGACTGATGCACACTCACATATCTCGTTGGTCACGGCAGTCACAGCGGAATGTCCGCCTCTGACCGTTCCATCCCTATAGATTCCCGCTGTGAACTCGCCGAAGCGGCTTGGAATTGGGTGCCGCCTCTATTAACGTTCGATAACGCAGCGCGGTCACCCGTCGCCCGCCAGGGTGGCGCCGTGCGCTTGCCGAATCCCGTCCGCGGGAACCGGGGAACCACTTCCTGGGGTGAATCGGGGGGCTCGCACAGTCCTCGTAGGAGACCTTCCTGCTCCGAACCCGTCAGCTAACCCGGTAGGCGAGAAGGAAGGAAAGGAGTGCGCCCGCGTGGCGTCGAACGAGCCTGCCCTGATACCCGGACAACAGCACCAAACGACCGGGTACGCCAACCCCGAGTGGGACACCGCCGAGTGGAACATGGCCGCCGGCTGGAACCCCCCGGCCACCGAGCAGACTCCGCCGACGAAGAACGCGATAGACGGCTGGGACACCGCGGAGTGGAACTTCGCCGCCGGCTGGGTCGAGGAGGCACTCGCCGCCGCCCCTGAGCCCGCCGCCGAACCGGTCGAGCCGGTCGCCCCCTTCACGCCGGTCGCCCCCGTGCCCGAGCCGCGCAGCGCGGTCGAGGCCGCCGCCTTCCTCGACGAGGCGTACGGCGTCCGCGAGACCGGCCCCGCCCATGAGGCGGACACCCGGGACACGAACACCGCCCAGCCGCTCCCTCCGTTCGGCGAGCCGGAGCCGGCCACCGAGCCGTGGAACCCCACCGAGGAGTCGACCGCCCCCGTCCGCGGCCGGCACCGCGTGGCCAAGCAGCGCACCCTGGGCCGCGGTTCGGCGGTCTTCGGCGTCGCGGCCGTGGCCGTGCTCGGTGTCGGCGGTGTCGCGACCGCCGAGGGCAAGAACCCGCTCCCCGTCTCCCTCCCCAAGATGCCCGAGGTCTCCAAGGTGCCCGGGATCGGCGGCCTGCTCGAGAGCGAGCCCACGGCCAAGCCCGTGGCCCAGGCCCTGACCCCCGGCGCCGGCGAGGCGCTGCGCGCCCGCATCCTCGACCAGGCCCAGCAGCAGCGGAACGCCGCCGACCTCGCCGCGCGCACCGCCGCGCAGCAGGAGGCCGCCGCCAAGGCGGCCAAGGCCGCCGCCGCACAGCAGGTGCGCGTGGAGGCCGCGGCGAAGAAGAAGGCCGCAGAGGAAGCCGCGAAGAAGGCCGAGGCCGCGCGCCTGGCCGAACTCGCCAAGAGCTACACCCTGCCGCTGACCTCGTACACGCTCACCGCGAGCTTCGGGCAGTCCAGCTCCCTGTGGGCCAACACCCACACCGGCCAGGACTTCGCCGCCCCCACCGGTACCCCCGCCAAGGCCATCCACAGCGGCACCATCACCGAGGCCGGCTGGGCGGGTTCGTACGGCTACCGCATCATCCTGACCCTCGACGACGGCACCGAGCTCTGGTACTGCCACCTCTCCTCGATGCTGGTCACCTCGGGCAAGGTCTCCACCGGCGACACCATCGGCCGCGTCGGCGCGACCGGCAACGTCACCGGCCCGCACCTGCACATCGAGGTCCGCCCCGGCGGCGGCGACCCGATCGACCCGATGCCGTGGCTGCGCAGCATGGGCATGAACCCGTGACCCGATGAGCTGAGAAGAACGTCGTACGCACGGACCCCGGCGGCCTGGTGGCACCCCCGACACCAGGCCGCCGGTCCGTTGTCCGGTGGACGTACTGCGGCGGACGTACTCCGGCGGACTACTACGGCACGAGGAAGTTGTAGAGCTCCGAGACCCTCGGCGGCCCGCTCGGCTCCGGGAACCCGGACTCCTTGGCCGCGGGCATCATGATCAGCAGGTAGGCCTCCAGCGCCTCGGCGGAATTCCACACGTTCACGATCCGCAGACCGTCATTGGTGATCACTGCGGCGTGGGCCAGCAACCCGGCGGGCGGATGGTCGGGGCCGAATCCGGCGCGGTGATTGGCCTCCTCGTACTGCAGGGCCGTCACGCCCGGGAACTCGACCTCCGCCAGGACCGTCATGGGAACCTCCCGTTTCCCTCTACGCCCAATTTCCCCCGGCTGCGGAGCGCCCGCAACGGGAGATGGCCGCGCACCCCAGGGGCACGCGGCCACACTGCGAGGGCCGGGAAGGGCGCTACAGCGCCTCCATCCGCACGTCCGCCGAGTCGCAGGCCACCGTCTCGTCCACGTAGACCTCGCACACCGGCCGCCCGTCGGGCGTCATCGTGTGCTCGACCTCCCACAGGCTGAGCTCCTCGCCGCTCGCGAGCAGGAACGCGTGCTCGTACAGCGTCCAGCCCACCACCCGGCCGGTCCCGATCCGGGTGTGCCGGCCGGTGACGTACGCGATGTCGTGGCCCACCGCGGAACCGAGCCGGGCCCGCAGGTCGTCGCCCGGCGCGTCCCCGTTCTCAGCGCGGCGCAGCAACCGCCAGGCGTGCTCGGCGGAGTACTCCCGCTCGTACTGTCGCGGGCAGGGCACCGCCTCCGGGCCGAACCGCGGCAGCCGGGCCAGCCACTCCGCGGCCTCCGCCTCCAGCTCCTGCGGCGCGGGCTCGCCGAAGCGCAGGTCGATCACGTGCTGCGCGGCGAGCAGCACCTCCGGGTCGGCGTACACCTCGTACAGCGGGTCCTCGCCCGGCCCGGTGTTGTGCTCGATCTCCCACAGCACCTGGGTGCCGCCGTCGGCGAGCAGGAACGTGTGGCGCAGCGTGCGCCGGCTCAGCCGCCGCGGCGGCCCCTTGCGCTGGCGGAAGGACGCCAGCTCCGTGCAGCCCATCAGCGCGGTCGCCAGCCGCCCCAGCACGACGTCGTCGATCTCGAACGCGTTCTGCGCCCGCGTCAGCACCACCTCGACGTCCGCCGGACCTGCCCCACCTGGTCGCGCGTTCCCCATGCGGTCCTCCTGCTCACGGCATTCCCCGCGCACCATTGCTGAGCACACAGCGTAGTGGCCCGTGAGCACTCCGCGTCGGGGGTACGGGAAAAATGGTGCACGCCCACCCGTAGGAGGCGCGTAAACGGGATGACCCCCCTCCCGTACCGCCCGATGCCACTATGCGCCCATGCGCGCGCTCTTCGTAGGCCTCTGCACACTTGACGTCATCACACGGGTCGGCCACGTCCCCGCCCCCAACGAGAAGCTCACCGCCTCCGCCCAGCTCATCGCGGCCGGCGGACCCGCCACCAACGCCGCGGCGACCTTCGCGCACCTCGGGGGCGACGCCGTCCTGCTCACCGCCTTCGGCGGCCATCCGCTGGCCGCGGCGATCGACGAGGACCTGGCGGCACTCGGCGTCGCCGTCCTCAACCTCACCGCGGACTCCCCGCAGCCGCCGGCCGTCTCCACGATCCTGGTCACCGAGTCCACCGGCGAACGGGCCGTCGCCTCCATGAACGCCACCGCCCCCGGAACGGTCCCGCCCTCACCCCCGGGCGACCTGCGGGCACTCGTCGCCTCCGCCGACCTCGTCCTGGTCGACGCCCACCATCCGACGCTGGCCCTCCCGGCAGCCCGCCACGCCCGCGCCGAAGGCATCCCCACCCTGCTCGACGCCGGCAGCTGGCGCCCCGGCACCGCCCCCCTGCTCCCCTACACCGACCTCGCCGTCTGCTCCGCCGACTTCCGGCCCCCGGGCACGGCGTCCCCCGCCGACGTCCTCACGTTCCTCCGCGGCGCCGGCGTCCGCTGGCCGGTCATCACCCGCGGCCCTCTCCCCGTCCTGTGGGCCGACGGCGAAGTCCCCGTCCCGGCCCCCACCACCGTCGCCGACACCCTCGGCGCCGGCGATATCTTCCACGGCGCGCTGGCGCACGCCCTCCTCACCCACGTCCGCACCCGCCTCACCCCCGCCCTCCTCACGACGATCCTCCGCTCCGCGGCCGAAACCGCCTCCCACTCCTGCGCCTCTTTCGGCACACGGGCGTGGATGCGGACGTGAGGCCGCCGGGGCGGCATCAGAATCCGAGGCTTACGACCTGTTCCGTCCGCTCGTCTTGTTCGCGATCACGAGGAAGAGCGTCGCGCCCACCGCGAGGACGACCCAACCGACCGCCGCCTCAGAGACGGACATCTGCGTCTGCTTGGGCAACAGCGACAGCCCGCCAAGCACAACGAACATGGCGAACATGTAGCTCAGCCCCGCCATCAGCAACCAGCGCAGCAGTCGGCTCACGCGCACGTTGGACGACTTGTCGGTCATGGGGATTCCGCCTCTTACTCGACGATGTTGTGGCACTGGGTCCCGCGCTTCTCACCACTGGCGAAAAAATCCGCGCAGGCTTTCCCGTAGTGCTTCAACGTCCGCCTAGAGTCATCGACACGCCCAACCGCTGTCATGAAAGTGCACGAGTGGTGCATGGCACCCGGCCGAATGAGGTATGTCTTCCCGTCCGCATCCGAGTAGCGCCAGTCGATGTGCCAGTTGCACCACTTGCCGCCCCCGGTGTCGCCACCGAGGATGTCCTGCACGGACGCTTCCTCCCGGGTGATTGTCCGCCCCCTCCCCTTGATGACGTGACCGATCGTGGCTCCGGGGGCGCAGAGCTGCAGACCCTTGACGTCAAAGCAGAAGCTTCCGACCTTTCCGTACCCCACTGCCGTCGCCGAGGCCGGCGCCGAGAAGCTGATGACCGTGGCGACGGCAGTGGATGCGGCCAGGGCGGCCTGGGTGACGTACCGCGCAACGACGTTCGCTCGCTCCATGGGGACTCCTCCGATGCTCTTGAACTGCGGTTGCACCGGAAACGGGAGGAGTGGATCACGGGGTACGTGGTGTTGCACGGCGGTGACACAAGGTCGCCCTGAGGAGTGGTGCAGGAACCTTCAAGCGGCAGTTCTGCAACAGGATCAGCCGACGGCGAGCGCCGAGTACGTCCAGACGTCGGCGGGCAGTTCGCGTTTGTCGGTGATGTCGAAGTAGTGGAACGAGCTCGACAAACCATTCTCAAGTGCTTCCCAGAGCCGTATCTCGGCGGCGATGCGGCCGTTGCAATACGCGTCTTGGACATTCCGGCCGTCTGTGCGCTCGGGCGTTGCCTTCACGCCCGGCAATTCCAAGGGGGCGAAGTGGTCCACGATTTTGCGGTAGGTGGGTGATACCCCGTGGTGGAACTCATCGAAGACGACGACGTCGAAGTGGTCTGACGCAAACCTTTCGAGCGCCTTCTCGTTGAGAGACTGGACGCTGGCGAAGACGTGGGTCCAGTTCTCCGGGATCGTGCCGCGGACGAGGAACTCGCCGACGCTCGCATCTGTGAGAGCGTCCTGGTAGGTGCGCTGAGATTGTTCGGGATCTCTTGCCGGTGCGCGACGAAGAGGAGCTTAAGCTCACCCTTGCCGAGCACCCTGCGCAGGTTTCTGCAGTCGAGCGCGGCCATGACTGTCTTGCCGGTTCCTGTCGCGGCGATGAGGAGATTCCGATGGCGGTCGTGGACGTCCCGTTCGACCTACAGCCGCTCCAGCATGACGCGCTGGGCCGGGTACGGACGCACTTTCAGCCCGGACAGGCTGATGGGGCGACTGGACTGCCCGTCCCACGGCGCTCTCGCCGACGCCTTCCTCACGACGATCCTCCGCTCCGCGGCCGAAACCGCCCCCCGCTCCTGCGCCTCCTTCGGCACGCGGGCGTGGATGCGGTCGTGATGCCGCCGGGGCGGTCCTACGACCTGCCGCTGCGCCGCCCCGCGACCCCCACGAAGATCGCCGCCGCCACACCCAGAACGGCCCATCCCACGGCGGTCTCCGACAGGGACGTCTGCGTGTGCTTCGGCAGCAGTGACAGCCCGCCCAGCACGACGAACATCGCGCACAGGTAGCTGCCCCCCGCCGCCAGCATCCACCGCACCAACCGTCCCTGCCGCGTGTTCGACGACTTGTCGCTCATGGGGATTCCGCCTTGCTTCGTGACCTTGCCAGGCACCGGGACTTTCCCGTCAGTGCTTCAACGCCCGCCCACACTCCCCGACACGGGCTCATGGCAGTCTCAATTCACGGGTGTTGCTTGTGGGGCGAGAGCGAATGCGGTATCCGTAGGCTTAGTTGCGCCCCTGAGCGTCGTCGCGGGACGAGGTCCACCACAGCACGACAGTGCTGAGCGCCACTCCCGCGACAAGGACGATCCATCCGACCGCGGCGTCGGACAGCGAGTCCGCCAGACTGCCTGGAAGCAACGCCAGGCACAGCGGTACGAAGATTGCGGCTACGACGAAACTCAGGATCACGGCCAGGAACCAGCGCACCAGCCTGCTGCGTAGTGCGCCCTGAAATCCGTTGCTCATTGTCGTGCTCCTGGCCTGCTAGTCGATGACGTTGTGGCACTGCGTCCCGCGCCTGATCCCTCCCGCGACGAAGTCGGCGCAGGCCTTGCCGTAGTGCTTCAACGTCCGTCGCGTCGTGTCGATGCGGCCTAGCGAGCTCACGTACGCGCACTTGGGGTGTTCAGGGCCCCGACTCGTGAGATACGTGCGGCCATCCGTGTCGGAGTAGCGCCAGTCGATACGCCAGTTGCACCACCGGCCGCCTGCCGTGTCCCCGCCGAGAGTGTCCTGAATGGATGCCTCCTGACGTGTGATGGTGCGGCCCGAACCCTGGATGAAGTGCCCGATGGTGGTGGCTGGGACGCAGATCTGGGTCCCCCTCATGTCGAAGCAGAAGCCCGCGACCTTCCCGTAGCCGATGGCCGAGGCCGACGCGGGTGATGCCGACGCCACGAACAGGGCGGCCGCGCTCGTGATGGTCAGCGCGACGTGCCTCGCAACGACGTTCGCTCGCTCCATGGGGACTCCTCCGATGCTCTTGAACTGCGGATGCACCGGAAACGGGGGGAGTGGATCACGGGGTACGTGGTGTTGCACGGCGGTGACACAAGGTCGCTCTGAGGAGTGGTGCAGGAACCTTCAAGCGGCGGTTCTGCAACAGGATCAGGCGAGGACCAACGGCACGGCACCTCGTCGGCCGGGTACCCGCCCCGGAGGTTCGGCGACGCGGCCATACTGGTGCCATGCCCCCGACAGCATCGTCACCGGCCGTCGCGGCACGCATGAGCCGGCAGACCTCCCGCGACACCGCACAGGAACTGGCCGTTCGCCGGATACTGCACGGCAGCGGGTTGCGCTACCGGGTGCACGTTCCCGTTCCGGGCATGCCGCGCAGGACCGTGGACATCGTCTTCGGCAAGCTGAAGATCGCGGTGTTCCTCGACGGGTGCTTCTGGCACGGCTGTCCGCAGCACGCGACGAGTCCGCGCTCGAATGCCGAGTGGTGGCGCGCGAAGCTCGACAGGAACATGGCACGCGACCTCGAGACCACGGCCCACCTGGACACGGCCGGATGGACGGTCCTGAGGTTCTGGGAGCACGAATCGCCCGAAGAGGTCGCACATCGAGTTGCCGACGCGGTGGCGGCTCGGCGGGCGGCCCGAGCGGCGTCGTCCTGACGCGACGTGTCGGGCCTCGCGGCGTGACGGGGCGAACCCTCCGCCCGCAGCAGGCGCGTCGCGCCGCGCGGGCGCAGCATGGCCCCATGAGTGCGAGCGAGACCCCGGTCACCGATGGGTTCGAGAAGGCGCTGGATGCGTTGCGGCGGGCGCCGTACGGGGTGGGGGACGCGGCGCTGTGGGAGGTGGAGGGGAGCGTGCTGAGGGAGGCGCGCGTGCATTTGGAGGCGTGGGAGCGGGTGGTGCGGGGGTTGGAGGTGGGGCGGGTGACGGAGCGGGGGGAGCTGGGCTGCCGGGACGGGGTGGCCGGGCTGGTGCGGAAGCTGCCCGGGCCCGTGGCGGAGGTGTACGGGGAGGCGCTGGGCGAGGTCGACGGCCGGTACATGGAGCTGACCGTGGAGGACGACGAGGCGCCCGGCGGCGCGGGCGGCTGGTGGTGGGGCCGGCGGCCGCGGGCGGGGTGGGCGTGACAGTGGGGCCGGGCACACTGGTCGTATGTGCCGAAGCATCAAGACGCTGCGTCCGCCGATGACGACCGACGTCAGTGAAGAGGACATCAGGGCGGCCGCCCTGCAGTACGTGCGGAAGATCTCCGGGTTCCGGGCGCCGGCGGCGCACAACCGGGAGGTCTTCGAGGAGGCCGTGGACGCGGTGACCGCCGCCACGCGGGAGTTGCTCGCCGGGATCGAGGTGCGGGGGCAGCAGGCTTCGGCCTAGCGGCCGGTGCGTGGCGGCGAGGGCGTGTCCTTCGGGGCCTGGGGGCGATTTCGGTAGGTTGTCGCCTGCTTGTATCGGTCTGTCCGCCCACCGCTCCGCTGAGGTACGCCATGTCCGTTGTCCGCAAGGCCCTCGTCGTCACCGCGCTCACCGCCGTCCTGCTGGCCAGCGCGGTCGTCTGCCAGTCAGCGGCCGGGGAGTGACACGTACTGGTGCAGCCCCGGGATGGTGAGCCGGTTCGCCCGCAGGAGCTGGATGTAGGTCACGACCTGCGTGAAGAACAGCGGGATCGGGATCGTCAGGCCGGGCGGCAGCGGGGGTGGCATGTCCGGGGTGAAGGTGACGGGCAGCAGGCCGAGGAGGTTGCCGCTCAGCACCCGGGTCAGCAGGACGACCGGGCGGCCGGTGGCCGTCGTCGTGCTCCAGGGTCGGCCGTCGGTCTCCAGCTCGCCCTGGCAGGGCGCCCACGGCGTGGGGACGGGTGAGACGTGGCCGATGCCGGGCAGTCCGAGGTCCAGCAGCGGCAGTGCGAGGCCGGGCAGTCCGTGGAACGGCGGCGTCCAGTGCTCGGCGCGGCCGCGGGCGCAGGCCGGTGAGAGCAGTCCCGCGGTCTGGCGCAGGTTCGCGATGTCGACGCGCCAGGCGGTGAAGACCAGGACGCGTTCGGGGCCGTGCCGGGTGGGGACGAGCGTGATGCCGCGGTACGTCAGCCCGGTCAGTACCAGCAGCGGTGTACGGACCCGGAACGGCTGCTCGGCGGCGAGGCCCGTCCCGCGGTAGCGCCCGGCGCCGATGGACAGTTCCAGCGAGACCTGCGGCAGGCACCAGGGGGAGTCCGGTGTGCTGCCGCCGACGCGGATGCGTGGTGGGAGCAGCGACAACGGCGCGTCCATGCCGCGGTCGGCGGGCGGCCGGGGCACGATCAGGTCCAGCAGGCTGTCCGGGGTGATCGTGTTGCCGGACAGGATGCCGGTCGGGACGTGCGGCGGCTGCGGCCTCCTCTTCCCCGGGTCGTTGCCGTGGGCCTCCCGTCCGCGCTGCGGCGCCGCGCGCCGGGGGGCCTCCTCCGCGCGCGGCGCGGGCGGCGCGGAGGATGCGGCGGGAGTACCGCGCAGCCCGAGCAGGTCCGACACCGCGCCGAGCAACCCTCCGCCGCCCGCCGACGGAGAAGGCGGAGAAGGCGGGGAAGACGGGGAAAACGGGGTAGACGGGGAAGGGACGGGGGCCGCGCGGCGCTGGGACGGCACCGGCGGCGCGGCCCTCGGCGCCGGCCCGACGTCCAGCTTCCCGTGCACCGGCACCGGCGCCTCCAGTTCGACCCCCAGATGCAGCCCCGCCCGCACCTCCTTCGCCGTGCCGGTGCCGTGCACGGTGGGGTGGCGTGCGTGGTACAGCCCGTCCAGGACACCGCAGATCGCCTCGCGCGCGCGCCGGGTCGCCTCCGCGCCGGACGGCGGCCCGTCGGCGCTGTGCCGCGCGTGCGGCAGGGGCGGCGCCATCGGCTGAAGCCCTCCGGCGAGCAGGGCCCCGCCCACCGGGATGACGCCCAGGGCGCGCAGCTTCGCGACGGTGCGCGGCCGCGGTGCGGCGGCCGCGGTTGCGGCGGCGGTGCCCGCCCGCGCGCGGCCGCTCGTCCCCGGCTGCGGTTCGGCGGGGGGCGCGGCGGGCGGTACGACCGGAGGCGCGTCCGGCGGCTCCGGTCCCTCCGGGGCTTCAGGCTCCCCCGGTCCGCCGCTCGGGCCCGGGGTCTCCGGATCGCGCGCCGGGTCCGTACCGCCCCCGCCGCCCCAGTCCGGTACCGGCCGCCCCCGTCCCCAGCGGCCGTTGCCGTCGCCGTACGGCACCCAGCTCACCGCCATCGCGCCGCCCATCACCCCCAGCAGGAAGCCGATGAGGAAGCCGCCGAAGTTCGACAGCACCAGGGAGGCGACGGAGAAGATCAGGGTGGCGATGCCCGCGAACGTCCGGTAGTGCGGCGCGAACCACATCGTCAGGCCCAGGACGATCAGGAAGACGCCCATGAGCAGGCCGGAGACGCCCGCGATGCCCTCGTGGATCATGAGGGACAGCGGCGCGAGCGGGATGGAGAGGATCTCCAGGCCCGCGAGCAGGGTCCAGAAGCCTGCCCAGAAGGGCCGGGAACGGCGCCAGAAGCGGAAGCGGGACCGGATTTTCCTCGGTGGGATCAAGGTGGCGGCCCCCCTCAGAAGCAGGACTGGTCGCCGCGCCGCACCGTGAGGTGCAGGTCCGGCAGTCTGAACGTGGCCGCGCTGATGGAGCGCGTGGTCTGGCGGAGGTCGTCGACGGTGACCGACGACGCCTGCTCGGCAAAGGTGCCGGGCGTGCCCTGCACACCGGGGACGCCTTGGACGGTGCCGGCGTCCTGGCCGATGTTGATGTTGCGGAAGACGGCGTCGCCCCGCAGGTCGTGGGCGTTGGCGATGAGGCGGTCCGCGTGCGCGGGCGTCGAGGTGAAGCGCAGGGTGACCGGGCCGAGCAGCGGGACGTTCTGCACGATGGACTGGCACAGGTGGTGGAGGGTGGCCGAGCGGATGCCGGTCAGCGCTTCGGGGTAGAGCCCGTCACGGCCCCGCTGGACGACGCCGAACTGCACGAAGCCGTCCCCAACGAGGCGCGACGAGCGGATCTGGAAGCTCTCACCTGCCACCGGGAAGGAGGTGGCGGAGACCCCGAAGGACGTGGCCAGCGCGCCGGAGGCCATCGTCGCGACGAGAGCGCCCGCGGTGGCGAGTGTCGGCACCATGACAAGGGCGAGCCGCTTCCAGCTGGTGCGGCCGGAGGAGCGGGCGTCAGAGGTCTGCACGCCTGGTCAACCGTCGGACAGTCTGATCGGTGGCTCGGTGCCCGGGGGCAATCACCCCGACGGCGGTACGCGCTCGCCCATTCGGGTCAGGGCGTGCCGCGAAAGCGGGCGGCGCACCCTCAGGAGCAGGGCTGCGCGCCCTGCTTCACGGTCAGGTGCAGATTCGTGAGCCGGAAGGTGGCGGCGCTGATCGAGTGGGTGGTCTGCCGCAGGTGGTCGATACGGACGCTGTCGGCCTGCTGGCCGAAGGCGCCGGACGGGCCCTTGGCGCGGCCGTCGCCCGGCAGCTGCGCGGCGTCCGTGCCGATCCGGATGTTGTGGAACGTCGCGTCGCCGGCGAGGTCGTCCGTGTCGACGATCAGCTGGTCGGCGTGGACGGGCTTGCTGCCACCGCCCGCCTTGATCAGCATGGTGACCTTGCCGAGCCCGGGGAGGGAGCTCACCACCGACTGGCACAGGTTGTGCAGGTCGGCGGAGCCGATCGCGGCGACGGCCTCGGGGACGTCGCCGCCGGCGGAGGAGTCGGCGGTGAGGTACTGCGTGAATCCCGTGCCTTCCAGGGAGTCCGCGGTCACCTGGAAGCTCTGGCCGGACAGCGTGGCGGTCGTCGGTGCTGTCGCGAGCGAGACCGGCACCGCTCCCGCGCCTATTCCGGCGGCGAGCACGGCCGACACGGCCAGGGTCGGGACGAGGGCGATCGCCATCCGTTTCCAGCTGGTCCGGCCGGAAGGGCGGTGGCGCGGGCTGGGCGAGCTGCTCTGGTGGTGGCTCACATCGCCATTGCAACCCCGGCCCGGGGGCCCGGCAACCGCGGCCCCCCGCCGTGGATCAGCGGTGGCGGCCGCCCTGCGAGTACGGGTAGGGGCGCGGCTGCTGCCAGTACGGAGCCGGGGCCGGGGCCGGTGCCTGGACCGGTGCCGGAGCCTGGGCCTGGCCCTGCGGCGCCGCGGGCTGTCCCCAGCCCCCCGTCGCACCGTACGCCGCCGCCCCCCACTGAGGAGCACCCCACTGCTGCTGCGCCCCCCACTGCGGGGCTCCCCATTGCGGAGCCCCGTACGGCGCCGCGCCGTAGCCGGCCGGAGGGCGCTGCCCCCAGGCGTACACGGCCGGGAACGGGGGGCGGATGGTGTGGGCCGCATGGGTGAGTGCGGGCTGGGCGACGGCCTTGCGCTCCCACAGGTGGTGCAGCAGTTCCTGCTCCCGCGCGTGGAAGTCGGGACCGGCCGCGCCGCGGTTGGCGCGGGCCCGCAGGAAGGCCAGCGAGGTGGCGAAGGACACGTACTCGCGCACCGTACGGGCGGCGGCGGCGCCTTGTGCGCGATGGGCGGCGGAGCGGGCCACCGAGCGGCCGCGCATGGAGCCGATGGCGAGCGGCTCGGGCAGCGTCAGCCAGCCGGCCATGGCGTACAGCGGCAGCTGGGTGCGGATGGTCTTGAGCTCATTGGAACGGGACCAGATCGCGAGCCAGATCAGCAGGCCGAACAGCGGGATCATCAGCGTCGCGTACACGGCGAGGAAGCCCAGCGGGCCGAACGAGGCGGAGCCGTTCCAGGTGCCGTGCAGCGTCATCGCGAGCAGCCAGCCGCCGATCGGGGCGAGCCAGCGGCGGGCCCGGCCGGGGCGGGAGGTCGCGGCGATGCCGAAGCCTATGCCGGTGAGCGAGGTGAACAGCGGGTGGGCGAACGGGGTCATCACGATCCGGACCACGAACATGGCGGCGGTGGTGCCGACGCCCCCGCCGCCGAGCGCCTGGTCCTCGGCGAAGCCCGAGCCGAGGTAGAGGATGTTCTCGGTGAAGGCGAAGCCGGTGGCGGTGAGCCCGGCTATGACGACGCCGTCGACGAGGCCGGTGAAGTCACGCCGGCGGAAGAGGAAGAGCAGCAGGATCGCCGCGCCCTTGGCGCTCTCCTCCACGAAGGGCGCGACAAAGGTGGCGCCCCAGCTGTCGCTCTGCGCGGGGCTGGCGGTGAAGGTCGAGGCCAGCAGTTCGGTCGCGTACTCGTTGGCGAGGATGGCGACCAGGGTGGCGGCGCACGCGCCCCAGGCGAAGGCGAAGACGGCGTTGCGCAGCGGGGTGGGCTCGACCCGGTCCAGCCACAGGAAGGCGCCGCCGAGCAGCGGCACGGGCAGGATCGCGAGGGTGAGGCCGACGAGGAAGCCCTCGGTGCCGGTCTGCCGCCGCACGAGCGCCAGGATGATCACTCCGCACAGGGCGAGCACCGAGAAGAGCGCCACCAGGCGCAGTGTCCGGTTCTCCCAGAAGTGGCGGCGCGCCTTGTAGTGCCACTGGCCGGGCGCGGGCAGCGCGAACCCCGGTTCTTGCCGGCGTTCCGGGTACTCGGGGACGTCCGGGTGGGCCGCCGGGCCCGGCAGGGGCGGGT
Source organism: Streptomyces sp. NPDC046977 (assembly GCF_040644455.1). Lineage (NCBI taxonomy): Bacteria > Bacillati > Actinomycetota > Actinomycetes > Kitasatosporales > Streptomycetaceae > Streptomyces > Streptomyces sp. NPDC046977. The sequence continues at coordinate 144,735 of NZ_JBEYWO010000002.1, forward strand.
CGGGCGTGTGCGAGTACGAGGACACCCATTGACCTTACGGGGGAGTGGCTGCGGCGCGCGACGGTGTTACGCACAACGTCACGGGTGGGCCACAACGATCGCCCCGTCCCCGCCGCACGTCAACAGGGGCTTCCGGCGCCGCCGGTGTCGCGGGGCCCGCGCCGCTACCGGCGGGTGAAGACGAGGTCGTTGACGACGTGGCCCTTGGCGATGCCCTGCCGTTCGAACTTGGTCATCGGCCGGAAGTCCGGGCGCGGCCGCGCGTAGCCCTCCCCGTGGGCGTTCACCAGGTGGGGGTCGGCGGTCAGGACCTCCAGCATCTGCTCGGCGTACGGCTCCCAGTCGGTCGCGCAGTGCACGGTCGCGCCGGACCGGAGCCGCGAGACGGCCAGGGCCACGAACTCGGGCTGGATCATGCGGCGCTTGTGGTGCCGGGCCTTGGGCCAGGGGTCGGGGAAGAAGACGCGCAGTCCGGCCAGGGAGCCGGGGGCGAGCATGTCGCGGAGCAGGATGACGGCGTCGCCGTTGGCGACCCGGATGTTGGTCAGGCCGTTGCGCTCGGCGAGGCGGATGAGGTTGCCCTGCCCGGGGGTGTGCACGTCGGCCGCGAGGATGCCGGTGCCGGGGTCGGCGGCGGCCATGGCGGCGGTGGCGTCGCCCATGCCGAAGCCGATCTCCAGGACGACCGGGCGGTCCGCGGCGAGGTCGGCGTCGGCGAAGAGGGCGCCGAGGTCCAGCGGGCTGCCGTCGATGTCGACGCCCCAGTTCGTCCAGTGCCGTTCCAGCGCCGTCTGCTGCCCGTGGGTGACCCGGCCGCGACGGGGGTGGAAGGTGCGGATGCGCTGCTCGGTGTGCGCGTCCGGATGCGGGTGGGAGGCGGGGCCGCCGGGGAAGTGGGGGGTGTGGGGCTTCGACATGATGCGTCGATTTTACGTATGCCCCGCGGCCTCCAGTGCCCGCCGGGCGATCTCCCGTCCGATCGGCAGGGAGGCGGTCGCGGCGGGCGACGGGGCGTTGAGCACGTGCACGAAGGGGCCGCTGCCGGCGAAGAGGAAGTCGTCCACGAGCTCCCCGTCGCGCAGCACCGCCTGCGCCCGTACGCCCGCGGCGGACGGCACGAGGTCGGCGGCGGTCACCTCGGGCAGCAGCCGGCGCACCTCGTCGGTGAAGGCCCGCTTCGACAGCGACCGGCGCAGCTCGCCCGCCTCGTACCGCCAGTGCCGGCGGGCGATCCGCCAGGTGCCGGGGAAGAGCGCCGTCTCCAGCAGGTCGCGCGCGCTGACGGTGCGCCGCCGGTAGCCCTCGCGGGCCGGGGCGGGGACCGCGTTGGGGCCGATGTGCACGGTGCCGTCGATGCCGCGGGTCAGATGGACGCCGAGGAAGGGGAAGGCGGGGTCGGGCACCGGGTAGACCAGGCCGCGCACGAGCCCGGCGCGGGCCGGGGCCAGCTCGTAGTACTCGCCGCGGAACGGCACGATCCGTACCCCGGTGGTGTCGTCCCCGGCCATTCGCGCGATCCGGTCGGAGTGCAGGCCCGCGCAGTTGACCAGCACCTTCGCGCGGACCGGCGGCCCGGTGCCGGGTTCGACGACCACGCCGCCGCCGTCGCGGTGGACCGCGCGTACCTCGCTGCCGTACGCGGTGCGCGCCTCGCCGGACTCCTCGGCCAGGCGGGCCATCGTGCCTGCGACCGCGGTGAAGTCGCACACCCCGGTGGTGCCGACGTGGATCGCGGCCAGGCCCGCGACGTGCGGCTCGCGCTCGGCGATCTGGGCGGGGCCCAGTTCGCGCACGGGGATGTCGTTGGTGCGGCCGCGCTGCACCAGGGCGTGCAGCCGGGGCAGCTCCTCGCGGGCGGTGGCGACGATCAGCTTGCCGGTGACCTCGTGCGGGATGTCGTACCGGGCGCAGAACTTCACCATCTCGGCGGCGCCCTGCGTCGCGTAGCGGGCCTTGAGCGAGCCGGGGCGGTAGTAGATGCCGCTGTGGATCACGCCGCTGTTGTGGCCGGTCTGGTGCCGCGCGGGGCCGGGTTCCTTGTCCATGACGACCACGGACGTACGGGGCGAGGCGCGGGTGATCGCGTACGCGGTGGCCAGGCCGACGATGCCGGCGCCGATCACGACGACGTCCGCGGTGTCCATGCGCGCGGTCACCTCCCGCTTGAGGCTTGGCCCGCCCGCGCCCCCGCCAAACCTGTGAGGGGACCGGTGTGTCGTGGTCGTCTCGCGCTTGCCCCGCGGTCACCTCCCGTACGGCGAAGGCCGCCGCACCCGGGCGGGTACGGCGGCCTTGGCGAACCGCGCCGCGGGCGTCAGGCGGCCGACTTGCGGCGGACGAGGACGACGACCGCGGTGCCCACGCCGAGCACGAGGAGCGCGCCGCCGCCGATGGTCAGCACGCCGGCGGCGCCGGTGAACGCCAGGCCGCCGGAGCCGCCCCCGGAGGACGTCGAACCGCCGGTGCCGGACGTGCCGCCCGAGGCGGACGCGTCGTCGTCGGAGGAGGACGGGCTCGGGCTCGGGGTGGCCGACGTGCCGGCGGAGGGCGAGCCGCCCGTCGAGGTGTCGTCGTCGGCCGGGTTCAGCACGATCCACGCCGCGTTGTTGGACTGGTTGGGCTCGGACGGGTTGTTCCAGGCCTGGAGCGCGATCCTGGCCCTGGCGTTCTTCACGACCGTGTCGATGCGCAGCTCGAACGGGTAGGAGAGCTCGGCGTTCTCCAGGAGCGGGGTGTCCACCCAGCACAGGTAGCCCTTGACGCCCTGGGCGATGGTGGTGGCCCGGCAGCCGCTGGGGCTCTTGGTCACCGTGGCGCCCGTCGGCACCTGGACGGTGAAGCCGATCGGCTCACCACCGGAGCGCAGCGCGCTCAGCCAGGCGGGGCCGTCGTTGCGGAAGCCGATGTCCGCCTTCACGGTGTCGCCCGCCCCGCCCCGCGCGGTGACGCCCGTCAGCACGAGGTCGTAGATGTTGTGGCTGGGCAGGTCCAGCTCGGTGTAGCGCGAGTAGTCGTCGGCCGAGGCGCCCGGGACCTCCTTGAGGGCCAGCGGGGCGCCGGTGCCGGGCGTGTAGCCGCCCGTCGTCAGCAGGGTCTTGGCCTGCTGGGCGCTGACCGCGGAGAAGCCGTAGCTGAGGACGTCGCCGAGCGCGAAGTCGGCCGTTCTCACCTTCAGCGGCTCGGCCAGGGCGTAGGCCGTGCCGGGCTTGTAGGTGCCGTCGAAGCTGCAGATCGCGTCGGTGCCCTGACGCAGCAGCGATCCGTCGGTGGTCTGCTTGTAGGCGCAGTTGCCGTAGCTGTCGGGCAGGCTCAGCCCGCGCGAGCCATGGAGGTGCAGCACGGTGCCGTCGGCGGCCATGCCGCCGGCGTTGCGGAACCCGACCGGGGCGTTGTAGGTGTCGCCGGCGGCGAAGCCCTTGGGCTCGCTCAGGTTGTGGCCGAGGAGTTCGGGACCGCCGACGAGGACATCGATGGTGAGCGGCGCGAAGGCGACGCCGTCGCCCTCGCCGGTGACCTTGATGGTGCCGAAGTCGCCTGCCTCGCTCTGCCCGTTGAGGTCCAGGCGGATGCCGCCGAGCCGGTTGCTCTGCTCCCCGGCGTTGATCTCGTTGCCCTCGCAGACGGCCGTCATGCCGGTCGCCGTGCAGGGCAGCTTGACGGCCGCGACACCGTTGAGGCCCGTGGCATCGATCGTGATCCTGTACGCGCCCTCGTGGGCGACGGGGATCACCCCGTCGTCCCCCGGCTCGTCGTCGCCGGGTGCCGAGAGCCGCAGCGTGACCTGCGGCTCGTCGGCGTCGCCGTTGTCGCCCTGGAGGGAGAGGTCCACGCGGCTCTCGCCGGTGATGCTCACCGGGAGCGGGGTGCCGTCGTCGGCGACGGCGGGTGCGGCGGCGCCGAACCCGGCGGCCAGGACGGCGACCGCCGCGAGCGCGCGCGCTGCCCGGGAGACGGAACTGCGGACGGGACGTCTCATCAACGTTTCCTTGTCGGATCGTGTGACGCTCGCGTGCGCCGCCCTCGGCACACGCACATCAGACTCGCGGGACGCCGGCTTCGTTGCCCATGGGCACGTCACAGATCCATCACAGGTTGGCTCCTTGAGCGTGATCCGGGCCGGGCAAGCGGGAGGGCCCCACGCAAGTGGGGCCCTCCCGTTGCCGATCGGCCCGTGGGCCGGCGGGACGCTTACGCCGGTGCCGCCAGCAGCGGCCGGGCACGCTCGCGCAGTTCCGCCACCCGCGGCTCGTTCCCGTACGGCTCCAGCCGGTGCAGCAGGTCCCGTACGTACTCGGTGGTGCGGGCCGAGGAGATGCGCCCGGCGACCTCGACGGCCTTCACGCCGGCCGCGCAGGCCGCGTCCAGGTTGCCGGACTCCAGTTCCGCGACCGCCGAGACCACCAGCCGCAGCCCGTGCGAGCGCACGAACTCCTCCGTGGGCCGGGCGAGCGCCGTCTCCGTGAACCGCCGTACCTGGCCGGGCACCTTGAGGTCGCGGTAGCACTCGGCGGCGTCCGCGGCGAGCCGGTCGTAGGAGTAGAAGCCGAGCCATGCCGGGTCCGCGTCGCCGTCGCGGGCGCGGTCGAGCCAGGACTCGGCGGCGGCCAGCGCGGCCTCGCAGGCGTGGCTCTCCCCGGCCTTGGCGTGGGCGCGGGCCTCGACGAGGTGGAAGAACGACATCGTGCGCGCCGTGGCCAGCCCGCGGTTGCGCTCCAGCGCCGCCTGCGCGAGGTCGACGCCCTCGTCGGCGAAGCCCCGGTAGGTCGCCTGGAGCGACATCGACGCCAGGACGTAGCCCCCGAGGGGGACGTCGGCGGCGGCACGGGCGAGCCGCAGCGCCTGGATGTAGTAGCGCTGGGCGGCCTCCTGCTGCCCGGTGTCGAAGGCCATCCACCCGGCCAGCCGCGTGAGTTCGGCGGTCGCGCCGAACAGCGACCGGCCGACGTCGTCGGAGTACGAGCCGAGCAGCAGCGGCGCTGCCTCGACCCGCAGGCACTCCGAGACCATGCCCGAACGCCAGTCTCCGCCGCCGTACTTGGAGTCCCAGCGGCGCGCGTCCTCCGCGGCCTCGCGCAGCTTGCCAACGTCGGAGTGGCCGACGTGGTGCATGCCGGGGGCGGGGTCCTCGCGGGCGACGCGGGCGTCGGCCGGGGTTATCAGCCAGCGCGAGGCGGGCGTGACGTACGCGCTGACCGCGAACGACCCCGCCAGGCTCTGCCAGATGCCGCCGCCGCCCGGGCCGCGCCGGCCCGGATCGAGCTTCCACAGGTCGGTCGCGGACTTCACCGCCTCCCCGATGTCGCGGTGGAAGGCGAGGCCCACCTCGGGCGCGGGGTCGGCGTCGGCCAGGCCGATCTCGTGCAGCGGCACGGGACGGCCGAGCTTGCTGCCGATGGCGGCCGCGATGAGGTGGGGCGCGGCGCCCTGCGGCACCATGCCCTTGGTCACCCAGCGGGCCACCGAGGTCTTGTCGTACCGCAGGGTCAGACCGCGCTGGGCGCCCAGGTCGTTGACCCGGCGGGCGAGTCCCGCGTTGCTGATGCCGGCCAGGGCGAGAAGGGTGCCGAGTTTCTCGTTGGGCCCTCGGGGTTCTTTGGTCACGACCATTACCACCTCTCGCCGTAAGCGCGAGGGCCGTGTACGCCTGCCACGCCTGTCACACCCTCTCGACGCACCACAACGGCTGCCCCGGCGTCTCTTGTGGAGACGAGCGGGGACCACCGCCGCCCGAGGGCATGCGCCGGACCCCGAGCCGCCGGGACCTTCGCTTCTCGGGTGAACCCAGGGTAGTTCTCCGCATCCCGACCGTTAAGAGCTGTTGTCCCGGATGGCGAGATTCCTGCCCTGAATGCGGCCTCGCGACTCCTGCTGGTGGCGCGTGCTACCGGCGTATGCGGCCGTGCGCCCATCCGCGCGCTCTGTGCCGATTCGTGCGGTGGCGGTTCCATGGTGCCGTGGGTCGGCCCGCGGCTCTCATTTGCGGCTATGGGGGGTAGCAGCGGGCCAGGGGGCTCCGCCACCACAATCCCCGCGGGTGGCGGACCGGTCCGGGAGGCGTGCCACGCCCCCCGGACCGCGCCGCCCGCACGGCGCACAACGGACGAATGCGGGCCGGTGGGACATTGGCCTGAAAACGACGTTTCAACTCCGTCGGCGTACGTTAAGTGCCTCTGACCGGCGGGGAGTTGGGCCGAAACGGCCCCGCGCCGGACCGCGCGCAGCAGGCGGCCCGGTGCTCGACCATGCCCTCATGCGCCTCCTTTCGCGCTCCTCCGTGGCAGCATGTTCCCCGGACGGAGCGGCAGTTCGGCCTGCCGCGGGGGCCAGTTGTCCACGAAGAGGCCCCCCTGGTCCACAACCTGTGGAGGCGGGCGATGCGGTGGCTGGTGGGCTGGAGCAACGCCGCGGTGGGACAGATCCCCGGGGCGCACGCCCGCACCCTGCTGCCTGTGGGCGCCCAGCTCCTGTGGAGCGACCCCGATCCGCTGTGGGCCGTGGGCGACTGGCGCCCCGACGAAGTGCGCCTGGTGCACGCCGAGAACGGCTCTGTCGCTCGGCTGGCCGTGCTGGGCCGCTGCGCCGCCTCCGACGCCGACCTGCGGGTCGGGCTCTTCGCGGCGCGCGGCGGGGCGCTGCGCCATCTGACCACCTGGGCCGGCAGCTACACCTGCGTCCTCCAGATAGGGCGCCGCATCACCGTACTCGGTGATCTCGCCGGTGCCCGGCCGGTGTTCCACACCCGGTGGGCGCGCGGCACCGCGTACGCGACCGCGGCGCTGCCGCTGGCCGACCTGACCGAGGCCGCGCTCGACGTCACGTACCTGGCGGCGCTGCTAACCTGCCCGGACTCCCCCGAGGCGCTGGGCGACGGCACACCGTACGCGGGCGTGCGCCGGGTGCCGCCGGGGCACGCCCTGATCCTGCGGGAGGCGGTGCCCGAGGTGAGCGGTTACGAGCCGACCGCCTCGCTGGCGGTGGCCGGCACCCCCGCCGCCCACGTGCCGCCCGAGCGCGCGATCGCCGGCGTCCGGGACGCCCTGGTCGACGCGGTGCGCGCCCGGCTGGCGCAGCCCCGCTTCGTACCGGATCCCGGGGAGGAACCCGCGCCCGGCGTGGGCGCCGACCTGTCCGGCGGCAGCGCCTCCTCCACGCTCGCCCTGCTGGCGGCGGGGCTGCCCGGCATGCCCGGCACCCCGCTCGGACACGGCGCGGCGGCCGGCCAGCGGCTGCTCGCGGTGACCTTCAACGACCTGACCGCGGGCGGCGGTCCGGCCCGTGAGGCGGAACTGGAGCGGGCCCGCGCCATGGCCGCCGACCCGCGCCTGCACCATGTGGTCGTGCCCGGCGGCGCGCGGGCGCTGCCCTATGCCGACCTCGACGCCGTCCCCCTCACCGACGAGCCCGGCCCCTCCCTGGTGGCCGCCGGCCGCCACCGGATGCGCCTCTCGGCGGGCGGCGCCGACCACCTCGTCGGGCACGGCGCCCGCCAGGTGCTGGACGCGCACCCCGCGCGGCTGGCCGACCTGCTGCTGGACCGGCGCCGCCGCAGCCTGCTCAGACCCGTCACGGCCCTCGCGCGCGCCGACGGGCCCGCGGGCCGCTCGGTGTTCGTGCCGTTCACGGTCTACCGCGCGGCGCGGCGGCTGGCCCGTACGAGTTATCAACAGGGTGTGCAGAACACGGCGGCGCAGCTGATGGCGGGCCGCTTCGACGAGCACACCGGCCCCCTCCAGGCCTCCCTGGCGGCGCTCGCCTGGTGCCGCCCGGGTCCGGCGGCGCGCTGGCTCACCGGCGAGGCACTGGCTGAAGTATCGGTTCGCCTCCAGGAGGCGGCGGCCCGTCCCCGTACCGCCGTCGAACGGCCCGGCGAGCGCCGTGCGCAGGCCGCGCTCGCCCGGCACGCCGCCGACCACCGGGTGTTCGAGCAGTCCGCGGAGGTGCGCAGCCAGCGGATCCACGCGCCCTTCCTCGACAACCAGGTCGTGCGCGCCGCCCGTGCGCTCCCCGAGACCCTGCGCGTCCAGCCCGGCGCCCGCGCCACCGTTCTGCGCTCGGTGCTGGAGGGCGCGGGCATCCGCGACCTGCCCCCGGGCTGGGGCGCCAACTCCCAGGTATCCGCGGCCGTCGCCGCCCGGACCGGCCTGCGCGCCTCCGTCGACGGACTGCTCGACCTCTTCGACGCCCCCCTGCTCGCCGACGCCGGGCTCGTCGAGGCGCGTGTCGTCCGCGCCGCCCTGCGTGCGGCGGCGGGCGGGGAGCCCGTCCCCACTGACGGACTCGCCGAACTCGTCGCCACCGAGGTGTGGTTGCGGCGCCTACTCGCCCGCCGCGGCTCCTGCTGGACCGGCACCGACGCCCCCGCGCAACGCGCCGTCGCGGGCGGTGTGCACCGCCTCTCGCTCTGAGTCATCCCTTCGGAAAGAACATGTGACGGAGCGTCAGTGGTCGGCGGGCCTGCCGGGACCACCCGCTTTGGCGTCGCCGGGGGAATCCGGGAAACTCTCCTCATGCGCATCCCTTCCGTCACCGCGGTCGTCCTCGCCGGGCTGGCGGCCCTCGTGGCCCTCGGCCCGGTCGCGTACGCCACCAAGGAGAGCGGTGACGGCAAGGGGGCGGTCGCCGTCTACGACGAGGCGCTGGGCACCTCCCGGGGCGACAAGGCCACCGTCTGCACCTTCCACATACGCGGCGAGGGCTTCGGCCCGGGGCAGGCGGTCAACTGGGCCGTGAGCCGCGCCAAGGGCGGCCCCGCGATGAACGGCACCTTTGTGACGGGGGACGAGGGCACGGGCAGTTCGGCCCGCATCGTGCTCGCCAACGGCGGCTACACCCTGACGTGGATCGGGGAGGGCGCGAAACCGCGGCCCTTCACGGTGGCGTGCGGACCGGAGACACAGACGTCCGCACCGGCGGCGCCGGCCTCGCCCGCGCCCTCGTACACCCCGGTGCCCGCCGCGTCGACGGCCCAGGTGCTGCCCGGACAGGGACCGCTGTCGGCGGCCTCGGGCAGCTTGGGAGCGTCGTCGGGGACCGCGGGCACGGTGGGCGCGGCGCTGGCCGCGGCCGCACTGTGCGGCGGCGGGGCCGCGGCGGTGCTGCTGCGCAGGCGGCGCCCGGCACGCCGGGTCAGCAGGCACCGCAGGGCAGCGGGCTGAGTCCGCCCGGGGCGGGGCTGTCGGTGCCGTGCCCGACAATGGTGGAGCCGTAGGACACCGAGGAGCACCACAGGACGGACGGGCACCATGGCGGTATGGGACGACGTGGTCGGCCAGGAACGGGTGACGGAGCAGCTCGCCGCCGCCGCGCGTGACGCCGACGCCTTCGTGACGGCCGTCGCCGGGGGCACCGCCTTGCCGTCCGCGTCGAAGATGACCCACGCCTGGCTGTTCACCGGTCCGCCCGGCGCGGGCCGCGACACGACGGCACGGGCCTTCGCCGCCGCGCTCCAGTGCGTGAGCCCCGACCGCGCCCTGGGCGGCGCGCCGGGCTGCGGCTTCTGCGATGGCTGCCACACCACGCTGATCGGCACCCATGCCGACGTCGAGGTGGTCCGCACCGACCTGCTCTCCATCGGCGTCAAGGACACCCGTGACCTCGTCCGCCGCTCCGTCCTGTCCCCGGCCTCCGGCCGCTGGCAGGTCATCGTCCTGGAGGACGCCGACCGCCTGACCGAAGGCGCCGCCAATGTGCTGCTGAAGGCCGTCGAGGAGCCCGCGCCGCGCACGGTGTGGCTGCTGTGCGCCCCCTCCGTCGAGGACGTCCTGCCGACGATCCGCTCCCGCTGCCGCCACCTGGTGCTGCGCACCCCGCCCGTCCAGGCGGTCGCCGACGCCCTGGTGCGCCGTGACGGGATCGACCCCCTGGTCGCCGACGCCGTCGCCCGCGCCACCCAGGGCCACATGGACCGCGCGCGCCGGCTTGCCACCGACGAGCAGGCCAGGGCGCGGCGGGCTGCCGTGCTGAAGCTGCCGCTGCGCGTGGACGACGTCGGCGGCTGCCTGAAGGCGGCCCAGGAACTCGTGGACGCGGCGACGGAGGACGCCAAGGCGCTGTCCGAGGAGCTCGACGGCAAGGAGACCGAGGAGCTGCGCGCCGCGCTCGGCGCCACCGCGGGGGCCGGCAGCCGCATGCCGCGCGGCACGGCGGGCGTGATGAAGGACCTCGCCGACCGCCAGAAGCGCCGCTCCACCCGGACCCAGCGCGACACCCTCGACCTGGCCCTCACCGACCTGGCGGGCTTCTACCGCGACGTGCTGGCCGTGCAGGTCGGCACGTCCGTGGCCATCGCGAACGTCGAGGCACGCGACGCCGTGGAACGTGTCGCCTCCGGCTCCCGCCCGGAGAATTCGCTGCGCCGCATCGAGGCCGTCCTCGCCTGCCGCGACGCGCTCGACCGGAACGTGGCGCCCCTGCTGGCCGTCGAGGCGATGACCCTGGCACTGCGGGCCGGCTGACCGCGCCGCTCGCCGCCTGTCCTACCCCCGAAGCGCCGCCGACCTGCTCATTTGTGCGGCGGACGGGTGATCGTCCGCGTTCCCCCGCGTCGTCGCCCGGCGCACCGCGAGCCCTTGCCCCAGGCTGGCGTGCGGTGCCCCCGCTCCCTGTCCCCGCGGGGGTGAGCGAAGCGAGCGGGGGCGCGCCCCTGCCTCCGGCGCGGGTGCCCGCCCGTGCCCGGAGGGCTGTGGGGGACCTGCGCGAGGTGGTGTGCCGTACGTGCCCATGGTGGCCGAGGTCGTCCTTCTGTACGCATGGCCGGTGCTGGCCGCCGCCGCCGCACTGCTGCTCGCCCGTTCGGCGCTGCGGCACTGGTGGGAGCAGCGCGCGGGCCGCGTCTACGAGCTGCCCGTGGCCTACGGCGGCGCGGTGCTGCGGGCGGCCGGGGCGGTCCTGGCGGTCGGCGCCGCGGTTCTGACGGCGTCCTTCCCGCCGTTCGGAGGCCTCACGGGGCACGGCGGCGCCCGGGACACCGTCGTCGCGGCGGCCCCCGCGCCGCCCGCACCCGCGGACGTCCGGCCCGGGCAGTCCCCGGAACCGGAGGAGGACGACGCCCCGCCGCGCACCCTGGGCCATCCCTCCGGCGGCACCCTGGAGGAACTGGAGGACGGCACACGCGTCTGGCTGCCGCCGCAGTACGACTTCCCGAACTCCGCCGGGCTGTACTTCCCCCTGGTCGTCGCCCATCTCGACCCCGCCGACCCGGACCTGTTCGCCGGCTTCGCCGCGCAGTCGCTGCGCGGCCTGGCCGACCCCGTCGTCGTCGTACTGCCCGCCCGCTGCGGCGGCGGGGCGGTGGAGCTGCCCGACGCGGTGGGCCGGCTCTACCGCGTCCTGCCGGACCGGACCGCCCGTGCCGTGCTCGGGGTGGGCCAGGACGCGTCGTGCGTGGTGCGCCGCCAGTTGGAGCGCCCCTCCCGGTACGCGGCCGCGATCGGCGTCTCGGGCGCCTACGAACCCGACGGCCCGCAGGACATGGACGGCGGCGCCGCCCGCCCCGCCCCGCGGACGCCCGGCGTCGGCGCGTACCAGGCCGGTGCCGCCCCACGCCCGCAGCTGCTGCTCGCCGTGCCGTCCGGCGAGGAGAGCGCCCGCAGCTCCGCCCTGGCCCTGCGCGGGCGGATGCGCGGGATGCCCGCCGAGGTGCGGGTGCTGGACAACATCACGCCGCGGCGCAGGCTCTTCGCGCTGGTCGCGGGGTACGTCACCGAGAAACTCGACGGACCCGGGCGGCTGTGACCGTCTCCGTTCCTGTCGCGGAATCACCCGTATGAGGGCTGTGGATAACGGTTCGCCCGCGGCCGTGCGGATACGCTCGCAAATACCACCACGAGGGAACCGAGGCTCTGATGGACACCCCGCGCCTGCTCCGTACGTCCGGCACCGTCCTCGCGGTCGCCGGGCTCCTGTTGTCCGCCTGCACGACCGGGGGGACGAGCCATTCCGCCGCGGCCACGTCGGCCGCGCAGTCGCTCAAAGCCCTGCCCACGGACATCCCGCAGGATCTGCGGCCGTACTACGAGCAGAAGATCAGCTGGCAGTCCTGCAAGGACATGCCCGGCATGCAGTGCGGCACGATGAAGGCGCCGCTCGACTACAAGCACCCTTCCGGCGGCACGGACCTCACCCTGGCCGTCGCGCGCAAGAAGGCCGCGGGCCCCGGCAAGCGCATCGGTTCCCTGCTGGTCAATCCGGGCGGCCCGGGCGGCTCGGCCATCGACTACCTGCAGTACGCCGCCTTCGGCTACCCCTCGGCCGTCACCGCCCGGTACGACATGGCCGCGATGGACCCGCGCGGTGTCGCCCGCAGCGAGCCGATCGTGTGCCTCCCCGACAAGCAGATGGACACCTTCGCGGCCACCGACGTCACCCCGGACAACCAGGCCGAGATCGACAAGCTCGTCGCCGAGGACAAGGCCTTCGCCAAGGGGTGCCAGCAGCGCTCCGGCAAGCTGCTGGAGCACGTCACCACCGTCGACGCCGCCCGCGACATGGACATCTTCCGCTCGCTGCTCGGCGACGCGAAGCTGAACTACGTCGGCAAGTCCTACGGCACTTTCATCGGCGCCACCTACGCGGGCCTGTTCCCGAAGCGCGTCGGGCACCTCGTCCTGGACGGCGCCATGGACCCGGCCGCCTCCGCCCTCGAGAGCAGCCGCGCGCAGGCCGGAGGGTTCGAGGTCGCCTTCGACGCCTTCGCCAAGGACTGCGTCGGCCGGCGCGACTGCCCCCTCGGCACCAAGAGCACCGCCGACGCCGGCCGCCACCTCGACGCCCTGCTCCGCTCCCTGGACGCCAAGCCGCTGCCCACCGGCAGCAGCCGCAAGCTGACCGAGGCGCTGGGCGCCTCCGGTGTGATCTCCGCCATGTACGACCAGAGCATGTGGCCCACCCTGCGCACGGGGCTCGCCAAGGCCTCCAAGGGCGACGGCAGCGTCCTGCTCCGCCTGTCCGACGCGTACTACGAGCGCGACAACAAGGGCCACTTCTCCAACCTCATGTACGCCAACGCCGCGGTGAACTGCACCGACCTCCCGCCGGCCCTCACCAGCCCCGAAGCGGCCGACCGCGCGGTCTCCACCTTCCGCGAGGCCTCCCCGCACTTCGGCGACAACCTCGCGTGGTCCAGCCTCATCTGCGCCTACTGGCCCGTCCGCCCCATCGGCCACCCCCAGCGCATCGAGGCCCGCGGCGCCGCCCCCATCCTCGTGGTCGGCACCACCCGCGACCCCGCCACGCCCTACGGCTGGGCCAAGGCCCTCGCCGAGCAGCTCGACTCCGGCGTCCTGCTCACCTACAACGGCGACGGCCACACCGCCTACGCCCGCGGCAACGACTGCATCGACACCGCGGTCAACACCTACCTCCTCAAGGGCACCCCGCCCGCCCACGGCAAGACCTGCTGACCTGCGCAGGAGGGAGGCCCCGGCCATGGTCGGGGCCTCCCCCAGAACTGTGTAGACTTGGGCCCGCTGCCGATGCGAAGCTGTCGGGAGCTCGCCGCCTTAGCTCAGTTGGCCAGAGCAACGCACTCGTAATGCGTAGGTCTCGGGTTCGAATCCCGAAGGCGGCTCAGACGCAAAGTGGCAGGTCAGGCGCCACATGAGGACGGGCCCCACGGAGATCATTCCGGGGGCCCGTACACATTTAGTACACCCTGGTTCGATCACCCAGACCCGGTGAGTGACGCATCCGCAAGGGCGAGTGCGACCTTGCGGCCGACATCGAGAGCGTCGGCCACCTCGTCCAGCCGGTCCGGGAACAGGTGCCCGTAGATGTTGAGGGTCATCGACGCGTCCTTGTGGCCCAGCATCGTTTGAATCACCTTCACGTCGGCGCCGGCCGCGATGGCGAGCGACGCCGCGGTGTGCCGCAGCTTGTGCGGGGTAATGCCCATCCCTGCCAGGCCAGCGGCCTTCACCGCTGGATCGAACACGCGGTTGCGGAAGTTGTTGTACCGGAGCGGTCCACCCTCGGGGGCCCGGAACAGTAGGTCGTCCATGCCCAGTGGCGCGGCCAGGGTGCCCAGTTCGTCAGCGAACGAGCGGGGCAGCGGAACAGACCGCTTCTCGTGGTTCTTCACCGGACCCAGGGCGAGGACGCCCTTAACGTCGGTGTAGTTCTGCACGATCCGGATCCGCCGCTTCGGCACGAGCAGCCGGCCGGTCTTGATGGCGGACGCCTCCGCCCAACGAATGCCGCAGTAGCCGAGCACCAGGATCAGCAGGCGGTACTCGCCGGCCGCGAGCGCCAGGCGCTCGAGCTGGTCGTAGGTGAGGTACACGTGCTCGTCGTCGTCGTCGGGCCGTGGCAGCTCGTGGTCGTGGCACGGGCTCGTGGCGATGCGTTTCGAGAGCACCGCGTGTTTCATCACCATGGAGAAGACGCGGTAGGTCTTGATGATGCGCGCCGGGCCCAGCACCTTTCCGGCCTTGCCAGGCTCAGTACACAGTGCCGTCAGCCATGCGGAGACGTCCTCCCACTGGACCGCGCCGACCTGCCAGGTGCCCCACCGGGGAATGACGTAGGTGTCCAGCAGCTCTCGGTAGTCGTGCCGGGTCGTGCGTCCGATCTTCCGCTTCGAGTCGTACCACTCGTCGGCCACCAGCTTCACCGCGGCCTTGCCCGACTTGGGGTCACGATAGGAACCCTTGTCGAGCCTGGCCGTGATGGCGTCCTTCTCGGCCTCGGCCTGTGGCAGCTTGCCGAACGTCTTGGCCTTCGGCTTCCCGTCCGGGCCGTACCAGCGGACCCGCCAGCGGCCGGGCGGCTGCCGCTTCCCGCCCTCACGCCTCCCCGCCTGCCAACTCTCCATGGCCTCGCGGTAGTCCTTGTGGTTCGTTCGGTCCTCAATCCACACTCGGGCCATCGTCGTCCCCTCCCTGGGCAAGCTTCTGAATGACGCGGAGGCTCTTCGCCCCCTCGGGCATGAGGTCCTGCAGTCCAGCCCAGTGACTCCGTCGGCCTGGCGGCCGCGAGTACAGATCGAACTCCAGCAACGGCATGAGGTCGTTGCCCTCGGGTTCGGTGAGCGGCGCCCGCCCATCGACCCAGTCCCAGGCAGTAGCGGCAGACACGGCGCCGGCGCCGGTGAGTTCGATGGTTTCCACATGCCCGTCCTTCAAGGGCAAGAGCAGCGCGGAGGGCGAAACGCCGAAGATGACGGCCAGCGCCACAAGGTCGTCGACGGTTACCTGCCTCTGCTGACGTTCGATCTTGGCTACAGCTGATGGCGTGATCGGCCTACCTGCCTCGGTCAGCGCGCCTGAGAGCGCATAGATGGTCAGCTCACGGTTCTCTCGCAGTCGCCTGACGTTGCGCGCCACCGCCTCAGCGGTGGGGCCGTACTGGACTGCAGGGCGGGGGCGGCGCTTGTCGTCACTCATGAACAACATCGTAGAGCCCACGGTGTCCATTTCCGTCTCGGGAGTGCTACCTTCTTCCTCGTCACGTGTTCACTGTATCTATAGCAGTGGTCAATGTGAACACCGAAAGGGAGAAAGTGATGGCCAAGAAGGTCGTTCGCGACGAGACCGCGCAGCCCCTCAGCGACGAACTGCTCAGCCCCAGGCAGGTGCACGGGGCCTACGGCTTCAGCCCCCAGACGCTGGCCAACTGGCGGTGGAGCGGCCAGGGGCCGGACTACATCAAGACGGGATCGACGCGTAGCGCGCGTATCAGGTACAAGCGGACAGCCATCGAGGCGTGGCTGCAGGCGCGGACCGTCACCGTGGGGGGTCGCGCAGCATGAGCACCAAGCACAACGCCCCCGATGGCGAGTCGGGGGCGCAGAATGACCAGCTGGCCGGCGGGTCTGACAACACCGTACCGCGAGTCAGGCGGGCCCGTCCCGTCCTCATCGCCACCCGCGGCCGCATCGAGTTCATCACAAGATGCCCCGGCTGCAAGCACATGCACCGCCACATCCACCTCGGCATCGTCGACGCACCCTGCGGGGCCAGCTACAACCTCGGCCCCCGCCGCGGAAGGGTCGCGTGACGCCCCTCGACGGGGCCCAGTGGCTCATCCGTCACGGATTCCCCGTCTTCCCCGCCGACCACCCCGCGACACGGCGCTGCACCGGCATCGGGCGCGGACACGACTCCGCGACCTGCGACAAGCGCGGCAAGCACCCCACCGTCGCGTTCACCCGGGCCCACACCCTCGACGAACGCAAGGTCCACGAGACGTTCAGCCGCGGACTACGGAACCCCGCCGTAGCCGTCGGCGCCTGCTCAGGCCCTGGCGGGACGCAACTGCTCGTCATCGACAGCGACCGGCCCGGGGCCATCGAGGATGTAGCAGGCGCGGGGGGTGAGTCGTGGCCGGCGACCATGCGCGTCTGGACCGCTAAGGGCCACCACGACTACCTGTGGGCGCCTCTCCACCTCCGGCTCGGCAACGGGCTCGGCGCCCTGGAGGGCAAGTTCGACGGCGACGTCCGCGCGGGCAACGCCTACGTCATCGGCCCCGGTTCGCTGCACGCGTCGGGCGTCGTGTACGAGCTGGACGACCCCGAGCGGCCGCCAGTCCATGCGCCGGCCTGGCTGCTGGACGCGCTGGTGACCCGCCCCAACTTCGCGGCCCACCGCACCCGCTGGCAACGGGCGGCGCGCGGTGACGCGCAGCCGCGCGGCGCGCGGGGGCTGGTGGCGTTCGTACTCGACAGCCCTCAGGGGGCGAGGAACAACCGCCTGTTCTGGGCCGCATGCAGGGCAGCCGAGACCGTGCGTGACGGCGGCGCCGACATCCGGGACGACCTGCTGTCCGCAGCCATCCGCGCAGGCCTCAGCGAGCGGGAAGCGACCACGACCATCCACTCCGCATACAGCCGCACGGGAGCCACCGCATGAACCAGAACGAGGCGGGGCAGGAGGGCGGGCCGTCGCCGACCGGACGCCCGTGGCCCGCGCTGGGAGAGGCCGCCTATCACGGCCTGCCCGGCAAGATCGTAAAGGCCATCGAACCGCACACCGAGGCCGACCCCGCCGCGATGCTCTTCTCCCTGTACGCCGGCGCCGGAGCGTACATCGGGAAGGGCCCGCACATGGTCGCCGGCGCCGAGCAGCACGGAGCCCGCATCTGGCCTCTCGTCATCGGCCGCACCGCCGGCGGCGTGAAGGGCACCAGCTGGGCCGAGGTGCGACGCGTCTTGAAAGCAGCCGCCCCCGACTTCATGCAGGCGAAGGTCGTCGGCGGCCTCTCCTCCGCTGAGGGACTGATCTACGCGGTGCGCGACGGCGAAGACCCCGACACTGCCAACGAGGACCAGGGGTTCGACCCTGGCGTTTCCGACAAGCGCCTCCTCGTCGTCGAGACGGAGTTCGCATCCGTCCTCGCCCAGGGCAAGCGCGAGGGCAACACGCTGTTGCCGCTCATCAGGCAGGCGTGGGACGGCGGCACGCTGCGCACCATGACCGTGCGGCCGCGCGTGGCCACCGATCCACACATCGTGATCATCGGCCACATCACCCCGACCGAGCTGCGGGTGAAGCTCAACGACGCCGAGCGGGCCGGCGGCACGATGAACCGCTTCCTGCCCGTCATGTCCAAGCGGTCCAAGCTGCTGCCGCACGGCGGGCAGATGGAGCAGTCGGAGATCAAGGCTCTCGGCGCCGAGCTCGCCGTGGTCATGGACAAGGCCAAGGGCCTCGAAAAACTCAGCCGCGGCATGGACGCCACCAAGCACTGGGAGGCCATGTACAAGCGGCTGGCGGCCGACCACGCCGGGGACGGCAGGGTCGCCCAGGTCGTCGCCCGCGCAGCCCCCCAGGTGCTCCGGCTGTCGGTGATGGCCGCTCTCCTCGACGGCGCCGACTACATCGACCTGCCGCACATGCTGGCAGCAGAGGCGATGTGGGACTACGTCGAAGACTCCGCCTGGTACGTGTTCAGCGAGGGCTCGGGCAACACCGACTTGGACCGGCTGAAGCTGTTCGTCGACGTCGCCGGCCTCGACGGCGTCACCCGTACACAGGTCACCGCCGAGTGCTTCGGCCGGAACCGTAAGGCGGCCGAGATCGACGCCCTGTGGACCAAGCTCCTCACCCTCGACGGTTACGAAGAGCGACAGACCGCCACCGGGGGGAGGCCCGTGAAGTGGATCCGACGAAATAAGCCTATGTAACTAAAGAAGCAGGTCAGGGCGTGAACTGGCTTACTGACTTAGTTCGTAGCCACGAAAGAAGTCCCCCGTAAGTCAGGGCATGTGACCTGCATCTTTCGTTAGTTCGGCTTAGTTCGTAGCCCCCGACCGCCACCCTGCCACCCCACTGGAAGGACTACACGCCGTGACCGCGACGCCTACCGTCACCGCCCGCGTCGACAACGCCCTGCTCATCGCCCGCTGCCCCTACTGCCAGGGCGAGCACACCCACGGGCGGGGCACCGGGCACGTCGTAGCCGACTGCCTCACACCCGACAGCGGATCGGGATACGTGGTCATCGACCCCGACCCCAGATGACCGCAGCCCGGTCACCGACCCAGCCACCCCGGCACCCCCCGGCACCCCACCCCACCTGCAGCGCATCACCAAGCGCATCACCACCCCAGAAGACCCCGCATCACCACCAAGGAGACCGACATGACCACCGCCCCCCGCTTCCGCCGCACACCCCCCGTCACCCAGTACGGCACCGCCGACATCAAGCACATGACCCCCGAAGAGATCGCCGCAGCCGACGAAGCCGGCCACCTCCACGACCTGATCAACGGCAACGACCCCGACGCCACCGTCGACCACATGCCGCGCTGCCAGAACCCCCAGGCAGTACGCGACCTGCGAGACACCCGCACCGCCCGCACCGGCGACCCCGTCGCCTACTACTGCCCCAGCTGCAACGCCACCAAGGAGGTCTGACATGCCCCAGCGTCAGGTGTCACCCCGCAAGGGCGACCACATCCACGCCAGCTTCCCCGAGCTGCACAACATCCCCGAGCCTGCCCGGGCCGCAGTCGACAACTTCCTCAACATGCGCGTCCGCGTGGCCGAAGCACAGGACGCCTACCGCGAAGCGCACCTCGCCCTGGGCGACGCCAAACAGAAGGAAGACCAGAGGCTCAAGCAGCACATCATCGACGGCGGCACCACCGCCACGTTCGAGCGCACCGCCACCCGCGAGGGCCAGGCAGCCATCGACAACGCGCACCAGGACTACCAGGTACTCAAGGAGCTGATCGCCCCCGCGTACCTCCAAGCCATGAACGCGCTGGAATCCGTCGCCCTCGATGGCGCGGCCCACGCCCAGCAGGAGGTAGAGGCCACCGCCCCCGCCTACCTCGCCGCGATCGAGGCAGCCGAGCGCGCACGACGGGACTACCTCAATGCCGTCGGCCTGCGCTACTTCTGGGCCTTCCTCACCGAGCAGCACCAGGCAGTCGCGGGCGCCGGCATGTCCGACGTCATCATCCTGCGAGAAGGACCCATCACCCGCGTCGACGACGGCGTGTTCGCCATGCTCCGATCCGACGCCAAGACCCACACCCGCATCGACGGCACCAGCACAGCCACCAGCAGCTGGTAACCCCCAGACCGGCCCGCGGCGCCTCCTCCTGGCCGCCGCGGGCCCCAGGGGGATGACCCCGGCCGGCCGGGGGGTCGACGACGCGGGGGAGGGCTGGCCGGGTTCGGTCGACCAATCAACCCCAACGAGCCTTTGGAGGTGGGCGATGCCCGCACAGCGTGATCCGACGAAGCCCTACAGTCGTGCGCACCGCGGTCAGGGCCGCGTGTCGAACGTCGTCGACCTGCCCGCGGCCGGGTGCCTGCTGCCGGTGCCTTCGATGCCGGCAGGGCGGGCCTGGACCGATGAGGACCGGGCGCGGTGGGAGGAGTTGTGGCAGTCCCCGCAGGCGACCATGTGGGACGACACGGCGCGGGGCACGGTCGCGGTGCTGCTGGTCTATGAGGCTGCGGTGCTGGCCGGTACCGCGTCTGCTTGGCAGGCCCAGGAGGCGCGTTACGCCGGGGAGGCATTGGGGCTGACTCCTCGGGCGATGGTGCAGCTGGGGTGGCGCATCGTGGACGGTGACGAGTGACCACGGCGCGGCGCCAGGCACGAGTTGCGGCCGCGCGTCCTCCGGTGCCGGCCGTGTCCGCGGACTGGCGGGACCCGGTGAACGGGATTGAGCGGTGGCCGCCAGGCCCAGGCAACCCGGTGTCGCTTGACGTGATCTGTCGGGCCCGGTCGAAGGCTCGGGAGGCGCGTGACCGCGCGCAGGGAGGCGGAGGGGAGGCAGGGAGTTCTCCCTGATCACCTCCCTGCGGCGTCTCCCGGTCTGGCCTGCGCGAACAGTCGTTCAGGGAGGCAGGGAGGCGGCCGGTTTCGGGCACGGGATCGCCTGGGTGCAGGGGTCGGGGGGCTTCCGGGGCGGCTCCCTCCCTGGCCCGAAACCCGAAACTTCCCAGCTCGCCCCCGACACCGGGGGCGAAACCGGTTTCGCCCCGGCCCGAAACCAGCCGCTACGCCTCCGGCCGGCTGACGAACGTGCCCTTGCCTCGCACGGTGTGGACCAGGCCCCGCTCCCGGAGCTCCCGCACGGCGCGCGCGACGGTCATGCGGGCGATGCCGTAGGCGCCTGCTAGCGCCAGTTCCCCGGGGATGCGGTCGCCAGGCTGCAGACGCCCGTCGTCGATCTGCGCGGCGATGTGGTCGGCGACGACCATGTACACCAGCTCAGGCCCGTTGGGGTCGATCACCGGGATGTCGCTGTCAGCCATGCCCGCAACGTATGTGCCTATTGACCTGCGGAGACACACGTAGGGGTCTACACATGCCTACAGTGCCCTATATGGTGGCATCCCTTAAGGGGAAGCCCCGCAGCCGCTCACAACGGCCCGGGGCACGGCCGACGCTACGAGGGAGCGACGACATGGCTGAGCCTACTGAGCGATGGATCGACAGCGGAAGCGGCCCGGGGCGGACCGTTCCCGCCCGCGTCCAGACCGCCGTAGGGCGCGTCAACGAGCGCTACAGGGACTTCCTGCACCACGTCCAGACCTGCGCGGCGTGCCAGGGCCCGGACGGCGACTGCGACGTCTCGCAGGAGCTGCGGGCGGCATGGCTGGAAGAGCGCGGCAAGAGCGCCTGAGACGACGACGCACGGCCCTCGGGGATCATCCACCGGGGGCCGTTGTCGCATGCAGCTAACCCCTTCTCAAACCCCTCCCCCACCGCCGCTGTTGGCGTTGGGGTTGGCTGCTGACCTGCGGAAATCTTCCTCTTCCTCGCCCCTTCCGGCCGGGGGAGGGGTAGCCTGTTGTAGTGGATCGCGAAGGTAGCGGCCCCCCTCTACCGGAGTAGGGACCCGGGTAGAGGGGGGCCGCGGTGCGTTCACCTGCGCGGTAGTGGGGGTAGAGGGGTCAGACCGCTACCGCGTACTCGGCCGCCAGGTGCCCATACCCGGCGAGCAGGAGGGCGGCGAAGGTGCGGGGCAGGGTGTCGCCCTTGCGCTCGTTGCAGTCCCTGCAGGCGAGTACGAGGTTCGCCGGCAGGTTGCACGCCCACACGCTCTTGGGGACGTAGTGGTCGATCGACACGCCCTTGAGGCAGTCGAACGAGGTACGGCAGTAGTGGCACTGCCAGCCGTCCCGCTCGGCCAGGTACAGGCGCATCTCCTTCCACGCCTGCCGTTGCTGCATACCCGGGTTCGACTTCGCCTTGCGACCCCCGCCCCGGAGCGGGCGGATCATCTGTTGCAGGCGCATGGTGTAGGACTGCAGGCGGCCGATGTACGCCTCCATCTGCGCGACGTCGAGTTCAGCGACGTTCACCGCCCACTCGTCGAGCGACACGGCGACCGAGGGCAGTGCGGCCCCGGGCTCCAGCGTGAGTTCGGCGGCGAGGATCTCCCGCCCGTCGGGCAGCTGCAGCGTGACGGTCTCACCGATGTGGGCGTCGTCTTCGGCCGGCCGGGGAGCGGTGTGGTCGGTACGGCACCACGGCGGGCAGCCATTGACCAGGTGCAGGTGCGTACTCGTACTCATCGCGCATCCCCCTTCGACGTACCCCAGCCCTCGCTGGCGTTGGTGTCGGCGTGCTCCTTGCGGGCGTCGTGTACCTGGGCCGCGATGTGCTCGAGCTCGTCGGCGTACTTGCGCAGCTGCTCGGCCAGGTCGATCAGGCCGTTCGGACCGAGGTGGTTCTCCCCGGTGCCCAGCGTCGGCCACAGGACGGCGGTGGGCTCGCGCAGGTCGCGGCCGAACGGGTACTGGTGGATCTGGACGAGCAGCTGCTCGTCGTTGGTGCCGAAGCTGCTGGGGACCATCAGGGCCGACTCCTCGCCGCGGTGGGCGAAGTCCTCGGCGTGCACGCCGTGGGCTACGTCCTCGGCGTGGTCGTCGGTGCACCAGGTCGGGCAGGTCGCGGTGAGCTGGTGGCCGGCGATGCCGCGCAGGCGGACTCTGAGCGCGGGGGCGGTGTTGTTGGCCGGCTGTACGGTGGTGCTCATGGTTCGGGCTCCTTGCTTGCGGAGGGTCCGGACCTAGGCCCCGGTTGGTGTTCGCTGCACCTCCGGGGCCGCTCCCTTCGGGGGGCGGTCCGGTGTTCACCATACATCCTCCGGTGTTCAAAGTGAACACCATGCGCGACGTAATGTGGCAACGCCCCCCGATGGGCAGTACACATCCAGTACACGTCAGTACGGGATAAGCCGGGATAGCCAAGTATGGCTAGGGATTGCAAAGATGCAGGTCAGGGACCATTTTCGACCTGCGCCGCAGGTCGCGGGAGTGGCTTGCAAGACCTCGTAATGCGTAGGTCTCGGGTTCGAATCCCGAAGGCGGCTCATCGTGAAACCCCCAGGTCGGAACGGTCCGGCCTGGGGGTTTCGTCGTTCAGCGGATGCGGCGGCGATGGCGGGACCGGGCCGCGCGTGTGTCGGCGGTCTCAGTTCTGGTCTCAGTGGGGCCCGGATCGGGGTCTGTGGGAGCGGGCGCGAAGAACTCGCCCATGCGTCGCATGGCGTCCTTCGACAGGTGGGATCGGCCCTTCACGTAGCGGCGGGTCTGGCTGATCTGGGTGTGCCGCAGAATCTCCATGATCGTGGTCATGTCGACCCCGAGTTCGTTCAGGATCGTGCCCGCTGTGTGGCGGCTTCCGTCGTACAGTCGGCGGTCGTCAATCCCGGCCTCGGTCAGCAGTTCCTTGAATTCATCGTAGTCGGCGCGCGGGTCGAGTGGGCGTCCGTCCGGCCGCGAGAACACGACGTTGTGTTCCTCCCAAAGCTCGCCGGCCGCGGCTCGCATCGCGTCATGGCGGGCCTTGTGGTCCTCCAGGAATGGGGGTCCATGCAGGAGGCGCCCCGAGCGGGATGCTAGGGGCGCCTCAGAGCGTGGGTAGATCAGTTGTGGTGGGACGGAAGGGCCGCTACGTAGGCTTCCAGGTCAGCGCGCCTAATC
This sequence comes from Streptomyces sp. NPDC046977, assembly GCF_040644455.1. Taxonomy (NCBI): domain Bacteria; kingdom Bacillati; phylum Actinomycetota; class Actinomycetes; order Kitasatosporales; family Streptomycetaceae; genus Streptomyces; species Streptomyces sp. NPDC046977. Next base: position 168,128 of record NZ_JBEYWO010000002.1, read on the forward strand.
CGACGCGTACGGCCCAACTTGATGTACTTCAGGGCGCCTTCGGCTATCAACTCGTAGACGGTGGAGCGGCCGATGGCGAGCGCCTCGGCGGCCTCCTCGGGCTTGTAGAGGAGCCGGTCGATGGGGGCAGCAATCGCGGTACTCATCCGGATGTCTCCTAGGAAGGTGTCTCTGCGGGCCTTCTCAGAAGTCCGCTACATCCGCTACACCGCAGGTCAGGGGCCTGTTTTGTGTAGCGGATTCGTAGCGTGTAGCGGATTGGTGCCGCTACGCGGTGCGGCCGGCGGGTGCGGTTGTAGCGGTTTCTGGGGTGATGTAGCGGATGCCGGGAAGCTCATCCGCTACGGATTCACCCTCGTTGAGCTGCGGTGTAGCGGATGTAGCGGACTTTGGAGGGGGCGGGGGACAGTAGCGGGTCCAGGCGTCGGCGAGGTCTTCCGCGTAGTAGCCGCGGGGGATGGTGCCGGCTGCGGTGCGAATGGGCCGGGGCTTGATGGGCTTGTTGGCCCCGGTGACGTACTCGCCCAGCATTCGGGCCAGTCCACGCGGGGTGAGTGGCTTGCCTCCCATGTCGATCCAGGGTGCGTCGTCCATGGCGTTGAGGCATTCGAGGATTGCGGCAGTGGGCATACGGTCGATGCCACAGAACACGGTGTCGCGGAGGTCCGTCAGCAGCCGGATGCCGAGTGAGGCCCGATCGTCTTCCTGTGCTGCGGCCACCAACTCGGCACACGCGACCCGGGCGCGGGCGGGCCACGCTCCGCCGGCCGCGTCCGCCACCGCGAGTAGCGGCTCCCAGACGTCGGCTGGCCGGTCGGTGACGCCTTCCGGCATCTCCGGCCACTTGCCTTCAACTGCCCCGCAGGAGGCTTCGGCCCAGCGGGCGAGGCGGTCGCGGAGCTTGTGGCCTTCCTTCTCGTGGATGCGCTGCCGGAAGGGTTCCACACGCTCGTTGGGGGCGCGGCGGCGCATGCGGATGATGACGGAGCGGGTCAGGATCGTGTCCGGTAGCGAGCCGAGTCCTGCCATGGCCACGGCACAGTAGGACGGGAAGGGCTGCACGGTCTGGTTGGAGCCGTCTCCCACGCACCGGTAGGTGACGCCGGAGCGGCGGTGGCCAGCGTTCAGGAAGCCCCGGAGGCGCCTACGCCCATGCTCAGCTCGGACATGCTGAGGAGACTGCGAGGGCGTTGGACGAAGCGCGCGAGCTTGCCGACACGGCGGCCGGCGGCGACTCAGACTTAGCGCCGTACTGCTCGGTTTCGTACATCGACATGGAAGCGGCAACTTGCGCGCTCCAGCTCGGACGTCCGGAAGATGCGGTCCGAACGCTGGAGGACAGCCTGACTCGTTGGCCCGTGGAGCAGCAACGCGATCGCGGCCTCTGCCTGGCACGCCTAGCAACCTCATATGCACAGATGGAGGATGTTGAGGCGACCTACAACGCGGCCTCTCAGGCTGTGGCCATTGCCCAGACGACAGGATCGGCGCGTATCCTCGCTGAGCTCGGGCGGCTTCAGCAGCACCTCGGTCCGTGGAGCAAGCTCGTAGAAATTGCCGAACTGAACCGAGTGTTGGGCACTATGAAGGGGAACTGAGCCGGGTCCGAAGGAGAGCCATGAACCTGCTACCGACCATGACCACCGTCGACGTCCGGGACCAAAACCCGCTCGTGGCCGTTCTCCCCATTGGGTCCTTCGAGCAGCACGGTGCGCACCTGCCGCTCATCACGGATACGGCGATCGCCAGCATCATCGCGCGGGAGGTCGCGGCGGCGTACCCCGTGCTGCGTCTCCCCCCCCCATCACGATCGCGTGCAGCCATGGGCATGGCACCTGGGCCGGCACAGTCAGTATCAGTGCGCGGACACTGCACACGCTTGTGACTGACATCGCCCAATCTCTGGAGACGTCAGGAATTCGCAAAGTGGTCCTGGTAAACGCGCATGGCGGGAATTACGTCCTCTCGAACATCGTGCAGGAAGCCAACGTGATCGAGCCGCGTATGAGTCTCTTCCCGCAGAGCGGGGAATGGAACCGTGCGCGCGAACGCGCTGGTCTAGTCAGTAATGCACATGGCGACATGCACGCTGGCGAGATCGAAACATCCATCCTTTTGTATGCAGAGCCGTCTTTCGTCGGACCCGCTTACGAGACGGCCGACCACGATGGCGGCGACCGCCGGTTTCTACTGAGCAAGGGCATGAAGGCTTATACCGAAACCGGCGTTATTGGATTCCCGTCCTACGCGACGCCCGAGAAGGGCAGAAGTGTCATTGAAAGTCTCATTGCAGACTTTGGCGCACACCTGCAAGTTCTTCTCGGCGGAGATGCATCTATCGACCGTTAATAGTTCCGTCACGCAGTCCTGGACTGCTATTCATTGCGGTGCCGATCCCGGGGAGGGGAGAAATGGCAGATTCCGAGACGCTAAGCCTATGGAGCACTGTCCATCGGCGAATCACCCTAGTTACAAGTCGATCAGAAGCGCTGACCAGCAGGCTCTTTTCGCGGCAGGCCAGCCTGCGAGCGTTGAGCGCCTGTCGAGCTAAGGTATGGAATGATATCCGCGCATTTGATGCCTTGCCTCTACCGGTTGGGGTGGATCGCGTAGTCGCTAAGACTGCCTTCAGGCGGGCGTCCATTAGAACACACTACACGCTCGAACGCTTCAACAAGATTGCGCCTGACTACATAAGCCTTCCGGTCCTCTTTATAGTGGTCGCCTGCGGAATAGGCGCGGTGAAGGGTGCCTCGATTTGGCGCCTCCCCATTTTTCTTGTGACCTTGTTCGCCTACCCGGTGGCAGTGTTTCCTGCCACTGTCCTGGCGGGTCTCATCTCCATTTTGGTATTCCGAATTCCCCGAGGTCGCTGGAATATTGCCGCAGAGTTTTGCGTCGTCGGGCTTGCGGTTGGCTATTTCGTGCCGAACATTGGTGCGAAGCTATTCCCGGAATATGTGAAGCCTGTTCTCTATGGCGCCTATGCGGGATTCGCCGTCATGTTAATTACAGCCGTGAGTATGGCAACGGAGAAGTCGATAGGTGTGCGACTTCACTCTCGACATGCGCGTCCCCTGGATCGTGCGGCTGTGAGAATTATTGGCTTGGCGGCGACGATACATCAACAGAGAGTGCAATGGAGCGATAGTGTAATTAGCGGCCGCTGGTGCCGTGAGGTTTTCGAAGCGGCTGGGATTTGTAGGCTGGCAATCGCTAACGGTAGCCGGCTGATAGGTGCTGGAATTCCCGTTCTAGCAGACTTTGCAACGGAGGCCAGACGTGTCGGATTGGCGGTTGAGGAGCATGCCAGTCTCATCGCTCGCTGCTCACGACCTGGCGACATTGATGCTGTCGTGGGTTCACTGAGCGTGGCGGGTATGCTACTGCTCGACGGGAGGCGTGATGAAGTAATTTCACGCAGTCCACAAGACCCAGGACTGAGCTCCCGGTTCAAAGAGTATGCGTTGAGGACTGCACCTGCTGTGATTCTTATTGCAGCTGGTGCACTTCTTCCTGTGCTGCCAATCGTGCAGAGCCAGGGTGCGGCAGCGGACAGCCTGAGGGTAATTCTGTTGGTTTCTGGAGTCCTTTCGCTGACTTCGTCAGGGAAGGCTGTAAACGGCCAGGTAAGCGAGGCCCTGGCTAAAGTGATGCCTTGGAAAGAGAAATGACGACCTGAGTATACTTTTTGTCGGTTCTTCCTCCCCTTCCCAACTGTGAAAACTGGGTGGGATTCCGGAGATTCTCATGAACCGGGCTGCTCTCCGGAACCCCGGCGCAGAAGAAAGCTCCGCAACTCTGGATTTGAGATATCTTCGGCCATGGACCGTGCAAGGTCCCGATTTTCGTAATCTCCTGAAGCGGCGAATAGCTCGGCGCCGGCAAGTAGAGTTACTTGGGCTTCTTCAAATTTGCCAGAAAGTGCGTACGCACGTCCAAGATTCGATGTGGCTTGGGCTTGCCCGTGGACATCTCCGAGTCCGCTGAACGCTGATGCGGCAGATTGTAGACTATCGATGGCTGCGTCGAGATTCCTGAGCGACATATGTGCCATCCCGGCTATGTTTCGATTCATTGCGACATGATGTTCATCGCCGACGCGATCGAATGTCTTGAGGGATTTCCTCAGCTCATCGAGCGCATCGCTGCTTCTGTCGTTATGGATCAGAGCGTTAGCCAAATTATATCGGGATCGGGCGGCGTCGAATTCTAGGTCTAGTTCGGAGAAGATGAGAACTGCACGCTTGTGTAGTTCGATGGACTCGTTGAGCTGTTTGCTATCTATGAGTGTGCAACCGAGCTGCGTTAGGGCTCGTGCCTCGCCTCCGCGATCACCTTCGTCAATAAATATCTGGAGCACCTGACGCTGCAGGACTTCTGCCTCATCGAGCCGTCCTAGGGCTCCCAGCGTGGCACCGGCATTTCCTAGGGAACGGGCCTGCCGGAGTCTATCGCCCAAGCGCACCGCTATATCATGTGCTTCCATATAAACTTCATACGCTTCTTGAAAGCGCCCACCTGCGCGCAGCGTCCAGCCGAGATTTATTAGAAACCTAAGGTTATCCTCGTCCCTCCCCAGCCTTCTGCTTATTTCTACAGCCCTTCGCTGCACTGTGGTTGCTTCTGTAATTTCGCGAAGCTCCCGCAATGCCATGCCTAGGCTATCTAGCGCCCATGACTGATACATCTCATCGGGGTTCATCTCCGCCAAATGCGCAGCAATTCTGGCCACCTGCGCCCATTCAGGCAAGCGACGTCGCATATCGAGGTAGGGGGCAAGGTAGAGGGGCAGAAGAAAAGCAAAATCATACAACCCCTCATCGTGAGCCACAGTGACGGCGTGTATCAAATTCTCAACTTCGAGATCAAACCACGCGAGAGCCTGGTCCCGTGATGAGAAATAATTCGCATCCTCGTCCCGGCTATCTCTCAGCCAATGGAAAGCCTTAGCGGCGGCTGTCAGGTAGTACGCAATGAGCCGTTCTGCGGCCTCGCTTCTTTCCGGGTCTTGATCCACCTTTTCCTGGGCGTATAGCCTGATAAGATCGTGAAGTTGCCACCTTCCATACGTTTCTCTAGGTTCAACGAGGTTCGCTCGCGCCAGTTTCTCAACAATGACACGCGCTTCACGGACAGTGGCTGCGATGGCAGCCGCAGCTGCTTCGGTGGAGAAGTCAGGCCCCGGGTTGAGACTGATTAGGGCGAGGAGCTGGGCGCTCTGTGGATCGAGGCTCCGATATGACATATCGAAGGCGGAGCGCACTGCAATGTGCTGGCGTGACAACTCCGACAACCGAGATTCGGCATCAGATAGGTCGCTGACCATTGAGGAAAGCGGCCGGTTGGGCGATTCAGTGAGGAGTGAGGAAACGATGCGGAGGGCCAGAGGAAGGCCGCCGCATAGCTGAGACAGCGCGACAGCGCTGGCCCTGTCACCACTCACCCTTGTGTCGTGTAAGCCTGTGGTCTGGCGCAGGGCCATGGAGATCAGGTCGGCACCCGCTTCATCATCGAGATGTCCAACTCTAACAAGAAGACCGATTGACAAAATCTGTCTTGATGTCACCAACACCCGAACATTCGGGGAGCTAGGTATTAGGTCGGAAATCTGTTCCTCTCCTGCGGCGTTATCGAGAATGAGGAGAATGCGATTTTCTGTCGTCGTGGTTTCGTAAAGGTGACTCTGGTATAGGGCCTTTCGATCCTCTAGATTTTCAGGGATCTCCGAATCCAGCAAACCAAGGTCTGTCAGAATTTTGCCGATGGCATGGAATGTGTCGACGTAGAGGGTAGCGTGATATCCAAAGAGATTTATGAATATGACCCCCCCCGGGAAACCAGTCCATGCTTCTGGCCGTGCGGGACGCTTGGAGCGCAAGCTCTGTCTTACCTGCGCCGCCCAAACCGGTGAGTGTAGTAACGCCATTATAGGGGTCAGAGTCAGGCCGCAAGCGGGCCAGTACGGTTTCAAGTTCCCTTTCACGCCCCGCAAAATATGTGGATGCAGCCGGTAGGGATTGACGGCGACGTCGGGGCGGTGTGACGGTTTCCGTTACGTTGACCTGTATATCGCGACCCATGAAGACAGGGCCTTCGAACCTGCCTCCGCTGATCTCGTTCTGGGTTCCCTCCTGTTCTGCTGTCACTCATCCTCCGTCCTGGAAGTTGGTGCGCCCATGTGGAAATTTACTCCAGAGAAATCTCGGCCCTGGAGTACGGGGCCATTTAGCGTTCCCCCGCTGATGCTGTTGTGAGTGTCTCCAGATGCCTCTACTGTTGGGCGGAGTTGGTCCCACCAAGCGGCCAGACCGTGACTGAATTCCTCATCCTGCGAGGCTCGCAATAGTAGAGCCTCGCGCAATTCCCTTGCCCGCTCATTGCTGCCGGGGTCTTCGAGGAGGCGAATTAGCTCTGGCTCGGCAAGAGGGGTACGTCCTTCGATCGAAGAAGACCTGCCTCGATGGAACACCATTTCTTTCAATTTCGTGACTGCTTGACTACCAACTTCGCCGGCGGCACCGCCGGCGATCGCAGCTAGTGCGGCTACGGTGATCGATATGGGGTCCACGCTAGCTCCTGATCGGCGTTGCTCTTGTGGGTACGGCTAGCCGCCTGGCAGGCGCTGACGGAAGCTATCAGCGCTGCTGGCACCACGGACGACGGGCTTCCGTCTGTACCATCCGTTGACTCCGCCTCCTGAGCGGGTCAGCCGATCCTATGGGCAACTGTCCGCGGGCGGAACGCTTCGGAGGCGAGGGCGTCGCGGTCTCAGTTATGGTCTCGGTCGCTGCGGCGCTGTGATCGTTCGCTTCGGTCCAGCCTCGTCCAGTCGTGCTGACAACCTGCGACTCCGAGAGGCGATGAAACGATGATGGATGGCGATGGATTGCGATCGGACATCTCGTAATGCGTAGGTCTCGGGTTCGAATCCCGAAGGCGGCTCATCGTGAAACCCCAGGTCACATTTGCGTCTGACCTGGGGTTTGCTGTTGCTCGGGCGTGGCTGGATGCGCGGGCAGGATGCCGTGAGCTTGCTTGGCTGGGCGATGCGTGAGCGGAGGGGCTCAAGGGCCTACTTCTTGGGCGTTCGATGCGTGGCCTTCTTCTTGCCCTCGCCGGCCTGCTTGGCCTTCTCCTTCTCCGCGGCCTTGCACGCCACCTCCTCGGCCTCGGACTTGCGGCGGAGAGGACCAGTTTCCCCGTGGCCTCGGCGGCGCTTTTGCCGACCTGGGGCAGGACGCTCTGGTGGATGTCCCGAGTGGCCCGGGTGTCGCTGTGCCCGAGGGTGTCCGACACGATCTTGATGTCGATGTCGGCCGCCAGCATCAGAATGGCCGCGCCGTGCCGCAGATCAGCCCGGGAACAAGGACCGCCCGCGGCTTTAGGGTCTCCGTGACAGGCAGTCCGGCACGTCCTGACCGAGGAGAACCTCGCTGCGGCGAGTCCCGATCTGCTGCGCGCGATGGTCAAGACATTCGCCGACGCGCTCATGTCCGCGGAGGCCGATGCCCGCTGCAACGCCGAATCCGGGCAGGTCAGCGACGAACGCGTCGACCACCGCAACGGCTATCGCCTGCGGGATTGGCGTGAGGCGGCCCAGCTACCCGCCCGGCGGCTGTCGGCGAAGCCGCCCTGGATCGCTGACCTGGTCTTTCAGCTGCCGGCAAGGGGTGGCGTCGGTGTGAACACCTCCGGTGGACGACCGGTGGACAGATGCGCATGACTCTCCGTCAGATGGCTTCTGCTGCCCCGGAGGCGAAGGCGAAATCCACCGGCCGCAGAAGAAGGCGGCGGGGGTCAGTTCGACGAGGTTGCCCCGGCGGGCCCGGCCAAGAACCCGCAGGGATCCGAGCAGAGCCAGGCCGCACAGGGCGCCAAGCGCGCCGACGCAGGCCGGCTGCCAGCCTCCAGCGGCTGCTCGACGAGGGATACCAGCAGATCGTCGGGGGTGGGGAAGGCCGAGGTGCTCATCCGTCGGCGCTGCCGGGCGGGACGACCCATTCGGCGGGCTGGCCGGTGAGGGAGGCGATCATGTCGAAGTCTCCGTCGTAGTGGAGGACTGTTCGCCGGTTCAGTTCCGCTGTGGCGGCGATCAGCAGATCGGGGAGGGACAGAGCGCGGTGGAAGCCTGAGTTGAGGGCATGGCGCTGGATCTCGAGGGCGCGGGCGAAGGTGTGGTCGTCGGCGCGGAGGTAGTCGAAGGCGTGAAGCCAGGTGCTGATCCGTGTTGCTTCCGAGCTGTCCCGGGCGGAGTGGATCATCTCGAACTCGGTGGGCTGGCATACGGCGAGGAGGTAGCGCTCGTGCAGAGGCTTGAGTACCTCCTTGACGCTCGGCTTTGTCCAGCGGGCGAGGGCGGACTTGTCGATCAGGTAGCGATCCTGCATCAGGCGGCCCGGCCTCCGTCGCGGTCGCCGTTGTGCTTGAGGGAGCCGTCTGCGTTACGGGGCCCGGTGTTCTCGATGATCTCGCTGAAGTCGAACTCGCCGGCCTCCATGGCGTCGAAGCCCTCCTGCCGCAGGTGTCTCTTGACGGCGTCTTCCATGGCGAGGCGGACGGCTTTGGCTTTCGTTTTGGTCCCGAAGATGCGCATGGCCTCGGTGACCATGTCTTCATCGAGGTCGATGACGGTCCTGGCCATGTGGTGATCCTCTCGGAGGTGCTTCTTCCAGCGAAATGATATCAGTCATCGACGATGAAAGATATCGTTTCTGTCGGAGCTTCTGTCATGGGTGGAGGCTGTGGCGCTCACGGTGATGTACCGCGCGGTCGCCCCTTGTGGGAAATGGACAGCCGTCCTCATGCCGGGCGCCGCCCCTGTGCGATGGGGTGGTGGGAGGCAGGCGGCCAAGCGGCCTTGTCGGTGGACAGCCGGTGGACAGATGCCTGTGGACAGTGCAACACAGGGCAGCGCATGCCAAACTGCCGCACGTACTCTGATCAGGTAGAACGGCACCAGACAGCACGGCCCGGCACCACGTAACGCGATCCCTCACGGTCTCGTCATGCGTAGGTCTCGGGTTCGGTCCCGAGAGCGGATGCGGCACGGCTCCCGGGACCAGGCCGTTTGCCCCCTCGGGGCGATCGCGCCCGGGTGCCGGTCCGGCGGCGGGTCATCGCGTGCCGAAGAACTCCAGGTACGCGTCCGCCAGGCGCGCGGGCTGCTCCAGGGCGATGTTGTGGCCCGCGCCGTCGATCACCACGCTGCGCACGTCTGTCGCGACCTGGCCCATCTGCCGTCCGACCTCGTCGCCGAAATAGGCCTCCCCGCCGACGGCGAGCACCGGGCAGGTGATCGGGTCGTCGTAGTGGGGCTGGTTCTGTGCCGCGTCGAGCCGCGTGGACCGGTACAGCGCGAGGATCGCGTGGGTCGCGCCCGGCTGCGTGACCCAGCCGATCAGTTCTTCCAGGTCGGCATCGGACAAGGCCGCGGGGTTCCCCATCGTGCGCTTCATGAAGTAGGTCCAGAAGGCGCGTTCCTTCCCGGCGAGCAGGAACTCCGGGTAGTGCGGCAGGGCGAAAAAGGCGCGGTGCCAGTTGTTCCGGGGGTCGTCGGGCTGGTCCGGCAGGTCGGACGCCTCGGCCGGCAGGCCCGGGAGGCGGGTCTCCTGGAAGACCAGCTGCGTGACCCGTGCGCGGTGGAACGCGGCCGTCGCGTAGGCGATGTTGGCTCCCCAGTCCTCGCCCACCACGCGGAACGTGTCGAAGCCGAAGCTGCTCGCGAGCTCGGCGACGTCGGCGGCCATCGTCCGGGTGTCGTACCCCTCGACGGGCCGGTCGGAATCGCCGAAGCCGCGGATGTCGACGGCCACGACCGTGTGACGGCGCGTCAGAAATGGCACGAGGCGGCGCCAGTAGAACATCGTCTTGGGGACGCCGTGCAGGAGGATCACCGGTTCACCGGTCCCGCCGATCGCATGGTGCAGGGTGACGCCGTTGACCGACGTGCGGCCGTGTGTCAGCGGTTCACCTCGGTGGTCCGTCAGGGCGGATCCGGTGGACGGCATGGTCGGGTCTCCTCCTCGGGGTGGGGCGCCGGGACCCGCACCGGTTGTCGGCCGTCTCCCGTCGCTCCGGGTGCGTCCCGGAGGGGACTTCAGCACGGCGCACCCCGCTTCGCACCGGGGCCGGTCCCCAGGCCGTGCCGGGGAGACGGGGCGTTCCGGGACAGGGGTCTTTCCCCGGTGCGAACGGGCCGGGCCCGGTGGTGTCCTGCAGGTCGTGCCCATGATCGCGAGGAACTCCGCTGACATCGATGTCCAGGCCGAGCCCAGGCCCGGCCGGGGAGACGTCCGCCGCGATCGCCCGATCCTGAAAGGCCGGTCTTGAAGACGACATCCTGGGATGCCCCGGCGAACCGCCGGTCCCTGCTGCGCACGGCTGCCGCGCTGCCCGCGGCCGCCGCCCTGGCCGGCGGGGTCCTGGGGGGCGCTGCGGCCGCCGCGGCCGAGACCCCCGGGCTTCCTGATTTCGCGCCGGTCCCGCCCGCCGCGACCGGGCCGGAACTCAACGACGCGGGCTACTTCGTGGGCCGGATCGACGGACACCTCTACTGGGTGACCGACGGCTTCTACCAGGCGATGTTCCTCAGCACCCGGGACGGTGTCGTCCTGGTCGACGCCCCTCCGACCATCGGCCACAACCTGCTGCGGGCGATCGCGGACGTGACCCGGGCCAACGGCCGCCCGGCGAAGGTGACCCATCTCGTCCACTCGCACTCGCACGCCGACCACGTGGGTGCCTCGTCGATCTTCGGCAAGGACGTCGTACGCATCGGGCATGCCGAGTGCCGGCGCCTGCTGCTGCGCGCCGCCGACCCGAACCGCCCGGCGCCGACCGTCACCTTCGAGGACCGCTACACGCTGCATGTCGGCGGGGAGCGGCTGGAGTTGGCCTACCACGGCCCGAACCACTCCCCGGACAACATCTTCATCCACGCGCCCGAGCACCGGACGCTGATGGTCGTCGACATCCTGTACCCGGGCTGGGTGCCGTTCAAGAACCTCGCGGTCTCCCAGGACATCCCGGCCTGGCTGCGGGCGCACGACATCGCCATGGGGTACCCGTGGCGGACCCTGGTCGGCGGCCACCTCGGCCGGCTCGGCGTGCGCGCGGACGGAGACCTCCAGCGCGCCTACATGGCCGACCTCGAAGCCTCCACCCGGGCCGCCATGAACCTGGACCCCACGCCCTACTTCGACAAGTACGGCCCGCTGGGCAACTCGTGGGCGATCTTCAAGACCTATCTCGACGCGGTGGCGGCGCAGGCCGCCGCACCGGTCGCCGCGAAGTACACCGGGGTCCTCGCGGCCGCGGACGTGTTCACGCTCGACAACGCGGCCGCCCTCGTCGAGTCCTTCCGCATCGACGCCGGGACGCTGGGTCCGTTCGGCACCCGCCCCTGACGCCCCTCCTGATCCTCCGCCCGGTCCCGACCGACCGGGCCCGCTCACCCATCGTTTCCGCTCGCGAGAAAGGCCCGACGGCCATGACCAGCCCCACCCCCGTCCTCTTCATCCACGGCCTGTGGCTGCACAGCACGTCCTGGCAGCCGTGGATCGACCTGTTCGGCGCCGAGGGCTACGCCCCGTCCGCACCCGGCTGGCCCGGTGACCCTGAGACCGTGGAGGAGGCGCGGCAGAACCCCGAGAGCATCGCCGACCACGGCATCGACGACGTCGTCGAGCACTACGCGTCCATCATCCGCGGCCTGGACACGCTGCCGATCCTCATCGGGCACTCCTTCGGCGGCATGATCGCCCAGAAGCTGCTCGGCCAGGACCTGGCCGCGGCCGCGGTGGCGATCGACGCGGCGCAGATCAAGGGGGTCCTGCCGCTGCCGCTGTCGGCGCTGCGGTCGACGCTGCCGGTCTTCAAGAACCCGGCGAACAAGCACCGCGCGGTGTCCCTGAGCGCCGAGCAGTTCCGCTTCGCGTTCGGCAACGCCGTGAGCGAGGAGGAGTCGGACGCCCTGTTCGCGCAGTGGACCATTCCCGCGCCCGGCAAGCCGCTGTTCGAGGCCGCCGCCGCGAACTTCAACCCGCATTCGCCGGCCAAGGTCGACACCGAGAACTCCGGGCGCGGCCCGCTGCTGCTGATGTCCGGCGGCAAGGACCACACCGTCCCCGAGGCCGTCACCCGTGCGACGCTCAAGCAGTACCGGCACTCGGAGGCCGTCACCGACTTCATGACCTTCCCCGACCGCGGGCACTCGCTGACCGTCGACAGCGGCTGGCGCGAGGTCGCGGACGAGGCGCTGTCCTGGCTGCGGCGGCAGGGCCTGGAGGGCTCGCGGTGACCGCTCCCTCCCACGACCTCGGCCTGGAGGGGCAGCGGGCGGTGGTCACCGGCGCCGGCCGGGGCATCGGCCTGGCGATCACGCAGGGCCTGCTCAGGGCGGGGGCCCGGGTCGTCGCCGGGACCAGGAAGCGCACGGAGGAACTCGACGACCTGATCAAGCAGGGGGCGGAGCTCACCGTCGTCGAGGTCGACCTGGCCACTGCCGACGGCCCGGCCGCGCTGGTGGCCGCCGCGGTGGAACTGCACGGCGGGCTCGATGTCCTGGTGAACAACGTCGGCGCGGTGCGGCCGCGGGTCGAGGGCTTCGCCGCCATGACCGACGCCGACTGGGACTGGACGTTCACGGTCAACTTCATGGCCGCGGTGCGCGCCACCCGCAGCGCGCTGCCGCATCTCGTCGACACCGGGGACGGCCGGATCGTCACCGTCTCCTCGGTCAACGCCCGGCTGCCCGATCCGCTGGTCATCGACTACAGCGCCGCCAAGGCCGCCCTGTCCAACTTCTGCAAGGCGCTGTCCAAGCAGGTGGGTCCGCAGGGCGTGCGCGTCAACTCGGTGAGCCCGGGGCCGGTCGAGACCGCGCTGTGGCGGGGCGCGGACGGGGTGGCCGCGACCGTCGGCGCGAGCCTGGGCCTGGATCCGCACGCCGTCGCCGACACCGCCGCGGCCGCGGCGGTCACCGGGCGGTTCACCCTGCCCTCCGAAGTGGCCGACCTGGTCGTGTTCCTGGCCGGCCGGCGGTCGGGCAACGTCACCGGCGCCGACTTCCTCATCGACGGCGGCATGACCGACACCCTCTGATGATTCTGGAGCCCGAGTGAGATTCCACCTGCCCCGAAACCGCCGGCTGGCCGGCGCGGCCCTCGCCGTGGCCGTCGCCCTGGGGGTGACCACGTTCACCACGAACGCGGCCCCTGCGTCGGCCTCGTCCGCCGGCGAGCGGATGCCCGCGGGGTTCAGCGAGCACAAGACCCGCGTCGCCGGCATCGGCCTGCACTACGTCATCGGCGGCCACGGGCCGACGTTGCTGCTCCTCCACGGCTACCCGCAGACCTGGTACGAGTGGCACGGCATCATGCCCGCCCTCGCCCAGCACTACACGGTCGTCGCCCCCGATCTGCCCGGCGCGGGGCAGAGCGACGCCCCGCCCTCCGGCTACGACAAGAAGACGATGGCCGCCGAGCTGCACGCGCTGCTGGTGTCGCTCGGCAAGGCCGGCGACGTGCGGATCGTCGGCCACGACATCGGCACGATGGTCGCCTACTCCTACGCCGCGCAGTACCCGGCGACGGTGAAGAAGCTGGTCCTCAGCGAGGCGCCGATCCCGGACAAGGGCATCTACACGATCCCCTCGCTGACCGAACAGGGGCCCGGCGTCTGGAACTTCGGGTTCTTCAACCTGACCGACGGCCTGCCGGAGAACATGATCAAGGGCCGCGAGGTCGCCTGGACCGCCGGCTTCATCGGCGGGTTCGAGGGCGTCCCGGGAGCGGTGAGCCCCGCCGACATCCGGGTGTTCGCGCACTACCTGCGCGATCCCGCCCACCTCGCGGCGAGCCTCGCCTGGTTCCGGGTGTTCCCGCAGGACATCCACGACAACGAGGAGTTCGCGAAGACCCCGCTGCGGATGCCCGTGCTCGCCATCGGCGCCTCCGGCAGCCTCGGCGACGCCGAGGGCAAGCAGGCGGAGAAGTACGCCACCGACGTCACCGGGGTGACCATCGCGAACTCCGGTCACTGGATCTACGAAGAACACCCCGAGGAACTGACCGCCATGCTGCTCGGCTTCCTCGGCCGTCCCGCCCCGCATCTGGAGAAGTGATCGTGATCAAGAGTTTCCCCGGCTTCGAAGCCACGTCCGACACCGAGCCGTTCTGGTTCCTCGGAGGGCAGGCCAGGATCGTGCTCCCGGGCCGGGCGACCGGCGACGCGATGAGCGTGATGGAGTTCTCCGACCCGATAGGCCACGCGCCGCCGCACCACGTGCACGAGAACGAGGAAGAGCTCTGGTTCGTGCTGGACGGCGAGGTCTCCTTCTTTGTCGGTGACAAGCGCCACGACCTGACCCCCGGGCAGGTCGCCTTCGGCCCGCGCGGCGTGCCGCACAGCTACCTGGTCCGTTCCGAGGGCGCGCGGCTCGCCGTCGTCTTCAGCCCGGCCGGCATCGAGGAGTGGTTCAGGTCCAACGGTGTGCCGGTGACCGACGCCCGGGACATTCCGCCGGCCTTCGACCTGGGCTCGATCGTGGGCTCGGCCGAGGCGTTCAAGCTGCGCGTCACCGGGCCGCCGCCCACGCTCTGACACTCCATCAATAACTGAGTAAGCAAGGAAGGTTGACATGAAGAACACCCCGCTGCGACGCCGGAGCGTGCTGATTCCCGCGCTGGTGGCCGCGGCCCTGCTCGCCGTCCCGGCGAGCTCCGAGGCCGTGCCGCACTTCTCCGCCCCGGCACCCGTCGCCGCGCACACGGCCAAGCCGACGGTCGTCCTGGTGCACGGCGCCTTCGCCGACTCCTCCAGCTGGAACGGCGTCGTGACCCGGCTGGAGCGCGAGGGCTACCCCGTCCTCGCCGCGGCGAACCCGCTGCGCGACCTGGCCGGTGACGCGGCCTACGTCTCCAGCGTCCTCGACAGCATCCCCGGACCGGTCGTCCTGGTCGGGCACTCCTACGGCGGCGCCGTCATCACCGATGCCGCCGCGGGCCACGCCAACGTCAAGGCCCTGGTCTACATCGCCGCCTTCGCGCCCGACCAGGGCGAGAGCGCCCTGGGGATCACGAGCGAGTACCCGGGCAGCCAGTTGCCGTCGTCCCTGGTGGTGCGGCCGTTCCCCGGCGGCGGCCAGGACGCCTACATCGACCCCGCCGCCTTCCGGAAGGTCTTCGCGGCGGACGTGCCGGCCCGCGAGACCCGCCTGATGGCGGCCGCGCAGCGCCCGGTGGCCGTGGGCGCGCTGGCCGCGCCCAGCAGCGCGCCGGCCTGGCGGACCATCCCGTCGTGGTACCTGGTCGCCGACGCCGACCAGGCCATCCCGCCGGCCGCCGAGCGAGCCATGGCCCAGCGTGCCCACTCCCGGACCGTGACGGTACGGGGCGCCTCGCACGCGGTGGCTGTCTCCCACCCGGGAGCCGTCGCGGACCTCGTCGAGGCGGCCGCCCGGGCCACCGACTGACCGACGGGCACCGGTTGACGCCCGCCGCCCGGCGGCGGGGGTCAACCGGCCGGGGGCCGATCGCCGTGGCGGGTCAGCGCGGCGGCCAGCCGGCCGCGGGAGGCGATGCCGAGCTTGGGGAAGATGCGGTACAGGTGCGAGCTGACGGTGCGGTGCGACAGGAACAGCCGCTGCCCTATCTCGCGGTTGGACAAGCCCTGCGCGGCCAGCTCGGCGATCTGGGTCTCCTGCGGCGACAGCAGTTCGCGCGGGTCCGACGTGGGCTGCCACCCGCGCTCGCCCGTCGCACGCAGCTCCTGGTCGGCGAGGTTCGCCCAGGTGCGAGCACCGACGG
Organism: Streptomyces sp. NPDC046977; assembly: GCF_040644455.1. NCBI lineage: Bacteria > Bacillati > Actinomycetota > Actinomycetes > Kitasatosporales > Streptomycetaceae > Streptomyces > Streptomyces sp. NPDC046977. The sequence continues at coordinate 183,937 of NZ_JBEYWO010000002.1, forward strand.
CGTCGAACGCGGACCGCGCCGCCCGCAGCGGTCCGCGGGACTCCAGGACACGTCGCTGCCGGCGCAGCCACGAGCCGTGCGCCAGGTCGATACGGGCGCGGTGCCACGGCAGTTGGGAGGCCGCGCCGTCCCTGGCGGCCCGGAACAGCGACTCGGCCGACGCGGGGTCGGCCAGCACCGCCCTCGTGTACTCCAGGGCGATGGCCGCCCCCGTGGGAGGGGCGTCGCCCACGAGCCGTTCGATGGAGGCCAGCGCGGTTCTCGCCTCGGCCCGCCGGTCGGTGCGGACGGCGGCGTCCGCCAGGTAGCCGAGCGTCCACACCTGCTGCATCCGCTGGAACGCGGGGTCGGCGGGCTCGAAGACGCGGTGCAGCTCCCCGTACGCCTGCTCGTGCCGGTTCGCGCCCAACTCGGCGGTGCCGCGGGCCAGCTGCACGCCGGCCAGCAGGGACGACGCGGCGTTCGGGGTGCGCAGCGCCACGTGCTCGGCCTCGGAGAGCAGGGCGTGGCGGGTGTCCCAGCCCTCGCGCACCGCGTCGATCAGGGCCACGGCGATGCGCGCGGTCGCGGCCCACAGCGACTGGCCGGTCTCGTCGGCGAGCCGTACGGCCTCGTCGGCGGAGCGTGCCGGGTCGAAGACTCCGAGGTAGACCTCGGCCCAGGCCCGTATCGCGAGCGCCTCGGCGAGCAGGCTCATGCGGCCCTGGGCGCGGAGTTCCCGGACGGGGGTGGACAGGAAGCCGACGGCGTGGCGGAAATCGCCCGTGCAGAACGCGGCGATGCCCAGCAGGCCGGCGAGTTCCGGCTGCCCGTCGGCGTCGGCCGGCCACCGGGCGAGCTGCTCGACCACCATCGGCGTCCGTTCGTGGAAGCCGCACAGCGCGTGCAGGGCCAGCAGCCGCGGGTCGTGGGCCGCCAGGCTCACCTGCTCCGCGGCCCGGACGATCTCGTGCCGCACCGCCGGACCGGGATCGCGCCACCACACTCTGCGGGCCGCGCCGACCAGCAGCTGCATGGCGAGATCGACGTCCTGTTCGCCGGTGGCGTGCTCGGCCAGGGCCACCAGGTGGCGTACTTCCGCGGGTTCGCCCGTGGAGCCGTCGTGGAAGACGCCTTCGAGCCACGCCAGCCGCGACCGGTCGCGGTGCCGGAGCGCCATCCCCGCGACCTGGGCCTTGATCTGCTCGACATGGCCGGACCGGCCGAGCTGGTAGCCGAGTTCGGCTGCGTCGAGCAGGCGTGCGGCCTGCGCCTGCGGGTCCGGGCTCAGGGCGGCCGCCCGTTCGAGCCATGCGGCGGCCGAGGCGATCGCACCGCGGCGCTGGGCGTTCCCGGCGGCCTGTTCCAGCTCGGCGGCGATCCGTTCGTCATGTCCCGACACCGCGGAGGCCCGGTGCCACACCGCGCGGTCCGGATGACCGGTCAGGACACGCGCGAGCGCGGCGTGCGCCTCCCGGCGTACGGCGGGCGGCATGCCCTGCCGGAGGGCCGAACCGACCAGCGGGTGGGCGATGCGGTACCGCTCGCCGGTCACGGTCAGGAGCCCGTGATCGAAGGCCGGTTGCGCCGTGCCGAGGTCGACCGGCGAACCGTGGAGGATGCCCGCCGCGGCGAGGACGTCGCCGAGGTCGTCGCCGTCGTCCACCGCGGCGACGGTCAGGACGGCGCGGACGGCCGGGTCGAGGTGCTCGGCCCGTACGGCGAACGCCCGCTCCAGGCGGGTGGTCATGGGCAGGTCCTCGTCGAACTCGGTCCACGCGTACCGCCCGGACTCCAGCGCGCCTGCGAATTCGACCAGGGCGAGCGGATTGCCGCGGGCCTGCCGCAGCACGCGCTCGCGCACGGCCGCCGGCAGCCGCGGGGCCCGCGCGTCCAGCAGTTCGGCCGACGCGGCGGCGTCGATGCCGTCCAGCTCCGTCCACTCGATCGTGTGGGGGTCGGTGAACGGCAGGGCCTCGGGCCGCGACGTGCACAGCACGATCACCCGCTCACCGGTGATCCGGCGGCAGACGAAGGCCAGGGCGTCGATCGACGGCTGGTCCATCCAGTGGAGGTCGTCGAGGCAGACCAGGACCGGGCTGTCCGCCGCCGCGTCGACGAGCAGTTCCAGGACCGCCAGGAAGGCGAAGAACGGGTGCACCTGGATCGCGTCGCTCATGGCGAAGCAGACGAGCAGGGCGTGGCGCTGCAGGGCCGGCAGCCGGTCGGCGCGGGAGAGCAGGGGCCGCAGCAGTTGATGGAGGCCGGCGAACGGCAGGTGCGTCTCGGACTGGCTGCCGCGCGCGGTGAGCACGGTGAACCCGGTGGAGCGCGCGTGCTCCACGACCTCGGCCTGCAGCGCGCTCTTGCCCACCCCGGGCTCCCCGAACAGCCCGATCGCCCGACCTCCGGAATCGACCGCGTCCAGGTGCCCGAACAGGGACCGCAGTTCGTCGTCGCGCCCGACGAGACGCCGGTCGTTGGTCGTGCTCACATAATCGATCATGCGGTCGACGGCGCCGCGTGTCCACCTGCGCCCGGCCGCGGCCGGGTGGGGATCAGCCGCTCGCGGGCCCCTCGAGTGCGGCGGCGATCCGCCGGCGCGAGGTGATGCCGAGCTTGCGGAACACCTTGTTCAGATGGAATTCGACCGTCGAGGTCGTGATGAACAGCCGGGAGGCGATCTCGGCGTTGGTCAGTCCCGATGCGGCCAGCAGCGCCACGTGCCGTTCCTGGGGAGTGAGATCGGACCGGGTCTCCGGGACGCGCTGGCGCGCCTTCTCCCCGGTCGCCAGCAGCTCGGTCCGGGCGCGTTCGGCGAACAGGGCCGCGCCCGAGGCGTCGAAGGACTCGTACGCGGCCCGCAGGTGGTCCCGGGCCTCGGACCGGCGCCTGCGCCGCCGCAGCCACTCTCCGAACAGCAGCCGCGACCGGGCGTGTTCCGCGGCGAGGGGGACACTGCCCAGGAGGTCGATCGACTCCCGGTACCACCCCTCGGCCTCCGCGTCCTCCGCGGTCAGGGCCCGGCAGCGGGCCAGCAGGCCCAGTGCCCAGGGCGTCCCGGCCAGCCGCGCGCGGTGTTCGAGCCGCTGGAGCGCCAGGGCCGCCGTGTGCCGGTCGCCCGCGCGGACGGCCGCCTCCACGAGGAGCGGCAGCATCAGATTGCCCTCCGACGGGAAGTCCTCCTCGTAGGCGGGCAGCGCGTGCCGCAGCGCCTCGTCGTAGCGCGCCATGCCCAGGTCGAGAACGCACCGGGCGTGGAGCGCCAGTTGGCGCAGCATGCCCAGTCCGAACGTCGCGGCGACGGCGTCCATGGTCGCGGCGACGGCGCGCACCTCGCTCTCCTTGCCCATCCACGCGTACAGCAGGGCCTTGTTGAGATCGCCCTGCGTCGCCAGGCCGATGGCCGCGGCGTAGTCGTCGGCCTCGGCCAGGAGCCCGTCGGCCGTGGTCAGCCGCCCGTTCCAGATCTCGGTGTACGCCTGGACCGTCAGGGACAGGGTCAGGCTGTACAGCGCTCCCTGGCCGCGGTTCTCGGCGGCGAGCCGGCCGGCGATCCCGGCGTACGCGTCGATGTCCCACACGTCGCCCGCCGCGAGGCCCACGATGATGGCGAGCGGGCTGGCCATGTCGTGGAGTTCGGCCGACGTGCTGAGTGTCGCCAGGGCCTCCTGGATCACCGGGACGCTGCTCTCGTAGCCGTAGGCGGTACGCAGGGCCAGGCCCTCGATCAGCCGGTCGGGGCTCCAGTCCGGGGCGTCCTGGCCGGGGGAGGCGCCGATCACGGCCTTGGCCACCTCGGCCAAGGTCGTGCGGTGCATGGTGTGCTGGGCGATGACGCCGGCGTGCATGGCCTCGTAGAGCAGCTCACGGGTCATACGGGGATCCGCGTCACCGAGTTCGGCCACGGCGTCGAGCATCATGGCGGGGACGCGGTCGTTGCGGGTCTCGAAGAGCTCGGCCGAGGCCCGGATCCGCAGCGCACGGGCGCGGGCGGAGGGCCGGTCGAGGGCGGGAAGGGCGAGGTCGAGCAGGGGGTGCACGGCGGCGTGGTCGCCGGAGGCCAGATGGGCCTGGGCCGCGCCGAGGTAGCGCTCGGCGCGGCCGGCCGGCTCGGTGGTGAGTTCGGCCGCCCTGGACAGGAACAGCGCCTGGGCGGAGTAGCCGCCCCGGGCCCGGGCCCGGTCCGACGCGGCCTCCAGGTCCGCGGCCGCCGCGTCGTCGGTGCCGAGGACCGCCTCGGCGCGGTGCCAGGCACGCCGGTCGGGGACGCGCGTCGGGTCGCTGGCCGCTTCGAGGGCGGCGTGGACCCGCCGCCGGTCGTCCCCGGAGGCCGCCGCGTAGACCGAGGAACGGATCAGCGGATGCCGGAACCCGGCGCCGGGCCCGTGCTCCAGCACGCCCGCCTCGACGGCCGCGGCCGCGGCGCTGGCCGGCAGGCCCAGTGCGCCCGCCGCCTGCCGGACCACCGCCGGGTCGTCGGTCGGCGCCGCCGCCATGAGGAGGAGCAGCGTCCGGGTGTGGGGTGGCAGTGCGGCGACGGACTGCCGGAAGTGCTCCTCCAGCAGCCTGCTCACCGGCAGCGGCTCGGGCAGCGGCGCGACCCCGGCCAGTTGCTCGGCGCCCAGGTGCGCGGCCAGTTCGACGAGGGCCAGCGGATTGCCCCCGGTGCCGGTCACGATCCGGTCCGCGACGGCCGGGTCCAGGTGTCCGGCGACGGCACGGGTCAGCACCTCCCGGGCGTCGGTGGCGGGCAGCCCGCCGACCCGAAGCGAGGGCAGGGCGTCGAACAGCCCCCGGTCGCCGAGGTCGTCCCTGGCGGCGAAGATCAGGCCCAGGGAGTCGGCGTGGAGCCGGCGGGCGACGAACGCCAATGTCGCGGCCGACTCGGGGTCGAGCCAGTGGACGTCGTCGATCAGGCACAGCATCGGCAGCTCCGACGCCGCGCCGGACAGCAGGGTCAAGGTCGCCAGCCCGACGAGGTACCGGTCCGGGTGCGGCGCGTCGGTCAGGCCGAACGCACCGTTCAGGGCGTCCTGCTGCCGGGCGGGGAGCTGCTCGGTGCGGTGGAGGTGCGGCCGCAGGAGCCGGTGCAGCGCGCCGTAGCCGAGGGGCCGTTCGGCCTCGACGCCCACCAGCCGGGTCAGGGCGATGCCGCCGGCCTCGGCCGCGGCGTGGTCCAGCAGGCGCGTCTTGCCGATCCCTGCCTCGCCCACGAGCACCAGGACGCCGCTGAGTCCCTCCCGCACCGCTTCGAGCAGCCGCCCGATTGCCTCGCGTTCGGCGGGGCGGCCGACCATCGCCCGCCCCGCCGCGGAACGAGCCCCGCGCCACGCCATGGGAATCCCCTGTTCATCGCGTTCCTGACGTGAGAACACGCTAGGCGCGTGACGACGACGCAATCGACCGTCACATGACGGTGGTTGCGCGCTCGTCCCCTGGCGGGACGCGGCAGGGCCCCCCGGCGGGCGGGCGGCCGGGGAGGCCGGCGCCGTGGTGCCGAGGGGCCCTGCGGTGGTTCAGAGGTGCGTCAGCGGTGCGGGTGTCAGGCCGTGGTGGCGGTGACGTCGGCCGCGTTCACGTACACGTAGCGGTGGTTGAACTGCACCGTGTAGTACTGCTTCGCGCCGGTGACGACGCCCTGCCGGCTCGGGAAGAAGTCCTGGCCGTTGACCGGGGGCTGGTCGGCGACGTAGGCCTGGCCCGCGGGGATGCCGTAGTTGGGCGCGGTGAGCGGGTTCTGCGGGTCGGCGCCCCAGCCGGCCGGGACCTCGGACGGGTCGGGGAAGGCCGTGCCGTAGACCGGCGCGGTGGTCGCACCGGCCGCGGTGATGATCTGCACACCCGTGGTCGGGACGGTGTTCTTGCCCTGGGGGTTGCTGATCCAGCCCTTCTGGCCGTCGAACCAGATCGCGGTCCAGTCACCCTGCTGGTCGGCGACGACGAACTGCTGGCCGGCCTGCACCGTGGTGCTCCAGTCGCTGACGTCGTTCGTGCCGCTGGTGGCGGTGGGGTGCACGTTCGCGTCCAGGATGAGCGGGGAGTCCTCGCTCGGGCCCTGGTGCACGAAGAGCGAGCTCGCCGGGACCGTCTTCGGGGTGCACTCGGTGGTGCCGCCCGTGGGGTCGTCGGCCGGGCAGACGGTGAACGTCTGGAGGTTCTTGGCGAAGGTGGGGGCGATGGTCACGACGCTGCCGACCGGGCCGGCACCGCTGGTGCCGTCGTCGAACGGGGCGCCGAGCTTCTTCATGAAGCGCGTCCAGTCCCACTCGTTGCCCTGGTCCCAGTGCATGCCGGCCAGGTCGGCGGTCTTGCCGCCGGGCACGTTGTCGTGGGCCAGGATGTGCTGGCGGTCCAGGGGGATGTCGTACCGCTCGGCGAGGTACTTCACCAGCTTGGCCGTCTGCTGGTAGACGGCGTCGGTGTACCACTGCGCGCCGAAGGCCGAGAAGCCCTCGTGCTCGATCTGGATCGAGTGCAGGTTGCTGTCGTAGTTGCCGTCACCGAAGGCGACGTCCTTGTCCGACACCATCTGGGTGACGGCGCCGTCCGAGGAGCGCATCACGTAGTGCGCGGCGGTGGCGTTCGGGCCCTGGAAGGTCCGGATGGCCGCGTCGTAGGAGCCCTCGGTGGTGTGCAGGACGATCTGCGTGAGCTTGATGCCGTTGGCGGGCCGGTTGGACACCTGGACACCCGTGGACGAGGCCTGGACGAACTGGCAGTCCATCGACTTGGGGCACTCGGCGGGCGTGGCAGGACCGACTGCCTTGGCCAGCTTGAGCTTCGACAGCTGCCCGGTGGCCGGGGTGGCGGACGGGTCGGCCGCCAGGCTGACCCGCTGGCCCTCCGAGGTCGTCTCGGAGACGCCGGAGCGGATCGAGGCGAAGACGTCGGAGACGAAGGACTGCGCGGCCTTCTCGTTGGCCATCTGGCTGTACTGGGCGACCGCCCCGGCCCAGTCGGACGGGTTGTCCGACGTCCCGCCGGTCAGCTGCTTCTGGTAGGACGCCAGCAGGGCGGCGCCGCCCCGGAGGTTGTCCCGCCGGTTGTGCCGCAGGTCGTCGGCGGGGATACCGGTCAGCTTCGCGGCGGTGAGCAGGGTGTGCAGCTCGGGGTGCTTGGCCGGCGAGGTGAGGTCCGAGTGGGCGGGTATGCCCGACGGGCCCTTCTGCAGCATCTCCAGCGTCGCGTCGGTGAGGTTCATCAGTCCCCAGCCGGCGTTGTTGCTGTAGCCGGGGTGGGACTGGAGGCCGGACTCCTGGCGGGCCACGCCGAGGAGCACGGACACCGGCACCTGGTACTCGGCCGCGGCGGCCTCGAAGTCCGCCTGGGTGGCGGACCGGTGCTGCGCCGGGGCGGACGGGCCGGCCAGCGCGGTCGAGGGCAGGAGTGCGAAGGCACCCACGGCCAGGGCTCCGCCGGCGACGACGGCCGGAAGCACGCGCTTCCTTGTTCGCTTGTGCAAGGCATTCCTTCCGATACTGCTGTGTGGCGCGCGGCACACACGGCGCGGGGACCGGCAGGTGTCTGATCCCGTGCCAGGTGCGGCCACGACCTCACCGCCCGCGCCGCGGACGGCCGTGATCCGGTGCGGATTCCGGCACATCGGCGTGGGCGGGAGGAGTGCGCACGAAGTTCCTGTCGTGCCGCGGGGCCGACACCGTTGTCATGGTGCTGGTCGGCGGGAGCCGGTCGGCGGCACGCGCAGCATTCAAGCACACTGTTTCGTTGGCACAGGCACCGATCCCGCGATCCGGACGGCCGTTGGGCCCGCGGGCAGGCCTTGTGCCGGTGGCCGTTTCAGCAACTTGCCCTATGCGAGGGCGATGTGGCCGAGGCGTCCGGAGTGCCGGTGGGGCTACCGGAGGGTCACAACGTTTCACAACATCTCCAAACGTTGGTCCGCCTCCGTGAAGGCGAGGCGTCCACCAGGTGCCCGGAAGAGGACCCCGCCCGGCGGGGCGGAGCGGCGGGCGGATAAGAAGACCGGGTGATCCGCATATCGACCGGGCGGCCGTGATGCCGCCACTGGACGCCGCCCAGTGGGCGGTGGCGCTCCTCGCGCTCTTCCTCGTCGGCTACTCCAAGACCGGGGTGTCCGGGGCCGGGACGGTGGGCGTGGCGCTGTTCGCGCTCGTGCTGCCGGCGAAGCTGTCAACCGGGGTGCTGCTGCCGCTGCTGCTGGTCGGCGACGTGGTGGCGGTGGCGGCGTACCGGCGGCACGCCGACTGGGGCCGCCTGGTGCGGCTGTTCCCGTGGGTGGTCGCGGGGGTGCTGCTGGGCGCGGCGGTGGTGCGCCGGGTCGACGACGCGCGGATGCGGGAACTCATCGGCGCGCTGCTCCTGCTCATGCTCGCCGTGCACTGGTGGAGCCGCCGCCGCGGGCCGGAGGACCCCGTGGTGCACCACCGGGCCGTCGCGGCGGGGGCCGGGGTGCTCGCCGGGTTCGCCACGATGACGGCGAACGCGGCCGGACCGATCATGGCGCTGTACTTCCTGGCCGTCGGGCTGCCGATGCTGGGCTTCCTCGGCACCAGCGCGTGGTTCTTCCTGCTGCTGAACGCCTTCAAGGTGCCGTTCAGCGTCGGCCTCGGCCTGATCACCCCCGACACGCTGGCCTTCGGCGCGCTCACCGCTCCCGCCGTCCTCGCGGGGGCCGCCGCGGGCCGGGCGACGATCAGCCGCATCAGCCCGAAGGTCTTCGAACGCGTCACGGTCGTGCTCACCCTGCTCGCGGCCGTGCGTCTCGTCACACTCTGACGGACGTCCGCGGCCGCCGGGACCGGTCTTGTCCCTCCGCTGACACATGGCCTTCCTCCATCCGTACTCGTTGACACGGCAACGGCCGGTCGCGCGCCGCACGAGCGGGGCACGGCCGGGAGTCAAGACGAGAGAAGGCGCGCATGAACGTCAGTGCACACATCGAGGCCGTCTACGGGGAGGTCTGCCGGCGCAACGCCGGCGAGCCCGAGTTCCACCAGGCGGTGGGGGAGGTGCTGCACTCGCTGGCGCCGGCACTGCAGGCGCACCCGGAGTACCTGGAGGCACGGATCGCGGAGCGGGTGTGCGAGCCGGAGCGGCAGGTGATCTTCCGGGTGCCGTGGGTGGACGACCAGGGCCGGCCGCAGGTCAACCGGGGCTTCCGGGTGGAGTTCAGCAGTGCGCTCGGCCCGTACAAGGGCGGCCTGCGCTTCCACCCCACCGTGAACCTGGGCATCGTGAAGTTCCTGGGCTTCGAGCAGATCTTCAAGAACGCGCTCACGGGCCTGGCGATCGGCGGCGGCAAGGGCGGCTCCGACTTCGACCCCAAGGGCCGCTCCGAGGGCGAGGTCATGCGCTTCTGCCAGTCGTTCATGACCGAGCTCTACCGTCACCTGGGCGAGCACACCGACGTCCCCGCCGGGGACATCGGCGTCGGCGGCCGGGAGATCGGCTACCTCTTCGGCCAGTACAAGCGGATCACCAACCGCTTCGAGGCGGGCGTCCTGACCGGCAAGGGCATCGGCTGGGGCGGTTCGCACGCGCGCACCGAGGCCACCGGCTACGGCGCGGTGTTCTTCGCCAAGGAGATGCTGGCCACGCGCGGCGAGGGCTTCGAGGGCCGCAAGGTGGTCGTCTCCGGCTCCGGCAATGTCGCGGTGTACGCGATCGAGAAGGTGCGCGCCCTCGGCGGCACCGTCGTGGCCTGCTCGGACTCCTCGGGCTATGTCGTCGACGAGGACGGCATCGACCTGGAGCTGCTGAAGGAGGTCAAGGAGCTGCGCCGCGGCCGGCTCTCCGCGTACGCGGAGGCGAAGCCGAAGGCGCGCCATTCGGAGCGCGGTTCGGTCTTCGACGTGCCCTGCGACGTGGCGCTGCCCTGCGCGACGCAGAACGAGCTGGCCGGGCAGGACGCCGGCGCCCTGGTCAAGAACGGCGTCGTGGCGGTCGCCGAGGGCGCCAACATGCCCTGCACGCCCGAGGCGATCGAGACCTTCCGCGAGGCCGGCGTGCTCTTCGGGCCGGGCAAGGCCGCCAACGCGGGCGGTGTCGCGACCTCCGCGCTGGAGATGCAGCAGAACGCCTCGCGCGACGTGTGGACGTTCGCGCAGACCGAGGCCCGGCTCGCCGCCGTCATGCAGTCCGTGCACGCCGAGTGCCGGGCCACCGCCGAGACGTACGGCGGCAGCGGTGACGACTACGTGCTCGGCGCCAACATCGAGGGCTTCCTGCGGGTGGCCGAGGCGATGACCGCGCAGGGTGTCGTCTGAGGCTCCGCCGGGACGCGAAGGCCCGCCGCGACGGCGGGCCTTCGCGTACGTACGGGGGCGGGGCGGGGCCTCAGGAGGCGCCCATCTCCCGGGCGAACGAGCCGGGGTCGGTGTCGTGGCCGCGGACGGCCGGGTGGAAGTGCCACTCGCCCGAGGCGGCCCGGACGAACTCGCCGAGGGAGGCCGCGGTGGAGCCGGCGACCTCGGAGAAGTCGGACGCCGCGAGGTCGGCGTAGCCCTCGACGACGCGCACGCGGGTGCCCGCGACATCGCCGAAGGTGATCCGGCCGTCGCCCTGCTGGATGGCTATGCCGACGACGACCCGGCCGAACGCCGGGGAGAGCCGGTCGAACTCGAGGGTCATGACCTCGTCGTCGCCCAGGCCCTTGCCGTTCTTGCTGTCGCGGTTGAGCGTGATCGTGCCGTCCGGCGAGCGGCTGTCGAAGTGCACGAGGTACGCCGGTTCGCCGTGCGGGGACGTGGCGAGGTAGGTGGCGGCGACGATGTCGAGGTCGTGGGTGGGGGAGCCGAGCGGGCTGGGATCCCACTTGAGGCGGACCTCGACCTTGTTGACGCCCTTGTTGAGGGTGCTCACTGCGTGTTCCTCCGTCGGTGCGGGGTGAATCGGCGGGCGGGGACGCGGAGTTCGAGTCTCCGACGGAACGCCCCCGGATCACAAGATCACCTGGTGAGGACGTCGAGGGGGCGCCTGCGCAGGGGCGATCCGGGTGCGCCGTCGGGAGATTGACGATGCGTCAGCCGGGGTTGGCCCGGATGGTGCCGCTGCCCGGCACGGGCCCTGGGCGCGGAGCGGTCGAGCGGCCCGTGGCCTGCGCCTTCCGGTACGTGGGCTGCAGCCACCCGGCCGCGACCGCCGGTCCATGGTGGCCAGGGCAGGCGGCGTTCCCGAACGGCAGCCTGCCGGGGCCTGCCGGGCGGACCGGTAGCGGATCGCCTGCCCGGCTGGGGTTGATCCGCGAGGTCGCCGACGGCTGCGATGCGCAGGGCGAGGAGCCCCCTGATGAACGGGGCGAGTCCTCCAACCCTCCGGGACGGTGGTTCCCGCGGCCTTGAACGTGGCGTGCGTCACCGGGCCGCCGACCTGGCTGGGGCTGATCCGCGAGGTCGCCGACGGCTGCGACTGCGCAAGGCGAGGAGCCCCCCTCCGGGGCGGTGGTCCGGCGGTCCCCAACGGCAGGCTGCTGGGAGGGCCGGCAGCGGTTGGGCTCGTGGGGCTGGACGGCGTGATGTGTGTCACGCGGCGCCTGCCGTACGGAGCGGCGGGCCGCCCACCCGACCGCTGCTGCGCGAGGCGAGGAGCCCCCTCCGGGACGGTTCCGGCGGCCTCGAACGGCAGGCTGCAGGGCTGCTGATGCCGCCGAGGCGGGCGGCAGGAACCGGCGGCGTGCCTTGCCCCGCCGGGCGCGTCACCGCGGGCGGGTCCACCCGCATGTCCGGTTTGTCCATGGCGTATACCTGACCGTCTACCGCATAAGCGGGCAGTGCCCACGATTGGCCGCGGGCAGTGCAATGACCAGGCAAAACGAACGATCTTCGTCCCCGGGGCAACCGAACGGGCGCCCTACCCGGTTGGGCGGTTGTGAGGCCGGATTCAGGGACAGGAATGCGATGGCGAGGACAGCACGGTGAGGGACGCGGCGCCGGACTTCGAGGAGTTCGTCACCGCGCGCGGGCCGAGGCTGCTCCGGGTCGCCTGGCTGCTGACGGGGGACGCCCACCTGGCGGAGGACCTGCTGCAGACGGTGCTGGCGAAGGTCTGGCCGAAATGGCGCGGGATAGCCGCCGAGAACCCCGAGGCGTACGTGCGCAAGGCGCTGGTCAACACGCATTCGTCGTGGTGGCAGCGGCGCTGGCGCGGGGAGGTGCCGCACGGCGAGGTGCCCGCCGGGGCGTCGGAGGGCGACCCGTTCGCCTCCGTCGACCTGGAGCAGTCGCTGGCGGCCGTCGTACGGCGGCTGCCGCCGCGGCAGCGGGCCGTGGTGGTGCTCCGCTACTTCGAGGACCTGAGCGTGGAGGAGACCGCCGCGGTGCTGGGCTGCCGGCCGGGCACGGTCAAGAGCCAGGCGGCCAAGGCGCTGGGCATGCTGCGCAAGGAACTGGCGGCGGTGCCCAGCCTGACGGAAGGGGGTGAGCGGCATGCGCAACGGGACTTCGCGTGATCGCGAGCAGGAACCGGGCGGCGAGGACGAGTGGGAGCTCAGCGTGCTCCTGGAGCGGACCGTGCCGCAGCCCCTCGCCCCCACCGACCGGATGGCGCAGATCAGGCGCCGGGTCCAGCGGCGCAGGCGGCGCCGGATGGCGGCGCTGTCCACGGCTGCGGTGGCGGCCGTCGGCGCCGGGGTGCTCACGATGGCCGGTCTGACCGGCGGCGCCGACCCGCACCGGCAGGACGTCGCTACCCCCGCCGCCGCGGGGACCGCCACGGCCACGGCCGAGCCCACGAGCACGCCCGCGAACGGGCCGACGTCCCTGCAGTCGCCCAGCCATGCCCGTGACACGGCCACGACCGTCGAACTGAAGGACCTCTACGGGCTGACGCTGCGACTGCCGACCGGTTGGAAGGGCTTCACCATGCTCGACGGGAAGGCGATGATGATCGGCTTCGTGTCGCAGCAGCCCCTGAGCCAGGGTCCCTCCTGCAAGCCCGCGCTCGACCTGGGGTACTCGGCCTGTCCGCCGGTCGACCGGCTGCGCAAGGGCGCGGCGCTGATCTACATCTACAAGACGCTGTACACGAAGGGGGACGGCAAGACCGGTTTTGATGTCGTGCAACCGTCCGCGCCCGGCAAGGGCTGCCAGGTCCTCGGCGGCGACGCCGAGATGCAGGCGTGGGGCGGCATCGCCACGAAGAAGGACCGGCCCCTGATGCTCAACGTCAACATCTGCCTGCGCGAGCCGTCGCAGGCCACCATCACGGCGGTCACCAAGGCCTTCAAGACGGCGCAGTTCCACCAGGGCTGACGGCCCCGGCTCTCGTCGTCCCGCACATCACTCACAGTCGCTCACGTCGTTCACATCGAAAGGCCTTGTCATGCCCAACCGCGTGCCGCGCGGCGGTGCCCGCTCCGCGATATCCCTGCTCGCGGCCGTGGCGGCCGGAGCCGGACTGCTCGCCGGCTGCGGGACGCCGACCACCGCGGTCTCGCCGGCCGCGCTGCCCGCCGCGGCGTCCGCCCCGGCGGCACCGAGCCCGACGCCCACGCCGGTCGACACCCGGCTGCCCGGTGTCGGACCGCGCACCCTCGCGGCCGTCCCGGCCGACGCCCGCCAGGTCGTCGTCGTGACGGGCGAGGGGAAGAACTCCTCCGTCTCCCACGTCGTGGTCCACGAGCGCCGGCCCGACGGCGGCTGGAGCGACGGCCCCACCTGGACCGGCCACAACGCCCGCGACGGCTGGACCACCGACCACCACGTCGGCGACCTGCGCTCCCCCGTGGGCGTCTACGGACTCACCGACGCCGGCGGACTGCTCCCCGACCCCGGCAGCAGGCTCCCCTACGACCACTCGCCACGGGGTTTCTCCATCTCCGGCACCGGCTTCAAGGGCGAGTCGCTGGCCGGCTCGTTCGACTACGTGGTCGCCATCAACTACAACCGGCGGCCCGGCACCACGCCCCGCGACTGGACCCGCCCCCTGGGCGCCTCACGCGGCGGCGGCATCTGGTTCCACGTCGACCACGGCGGCCCGACCCAGGCCTGCGTGAGCCTGCCCCGCCCCGACATGCGCGCACTCCTGCGCACCCTGGACCCGGCCCTGCACCCCGTCGTCGTCATGGGCGACACCGACTGGCTCAGCCGCTGAGCCGCGCCGCGTGCCCCGCCTCGTCCTCGCGGACGGGGCTCGGGCCGCTCGCCCGCAGCTCCCACCGGGTGTCCGGGGCCGGTTCGATGCCCAGCGCCCCCGCCGCCAGCGCCGCGTCGATCCGGGTCCGCACCTCGGCCTCGTCCGCCGGCTCCGCCGCGAACAGCACCCGCAGCCGCAGGCCCCCGTCCTCCCCGGGTGACACCGCCGTGTGATGCGCCGCGAGCGGGCAGGGCCCCTCGTGCTCCCACCCACCGCACAGCGCCACGGTGATCGCGCCCCCGGGCGCCCTCTCGTCCCCACCTGCCCCGAGGACCACGACGGCCTCATGGGCGAATGCCTTGCGCATGACCCCAGTATCGGCGAGTGCGAGTGCACGTAACACCCTTGTCAATGCCGCGCCGCGACTCCCCGCTCCGGTTACAGTGGCCGCGAAATCACTGCCCGGCGAGCGGATCGGCTGGGTCTGCCGAGGGCAGGAGAGCGCCGAGCCATGCCAGCACCGCCCCTGAGGCTTCCGGCGTACGTGGACTTCCGCCCCTTGGGCAGGTGCAACCTGAGCTGCCCGTTCTGCTTCGGACCGCGCCACGAGATTCCCACGATGTCCGAGCGGGACGCCCTCCGCGTCGTGGACGTGCTCCGGGAGGCGGGCGTGCGGGGCGTGGTGGTGTCCGGGGGCGAACCGACGCTGCTGCCCTATCTGGCGGATCTGCTGGCCGCGCTGGGCGACAGGAATCATCCTTCGGGCACGGACGCGCCACGTGTGGTGCTCTCCACCAACGGGCTGGCGCCCCTGCCCGCCATGCACCGCGTCCTGCCGCACCTGTCGTGGATCGCTCTGCCGCTGGAGTCCGCGGACGCGAGTGAGCACGCCGCTCTGCGCACCGGCGTCGCTCCGCACAGGGAACGGGTGCTCGCCCTCCTGAAGGAGGTGCGCCGGCACCCGTACGACGTGAAGGTGAAGCTCGGCACCGTCATCACGCGGCGCAATCTGGGCGGCGCGTCCGAAGTGCTGCAACTGATCGACGACGACTGCCTGCCGGACGTGTGGAAGATCTACCAGATGTCCGAGACCAACTACGGCGCCGACAACCGCGATTGGCTTTCGGTCTCGGAGTGGGAGTTCGAGGAGGCCCTGTCGCGGTGCGAGAAGGCCGCCGCGTACCGCGGTGTGACGCTGGAGGTGTACCGCAACAAGACCCGCAGCGGCACCTACCTCTTCATCGACCCCGACTGCCAGGTCGTGGTGATCAAGGACGGGGCGGAGTGCCGGATCGGGCACCTCTTCGAGGAGAGGGAAGCCGTCGCACGGGGTATCGGTGACATGGTGGCGTCCGACAGCAACGCGGACAACTTCTCCCGGACCTACCCGGACCTGCCCGGAGGCGTGACGTGAGCGGAACCGCGGAACCGACGGTGCGGGTGGGCGTGCAGGCGGTCCTGCGGCGCGGCGGTTCGGTTCTGCTGGGATTGCGCGTGAACACCTTCGGCCACGGCACGTGGGGGCTGCCCGGCGGCCACGTGGAGATCGGTGAGACGCTCCTCGCCGCCGCCGCGCGGGAATTGAAGGAGGAGACGGGCATCGCGGCGCAGGAGATGCGTGTCGCGCACGTCACGGACCCGGACCCGCTGGCCAATCACCACCTGCAGATCGGTGTGGAGGTCATGTCCTTCAGCGGTGACCCCATGGTGTGCGAGCCGCACCGCTGCGAGCGCTGGGAGTTCTGGCCGTTGGAGGCGCTGCCTGAGGCTCTGTTCGTGGGCTCGGCCGGTGTACTGCGCGCCGCCGGGCTGAATCTGCTGCACGTGCCGTGACCCGACCGCGGCGGCTTGCCCGCGGGTTTCTCAGTCGGCCTCGCCCGCGGGCGGGGCGACGGGCTTGGCGGCGGCGTCGTCGGTGAGGGTTCCCAGGAGCATGCGCAGCCGCTGCTTGTGCTGGAACTCGTGCGCGCGGAACTGTTCGAGGGTGCTGGCCAGTTCCCATTGGGTCTCGAAGGCGTCGACGCTGAGCGCGTAGTACCGGCTGACCTTGCCGAACTCGATCTCGAAGGCCCCCATGCCCCGTTGCGTGCGGTCCTCGGGGTTGGCCGTCATGTACGGCTCGAAGAAGCCGACGTCGGAGGTGAGCAGCGTGGTGCCCGGGATGTCCATGGGGGTGAGTCGCAGCTCGATCCGGTCGCCGTACAGGGTGCGCAGTCGCTCGTACTCCTTGATGACCTTCCGGAACGTGTGCTTGTAGTAGTCACTTGCCTCGATCAGCTCGATGACGTTCTCCGCGGTCGGCTTCTCCCAGGCCGCATCGCGTTTGATGAAGACGCCCAGATTGTTCCAGGGGCTGCTGACGATCACATGGAAGTGGACCCGGTTCTCCAGGGCCTGGACGATCACGGGCATGAAGCGCTGCGGCGACTCGAGGAAGTACGAGGCCCCCGCGTGGGCGATGAGCCGGACGAGGTGCTTCTCTCCGGCGATCGCCCGCGTTTTGGCCTGGTTGCGTTGCGCGTTGTTCCGTGGGGTGTACGTGGCGTCGATGCGCTCCACGAGCTCGACGACCGGCGTGGAGTCCCCCCGCATCCGGGCCAGATTGGAGAGCACGGCCCGTGTCTGGGGGTGGTCGTGGCCCAGTGTGGCCGAGGTCTGCTGTGCGACGGTCTCCAGGATCGACTCGGCCCTGGCGCGCCGCTCCCCGGAAGGGGCGGACAGGCCGGCGGCCTCGAACTCTGCGGCGGCAAGATTGGCCAGGGCCGTGAGGGTCTGCGGGTGATCCGCTCCGAGCCCGGCCGAGGTCCGCTGGGTCACGGTCTCCAGTACCTCGACCGCCCGCTCGGCACGGGCGGTCTCCCGGGTGGCACACGCCGCGTCGAACTCGGCGCGGGCCAGGGCGGCCATCGCCTCCAGGGAACGCCGGTGGTCGGGGCCGGCGACGTCCAGCAGGACCCGGGTCCACCGTTCCAGCTCCTTCACGGCCGCCTCCAGCCGCTCCCCCCGGTCGGGGCCCCGGACTGCCCGGGCGGCACCGACCATGACCGAGGCGATCAGCAGGCGGGTCTCCACCTGGGCGGCCTCCTCGGCCGAGCCCTGGAGATCGGCCGCGTCCCGGGCCTCGACGGCCCAGCGGGCGGCCTGCCGGACGTCCCCCGTGCGCATGCTCACCGCCGCCAGGTTCGCCAGCGCCTTGACCTCCTGCGCGTCGGCCGGTTCGCCGGTGCGCGCGGTGTCCAGCGCGGCTCCCAGGCTGTCGCGCGCGTCGTCGAGCCGCCCGTAGGCGGCCTGCAGGACGGCCAGGGCGTTCCAGTCGGCGGAGCGCACGGCCTCGCCCTGCTCCTCCGCGTCCATCAACCGGTCGCGGGCCAGGTCGAGCAGCGACACCGCGGGTTCGTGCAGGGCGATCCGCCGGAGCAGCGCCGACAGGTGGATGAGCCGGGACGCGAGGCCGGCGGTGGATCCGTCGTCGTCCGTCTCCCCGTCCGCGGAGTCCCCGCTGTGGAGCTGGGTGACGTAGGCGAGCAGAGCTGCCTCGTGATCCTGACGGTGGCGGCCGTCGTCCTCGACCGCGCGCACTGCCACCGCCAGTGCCTCGTCGAGGTTCCTGATCACGGGAACGCCTTGGCGGCCGGGAACGGCCCCATGGCCGTCACGTACTGGAGATCCATGAGGTCGGGCGCCGAGCCGGGATCATCGAAGTCGCTCCAGCGGGTCCGCTCCTCGATGGCGAAGGGGCCCTCGCCCGGCCGGTCGCCGTCGGGGCGCAGGCGGTCCAGCAGACGGACGAGTTGGAGTTCCGGGAAGCGCTTCATGGCCTCGGCGATCGTCGTCGCGTACAGGACGTTGGTGCTGTGCTCGGGCGGCCGCGGTTCGAGGAGCTGCTGGATGCGCTCCATCATCTGGACGGTGAGGATGCCGAGTACGGCACGGGTCGGCGTGGGCCGGGTGACCGGACCTCCGGAGTAGCCGGAGAAGTCGCCGAGCAACTGGTGACAGCGGAGCTGGAGAACCCTGATCTCGGTGGTCGCGGCGGAGTCGAACGGGCGCGACGGGTGGTCCACGACGCCGTTCAGGTACGGATCGTTCTTCTCCGGCCGGTACGTACCCTCCCAATGGTCTCCCATCGCGGCTTTGTCGAAACAAACCCCAGGCAGCGGTGGAGTCCCGGGAAGCCGCATCTCCAGCAGGGCGAGATCGGCGTCGGGCAGGCGCCGGTGCACCACGCCCGGCACTTCGCCGCCGTGCGCCGGCAGCAGGGTCAGACCGGGGACCGCACCGTTGTCCTCGTGCATGCCGTTGAGGCAGTGGGAGGCGGTGAGGACGAGACGCCGGGTCAGCCGCACCCCACCGCCGAGGCGGCGCCCCCGCTGGGAGATCGCGACCCAGTCCTCCTCCGGGTCCACCGACTACTCCGTGCGTTCGACGGTCAGCTTGACTTCGAAGGACGCGGCAGCCGAGGCCTTGGAGACGATGATGCTGGTGTCGGCTGCCAGCGTGACACCGAAGGTGACCTCCAGCGTGGTGACCTGCCACCCCGCACGCGGCCGCATGCTCTCCAGGGAGTCCTGGACGATCTCGGACGCCGCGCTGATCGCCGCCCGGACCTGGGGCGTGTGCTCCGCGAGTGGGAGGGTGGGGCGGGTCCTGCCGCTGATCTGCCGCGTGCCGGAATGATCGATTTCCACGGTCTCGACGCGCACCGTTGTCACATCCGCCACAGATGCCCCCCATGAACGCATGGCCGACCGCGGCGTTCGGCAGCTGAACGTGCGGGACAGGAATTCTATCCGGGCAGGGCCGAGTTGCGTGGTCCCGCGGCAGCGACAAGGCCACGGCGCAAGCACCCTCCCGGGATCCGGGACGGGGTGCTACTCTGCGAATGGCACGGCTGTGCGCCCCTCGACGGCGCCGGTGCCTCTTCCGCTGGTCCAGCCGGACCGCAAAATCGCGTGACCGCCCTTCGACGGCGTCCGCGTACGCGTTCCCGCTCCTGTTCTTCCCGGGCCCTTCGGACCCTTCTGCTTCCGCGCCTGTCGCGGCGGTTCGTACCGCCGCGTGCGCGATCCCTTCCACGTGAGGAATCCACATGACCATTTCCACCACCACACCCACCCCGGCGGCGCCGTCCGACGGCGACCGGCGGACGCCCGTCGCCGGTGTCCTCGACGTCGAAGGGGGACGGGGGTTCCTGCGCGTCGGCGGCTACGCGCCGGGGCCGCACGACGTTCCCGTGCCGTCCGAGCGGATCAGGCGGTACGGGCTGCGCAAGGGCGACGCCGTCGAGGGCGCCGCGGCCGGCAGCGGGCGGGGCCGGGCGCTCGTCGCGGTCGACCGGGTCGGCGGGCTGCCGGCCGAGGTGGCGCGCGGGCGGCGGCACTTCGCGGACCTGACGCCGCTTCACCCGTCGGAGCGGCTGCGCCTGGAGTCGCCCAAGGGCGGCCTGTCGACGCGGGTGCTGGACCTGCTGGCGCCCGTCGGCAAGGGGCAGCGCGGGCTGATCGTGGCGCCGCCGAAGACGGGCAAGACCATGCTGCTGCGCGCCGTCGCGGACGCGGTCGCCGACAACCACCCGGAGTGCCACCTGATGGTGGTGCTGCTGGACGAGCGCCCCGAGGAGGTCACCGAGATGCGGCGGTCGGTGCGGGGCGAGGTGATCGCCTCGACCTTCGACCGCACGCCCCGGCAGCACATCGCGGTGGCGGAGCTGGCCGTCGAGCGGGCCAAGCGGCTCGTCGAGACGGGCCGGGACGTCGTGGTGCTGCTGGACTCGCTGACCCGGCTGTGCCGGGCGCACAACAACGCCGCGTCGTCGGGCGGCCGGACCTTGAGCGGGGGCGTGGACGCCGCCGCACTGAGCGGTCCCAAGCGGCTGTTCGGGGCGGCGCGTTCGGCGGAGGAGGGGGGTTCGCTGACGATCCTGGCGACGGCACTGGTCGAGACCGGCTCGCGGGCGGACGACTACTTCTTCGAGGAGCTGAAGAGCACCGGCAACATGGAGCTGCGGCTGGACCGCGCCCTGGCGGACCGCCGGGTCTTCCCCGCGGTCGACGTGCATCCGTCCGGCACGCGGCGCGAGGAACTGCTGCTGTCCCCAGCCGAGTTGGCGGCCTCCCGCGGGCTGCGCCGGGCGCTGCAGGGCGGCACCGGCTCCTTCGAGACGCTGCTCGCCCGGCTGCGGGCGACGCCCGACAACGCCGCCTTCCTGCGGCAGATCCGCGGCACGGTGCCGGCGGCCTGACGGCGGCGCATCATGGTGCCGTGACCGAACCCCGACGTGTGGACGCGCGGCGCGCCGCCGGGACGCGGACGGAGCCGCCGGGCCTCGTCTGGTACGCCTCGTACGGCTCCAACACGCACATGGCCCGCCTGAACAGCTATCTGGCGGGCGGTTCCCCGCCAGGGGGCGGCCGGGAGTACCCGGGCTGCCGGGACGCGCGGCCGCCGTTGCGGTCGCTGCCGCTGGAACTGCCGGGCCGGATGTACTTCGCGACGCAGTCGCCCGTGTGGTCGGGCGGCCGGGCCTTCTACGACGCGGACGCGCCGGACGGCGTGGTCCGGGCGCGGGCCCACCTGGTGACGGCCGGCCAGTTCGCGGACATCGCGGCGCAGGAGATGTATCGCGCGCCGGGCCGGGACCTGGACCTGGCGCCGGTGCTGGGGACCGGCCGGGCGCGCCTGGGCGACGGACGGTACGAGACGCTGCTGTACCCGGGGGACGTCGACGGGCTGCCGGTGCTCACCTTCACCGCGCCCTGGTCGCGGGGGGATGTCGCGCACGTCCGGCCGTCGGGGCCCTATCTGCGGCACATCGCCGAGGGGCTCTTCGAGTCCGGGGCGTGGGACCTGCACGGGATCGCGGCCTACCTCGCGGCGTGCACGGACGGCGACTGGACGGCGGCGGAGATCGAGGCGCTGCCGCGGCGGTGACGGGGGCGGGGGCGATGGATTCCGCGGGCGTACGCGGTCCTACTGGTGAACGCCCGTCGCAGGAGGTCGCCCATGGTCCAGCCCGTGCCCCGCTCCGACGGCGGGTCCCCCGTGCTCGTACTGCCCGCGAGGGTGACCCGGGAGGCGGTCCCCGTGCTGTGCGAGCGGCTGCGGTGCCTGCTGGTGGAACACCAGGGCAGCACCGCCACCGCGGCCGCCCCCGTCACGGTGGTCTGCGACGTGAGCGGCCCGGCCGGCGAGCCGGACGCCGTGCTGATCGACGCCTTGGCCCGGTTGCAGCTCACCGCCCGTCGCCAGGGCGCCCGCGTCGTCCTGCGCGGGGCCGGGCGCCCACTGCGGGAGCTGATCGCCCTGGTGGGGCTCGCCGGGACGCTAGGGCCGGCCGGGCTCCAGATGCGGGGGCAGGCCGAAGAGCGGGAAGAGCCGCTGGGTGTCGAGGAAGGAGTTGAGCCCGGTGATGCGGCCCTGTGAGATCTCGAGGACCTGCAGGGCCCACGGCTCGTGCCCGCCGGCCGCGCTCGGCCGGTACTGCGCGAAGCCCGGCATGCCGTTGGCGGAGACGGGCAGCAGCCGTGATCCGCGGCAGCCGCGGCCGTGGCCGGCCATCCAGGCCCGGATCTCCGCCGGGCCGAGCAGCCACAGCTCGTAGGGCGGCATGGACAGTGTGGCGTCCTCGTGCAGCAGCGAGGTGAGCGCGTCCAGGTCGTAGGACTCGAAGGCCGCCACATAGCGGGCGAGCAGTGCGCGCTGCTCCTCGTCGAGGGGCGCGGCCGCGTCGCCGGCGGCGGGGGCGGCCGCGGCGAGGGTGGCGCGGGCGCGCTGGAGGGCGCTGTTGACGGAGGCGACGGTGGTGTCGAGCAGTTCGGCGACCTCGGCGGCCTTCCAGGCCAGCACCTCCCGCAGGATGAGCACGGCCCGCTGCCGCGGGGCGAGGTGCTGGAGCGCGGCGACGAAGGCCAGCCGCACGGACTCGCGCCGGTCGGCGACCTCGGCCGGGTCGCCGGTCTCCGGCAGGACGCGCCCGTCGGGGGCGGGCGAGATCCAGGCGGCGTCGGGGAGCGCGCCGGGCAGCGGTCCCTCGGCGCTGCCGGGGGAGGCCAGGTCCATCGGCCGGGCCCGGCGTCCAGCGCCGCCCAGCACGTCCAGGCACACGTTGGTGGCGATCCGGTACAGCCACGAGCGCAGGCTGGAGCGGCCCTCGAAGCGGTCGTACGCGCGCCAGGCCCGCACCATGGTCTCCTGGACCGCGTCCTCCGCCTCGAAGAGGGAGCCGAGCATGCGGTAGCAGTAGCCGGTCAGCTCGGTGCGGTGGCGTTCCAGCTCGGACGCCACGTCGGGTGGTGCAGCGAGATCGCTCATGGGGCTTCTCCGCCTTCCGTCGGTCCGGGACCGCCCACGGAGTCCACTTCAGCACACCCCACTGACAGCGGTCCCCGGCTTGGCGGATCCGGGCCCGCCCCGCACACCGCCCGCCCGTCGCCCGCCCCGCCCCGCCCCGGCCCGGCCCGCGGGATCAGCCTGCGGCGGCGCCGGGAAGCTCCTGCTCCGCCCACATGAGTTTGCCGTCGCCGGTGTAGCGGGTCCCCCAGCGCCGGGTGAACTGGGCGACCAGGAACAGTCCTCGGCCGGACTCGTCGGTGGTGCGCGCGTGGCGCAGCCGCGGCACGGTGTTGCTGCCGTCGTAGACCTCGCAGATCAGCGCCGCGTGCCGGATGAGCCGCAGCCGGATCGGCCCGGAGGCGTGCCGGATGGCGTTGGTGACCAGTTCGCTGACCACCAGCTCGGTGACCGGCGCGACCTCCTCCAGCCCCCACGCGGAGAGCTGACGCACCGCCAGACCCCGCGCGCAGCTGACCACTTCGGGGTCGCAGGGCAGGTCCCAGGTGGCGACCGCCCCGGGGCCGAGGGCCTGCGTCCGGGCGAGGAGCAGGGCCACGTCGTCCTCGGGCGGACCGGTCAGCAGCGAGCCGGTGATGGCCGCGCACAGGTCGTCCAGCGGCAGTCCGGGCCGGTCGAGGGCGTGGGCGAGCTTGTCCAGGCCGATGTCGGGGTCCTCGCCGAAGGCCTTCAGCAGCCCGTTGGTGTAGAGGGCGAGGACGGTGCCCTCCGGCAGGTCGAACTCCGCCGACTCGAAGGGCATCGCGCCCAGGCCCAGCGGCGGTCCCGGGGGCAGTTCGGGGAAGGTGACGGTGCCGTCGGGTGTCAGCATCGCCGGCGGCGGGTGGCCGGCGCGCGCGGCCGTCAGGCGGGCGGTCACCGGGTCGTAGACGGCGTACAGGCAGGTCGCGCCGAGTACGGCGGTGGCCACCGCGCCGTCGGCGCCGTCCTCCTCGGTGAGCCGGATGACCAGGTCGTCGAGGTGGGCCAGGAGTTCCTCGGGCGGCAGGTCCATGTCGGCGAGGGTGTGCACGGCCGTGCGCAGCCGTCCCATGGTCGCCGCCGCGGTGAGGCCGTGCCCGACCACGTCGCCCACGACGAGGGCCACCCGTGCCCCGGAGAGCGGGATGACGTCGAACCAGTCGCCCCCGACCCCGTCCTGGACGTCGGTGGGCAGGTAGCGGGAGGCGACCTCCATGGCGATGCCGCCGGTCAGCGCGTGCGGCAGCAGGCTGCGCTGGAGCGCGAGGGCGGCCTCGTGCTCGCGGGTCCAGCGGCGGGCGTTGTCCACGCACACCGCGGCGCGCGAGGCCAGTTCCTCGGCGAGCAGCACGTCGTCGCGTTCGTAGGGGTCGGGCCGTCCGCCGCGGACGAAGGTGACCACGCCCAGCACATTGCCGCGGGCGCGCAGCGGCACCCACATCGCCGTGCTCATCCCGTACTCGCGGATCTTGGCGTCCCTGGCGGGGTCCCCGAGCAGCCAGGTCGCCTCGTCCACGTCGAAGTCGGAACGCAGGAAGGAGCGGCCCTCGGCCATGCAGCACACGTACGGGGAGTCCGCGGTGGCCCGGATGGGCTCGCCGACCCGGGCCACCGCCTCGGGGACGCCCTTGCGCACCGAGCTCAACCCGGCGCGGCGCAGCGCGGTGGCGCGCAGGGAACGGCCGCGCGGCGGCTCGTCGCCGCGCAGCACGCCCTCCAGCAGGTCGACGGTGACGAAGTCGGCGAGCCTGGGGACCGCCACATCCGCCAGTTCCTGCGCGGTCTGGCGGATGTCGAGGGTCGTGCCGACGCAGGCGCCGGCCACATTGAGCAGGGCGAGGCGTTCGCGTGCCTTGGAGCGGTCGGTGACGTCCATGGCCATGTAGCAGACGCCCATGACGCGGCCGTCGCCGTCGTCCAGGCGGAAGAACGAGGTCGAGTACACGTGCTCCTGGTGCGGCGCGGCCAGGGTCCAGCCCCGGTACTCGTAGTCGATCACCGGCCGGCCGGTGGCCAGCACCTTGCGCATGACCTTCTCGATGGGGTCGGTGTCGATGCCGGGCAGGGAGTCCCCCATCCGGCCGCCGATGCGCTCCTCGCCGGGGACGCCGCTGAAGCGCTCCAGGGTCTCGTTCATCCACACGTAGCGCAGTTCCGGGCTGAGCACGGCCATGCCGATCGGCGAGCGGGTCAGGAAGGCCTCCAGCACGGTGCCGCTGACCGCCCACGACGGGCTGTGGGCCAGGTCGATGCCGGACAGCAGCCAGCGGTCGCCTTCCCCCGTGTCGGACAGTGCCGACACCCGTACGCCCAGTTCCAGCCGGTGTCCGTCGCGGTGCCGGGCGGCCACCAGACCGCCCCAGGCGTCGCGGATGCGGCACTGGTCCGCGATGTCGCGGGCGCTTGCGGCGTGGTGGGGGGAGGCGAGCAGCATCCCGGCCGGGCGGCCCACCACCTCGGCGGCCGACCAGCCCAGCAGATTCTCCGCCGCGGGCGTCCAGGCGACCACGGTGCCGTGGGCGTCGACCACCATCGACGCCGCGAAGCCCATGTCGAACGGCGCCATCGAGGGGTCCGGCGCACCTTCCTTGGGGGTGACCATCACGGTGCCCCATTTCTGCGGGAACGTGACTTTCATGCTAGGTCTTCGCGGCGGGCGGGGCCTGCCGGGACCCCGGAGGACCGCCGGCCGGGCCGCCCCGGGCGGCGGGCCCGCGGCGTGCGGTGGCAGGCGTACGGCGGAGTGGTCGCGCGAGGGGGTCCGGGCGGGCGGAGTGGCGTAGTCCGAGTGGTCGCCGCGCTCGTGACTCACCCGGGCGAGGTAACGATCGCATGTGCTGTTGACGGTCGCCCCCGGCCCTCCGGGGACCCGCATCCCATTGTTTTCGGCCGGGCGCAAGTCCCCGTCACTCGTACGGATGAAGCACGTGGTCGCCTGCGCGGCGCGCCCGGTCGCGGCGCGGGGGTGTGGCAGGGCCGGCGTCCATGGGGCGCGGACGCCCGGACCCGGCCGGGCCGGCAGCGGGGGCGGCGCCCGGCCCGTCACGTACGGGGGGTCCTCCCCGGCGGTGGCCGCGGCGGTCCCGGCGGCGGACGGGCGGCGGCCCGCCCGGGTGCCCGGGGTTCGCGGCCGAGGGTCCCTGACGTGGGAAAGCGCTTGTCGCGGGGGGCGCGGCCGCGGCCCTCCGGGACGTCCGCCCGCCCGCCCCGGACCCCTCCGGGACCCCGCCCCGCCACTCCGGCGGAACGTCCGCGTCCGCCGCCCACCGGGACCGGCGCGAGCGGTGACCGGTCGTGGCGTGATCATCGCGGGGGGTTTGCGCGACGACGCCCGAGCCGGTATCGATACGTCAAACAGCATGTGCCATAGGCAATATGACGGGGCATCGGCCACGATCGGAAGTTGGCTATGCTACGTGCGGCTCAGCGTGTTGTAGCAATTACAGCTGGTCACGGCACTTGTGGTGATGTGTCCGGCATCTGTGCGCCGCCGACGCCGAATCCGTGTTCGTGCTCCTGTTGTTGTCCCTGTCCCGCGTTCACCTGAGGATGCCGATGGTTCGTGCTGGATCGTCCCCCGGAGACCGCCGGCCTGCCGCCACGTCCGCGTGGTTATTGCCGGCCGTCATAGTCGCGGCGGTCACGGCCGTCGCCGTTTGGACCGTCCCGGCGGGAGCGAGGGAGGCGGTCTTCTGGTGCGGTGTGACCGCCACCGTGGCCGTCGCCGTGCTGGCGGTCGAAGTCGCCCGCCGCGGAGCCCTCAACGAGGACTTGCGTGAGCAAGCCGCCCGTCAGGCCGCCGAGTTGCAGTACCGGCTGTCCCAGCAGGAGGCCGAGACCCTGCGGCTCGCCCGTGAACAGGTGCCCGCGGCGATGGCCCGCCTGCAGCGCGGCGAGTTCATGGAGGACGTGCTGGCGGCCGTCGAGACCCGGCCCGAGGGCCTCACCCCCGAATTCCTGGGCGCGCACCAGGCGTTGATCCGCGCCACACTCGGCGCGGTCTCCGCGGAGGAGGACATCCGCGAGTCCTCGCAGCGCGCGTTCGTCAACATCGCCCGCCGGGTGCAGGCCATCGTCCACCAGCAGGCCAGCGACCTGCGCAACATGGAGGACCGGCACGGGCAGAGCCCTGAGGTCTTCGGCGACCTGCTCAAGCTCGACCACGGCACCGCGCTCATCGGCCGCCTCGCGGACAGCATCGCCGTCCTCGGCGGCGCCCGGCCCGGCCGCCAGTGGAGCAAGTCCGTACCGCTGTTCAGCGTGCTGCGCGGCGCCATGTCGCGCATCATCGACTACCAGCGCATCGAGCTGCACTCGGTCTCCGAGGTGGCGATCATCGGCCCCGCTGTCGAGCCGCTGATCCACGCGGCCGCGGAACTGCTCGACAACGCCACCCGCTACTCCCCGCCCCAGACCCGCGTGCACGTCACCGCGGTCGAGGTGCAGTCCGGCATCGCGATCGAGATCGAGGACGGCGGCGTCAGCCTCAGCGAGGAGGCCCGGCTGCGCGCCGAGCAGATGCTCGCCGAGGCCCAGGCGGGCATCGACCTCAACGGCCTGGGGGAGACCCCGCGGCTCGGCCTCGCGGTCGTCGGCCGCCTGTCGAAGGCCTACGGCTTCCAGGTCTCGCTGCGCTCCTCGGCGTACGGCGGTGTCCGCGCGGTGCTGGTCGTGCCGCAGGAACTGATCACGACGATGACCAACGCGACGGGCCTGGCCCACGGCATCGGCGCCGCGTCCGGTCCCCGTCCGGTGCCCGCCCCCCGTTCCGGGAGCGACCCGGACGGCGACGGGACGGAGCCCCGGCCGGCCACCGGCCCCCGCCGGTCGGAGACGCTGACGGCCGGGACGGTGTCGTCCGAGATGGCGGACGAGATCCCCGTGGTGCACGAACGCACCCCGAACGGACTGCCGCAGCGCCGTCGGCGCGCGACTCCCCCGGCCCCGGTCGCCCGTACGGGGTCCGCGTCCCCTGCCGGTTCCGTCACCGCTTCCCATGCCAAGCCGTCGGCCGGCGAGCCGGTGCAGCCGGGCATGTGGCTGGCCGCTTTCCAGAGCGGCGTGTCCGGTGAGACGCCGCCTGCCGCTCCCGTCAAGAGTGACGAGTCGTTAGATAAGGGTGAGTAGCCGTGATTCAGCAGCGGGCCAACATGGACTGGATGCTCAAGGACCTGGCGACCAGCGTTCCGCAGACCCGCCATGTGGTGGTTCTCTCGGCGGACGGCTTGCGCATGGCCCAGTGGGGGGCGGACACGGACACGGCGGACCGGCTGGCCGCCGCCTGTGCCGGGCTGCAGAGCCTGGCGGCGGCCGTCGCCACCGAGTTCCCGCACGGTGACGGGCGCATGCGGCTGGTCGTGATCGAGATGTCGGGCGGGTTCTTCTACCTCATGGCCGCCGGTGCGGGCGCCTACCTCGCGGTGCTGGCGGACGAGGGCGTCGACGCCGGGCTGATGGGGCAGCGCATGCGCGACCTCGTCGCCCGTATCGGCGAGCACCTCAGCAGCCCTCCCCGCAATGACGGGCAGGCAGGATGAGCGAAGCGGACCAGGGATGGGAGGAAGGGAGCCCGGAACGGCTCTACGTGATCACCCGGGGCCGCAGTGGGACGTCCGGTGGTTCCGTCCTCGACCTGGTCACGCTCGTCCGGTCACGGACCGGACCACCGCCGGGGATGCCCCCCGAGCAGGCGGCGATCGTGCGGTTGTGCAGCTCGCCGCTCTCGGTCGCGGAGATCTCCGCGTACCTGGGCCTGCCGGTGAGCGTGGTCACGGTGCTCCTGCTCGACCTCCTGGCCGAGAAGCGGGTCGAGGCGCGGTCGCCCGTGCCCCCCGCGCAACTTCCCGATGTCGCTCTTATCGAGGCGGTGATACATGGACTTGAGAAGCTCTGACCCGCTGGCGGTCCCCGGACCGCGCAGCGAGGACGTACTGCCGGAATCCGCCACCGCCGCGGTCAAGATAGTGATCGTCGGGGGCTTCGGGGTCGGCAAGACGACCCTGGTCGGCTCGGTCAGCGAGATCCGTCCGCTGACCACCGAGGAGACCATGACCCAGGCGGGTGTCGGCGTGGACGACATCGCCGGGGTCGAACGCAAGACGGCCACCACCGTCGCGATGGACTTCGGCCGGATCAGCATCAACCAGGAGCTGGTGCTCTACCTCTTCGGCACACCGGGCCAGCAGCGCTTCTGGTTCCTGTGGAACGGCCTGTTCGAGGGGGCCCTGGGCGCTGTGGTGCTCGTGGACACCCGCCGGCTGGAGGTCAGTTTCGATGTGATCGGCCGGCTGGAGGAGCGCGGGGTGCCCTTCGTCGTCGCGATCAACACCTTCCCCGAGGCGCCCCGCCACCCGGTCGAGGACCTGCGGTCCGCGCTCGACCTCCCTCCGCACGTGCCGATCGTGGACTGCGACGCCCGCAAGCGGGAGTCCAGCCGCGATGTGCTGATGACCTTGATGCGATATCTGCACTCCCTTGCCGCTACCACGGAGGCATCGTGACCACTCCACCCCCCGAATGCCCGGCCCACGCCGCGCACGGCGTCGGCGGCGCGCGGCGGCTGTACGGCGCCGAGGCCGAGGCCGACCCGATGGGCGTGTACGAGAAGCTGCGCGCCGAACACGGGGCGATCGCCCCGGTCCTGGTCCACGGGGACCTGCCCGCCTGGCTGGTGCTCGGCTACCGGGAGAACCTGGAGGTGCTGCGCACGCCGTCGCGCTTCTCCTCCGACTCCCGGCGCTGGCACGCCGTTCAGGAGGGCAAGGTCCCGCCGGAGCACCCGATCGCGCCGACGATCATGTGGCAGCCGCTGGTCAACTTCAATGACGGCGACGCCCAGAAGCGGTTGCGCGGTGCGGTCAGCCGGGGCCTGGGCCGGTTCAACCGGCACGGCATCCGGCGCCATGTCACACGGGTGACGCACCTGCTGGCGGACGAGTTCTGCGCGACGGGCAAGGCGGACCTCGTCGGCCAGTTCGCCGAGCTCCTGCCGGTCCTCGTGCTCACGAACCTGCTGGGCCTGCCGGAACAGGACGGCCCGCGTCTGGCCGAGGCGTGCCGTGACCTGATGAAGGGCACCGAGACCTCGCTCGCCAGTTACGGCTACATCCTGGAGGCACTGACCAGGCTGGTGGCGGAGAAGCACGAGAGGCCCGGCTACGACCTGGCCTCCTGGCTGATCGAGGACGAGGCGGACCTCAGCGACGACGAGGTGGTGCAGCACCTGCGGCTGGTGCTCGTCGCGGCCAACGAGACCACGGCCAATCTGATCGCCGACATGATCAAGCTGGTGCTCACCGACCCGCGTTTCCGCGGCAACCTCTCCGGCGGGCACATGACGCTGCCGGACGGTCTGGAGCAGGTGCTCTGGGACCAGCCTCCGCTGTGGGTGATGCCGGGCCGCTACGCCACGGGCCCGATGGAGCTGGGCGGCCAGCACATCGAGGAGGGGGACATGCTCCTTCTCGGGCTCGCGGCCGGCAACACCGACCCGGCGATCCGCCCGGACCTCGCCGCCTCCATGCACGGCAACCGTTCCCACCTGGCCTTCGGCGGCGGTCCGCACGAGTGCCCGGGGCAGGACATCGGCCGTGCCATCGCGGAGACGGGCATCGACGTCCTGCTGGGCCGGCTGCCGGACCTGAACCTGGCGGTCGAGGAGGACGCGCTGGTGCGCGTCCCGTCCTGGACCTCCCGCCATCTGCTGGAGCTCCCGGCGGAGTTCACCCCGCGCCGGCCGCAGCGCGAGGAGGAGAGGGCGGCTGTTCCCAGGCCGTCGGCGCAGCAGGACGTGGTGCCCCAGCCACTGCCGCAGCCCGCGCCGGTCGTGGCGCCGCAGCAGACACTTCCGCCGCAGCCGGCCTTCCCGCCCCAGGCGCCGCGGCGGACGTGGTGGCGGATCCTCACGGACTGGCTGAGGCGTTAGGCAGGCGTCTCATTCTGTGACCCGCGCACGGCGGGCGCACGGGCGAATGCGCCTGTGCGCCCGCCGTGCGCTTGTTCGCTCCCGGTACCTCCATGTCCCCTGGTCGTGGCAGGGTCATGCGCCCGGCGCACACGAGGCGCACGGGCGGCGCAAGCGAGGGGTGCGCCAACTGCCGTTCGCATGGCGAGATTTCGTGGCTTGACGCCATGGCGATATGCCGGGGTAATGGTCGCTGAAACTGATCCACTCGCGTTCCGTGCGGCAGTGTGCCGCGCGGATCTTCGTGGTGGTCAGTGCGCGGACAACTGAGAGGTGATCGTCAGTGGGGCCTGACCTGATAGTTCCACCGATCTACTCTCCCCTCGGGCCGGCAATCCACCCACGCCACGAGGCCATCGACGCACGGGCGGCGGCCTGGGCCGAGCAGTTCCGGATCGGCTCCGACGAGTTGCGCGGCCGGCTCGTGAAACACGACATCGGCACCTTCGCCGCGCGCATCCTTCCCGAGGGCAGGGAGGAAGTCGTCGCCATCGCGGCCGACTTCATCATCTGGCTCTTCGGCGTCGACGACGGCTACTGCGAGGAGGGGGAGCTCGGCACCCGCCCGGGCGAGCTCATGGGAGCGCTCTCCCGGCTGCTCCGCATCGCCCAGAACCCCGAAGTCCCCATGCTGGCCGACGACCCGCTGGCCCAGGGCCTGCGCGACCTCCGCTACCGGATGGACCTGTACGGCACCCCGGGACAGGTCGCCCGCTGGATCGACGCCCTGCGCGAGTACTTCTCCTCGGTCGTCTGGGAGGCGTCCTTCCGGAGCGACGGCACCGTTCCCGACCTCAACGACTACACCCTGATGCGGATCTACGACGGCGCCACGTCCGTCATGATGCCGCTGCTGGAGATGGGGCAGGGCTACGAACTCCAGCCCCACGAACGCGACCTCACGGCCGTACGCGCGGCGGCCGAGATGGCGTACTTCATCATCTGCTGGGACAACGACATTTTCTCCCACCACAAGGAGGCGCGGGCGGGCGGCTTCTACCTCAATGCCGTCCGCGTACTGGAAGTGGAGCACGACATCCCGCGGCACCAGGCGCTGAAGACGGCCATCGCCCAGCGGGACCGCGTGATGAACCTCTTCCTCCGCACCGCGGAGTACCTGCAGACCTACGGCAGCCCGCAACTGCGCCAGTTCCTCGACAGCCTCGGCCACTTCATCCGCGGGGCCCAGGACTGGGGCGTCAGCTCGATCCGTTACACCACACCCGACGATCCGGCGAACCTCCCCTCGACCTTCCGCGACACTCCGAGCGACGACAGCCCGGAAGCGCTGGACATCCCCGCGATCGCCTGGTGGTGGGACGTACTGCCGGAGCAGGACGAGTCCCGTCCGTCACAGGGGATCGCACCGACATCGCTCGACTCTTTCCTACACCCGACCGCACAGCGCACGGCATAGATTCCACGAAAGAAGAGGAGTTTTCGGGGTGAATGCTGAATTGCGCTCCGTCCCGCGCGCCCCCGGGCGGCTACCCCTGCTCGGCCATGTGTGGCCGCTGGCGCGCGACACGCTCGGCTTTGTGAAGTCGCTCCGCGACACCGGCGACCTGGTACGCGTCGACGTCGGCACCATGTCGGTGTACTTCGTCAACAGCCCCGGGCTGGTCAACGAACTCCTGGTCACCAAGGGGCGCAGCTTCGAGAAGGGCCGGTTCTTCGACCGCCTGAAGATCCTGGTGGGCGACGGCCTCGTCACCGCGGGGAGCGAGACCCACCGCAGACACCGCAAGCTGATGCAGCCGATGTTCCACCGGTCCCGGATCGCCGGCTACGCCGAGGCCATGAACGCCCAGGCGCGGGCACTCGCGGAGTCGTGGCGGCCGGGCGAGACCGTCGCGGTCGAGCGGGAGATGGCCGCGCTCGTGGCCAACACCCTTGCGGGGACCATGTTCTCCACCGACATCGGCAAGCCCGCCGTCGACGCGATCCGCCAGTACCTGCCGGTCATCGTCAACACCCTGCTGCTGCGCACCGCTTCACCCAAGTTCCTCGACCGGGTGCCGATCCCCGCCAACCGGCGCTTCGACGCGGCGGCGGGCGAACTGCTGCGAGTCATCGACGACGTCGTCGCCGCGGCCCGCACCGCCGACGACACCGACCGGCCCGACCTGCTGTCGACGCTGCTCGCCGCGCGCGACGCGGACACCGGGGAGTCGCTCACGGACGTGGAGGTCCGGGACGAACTCAGCACCATCCTCTTCGCCGGCGCGGAGAACACCGCGACCACGCTGACCTGGGCCTTCCACGAGATCGCGCACCACCCCGAGGTGGAGGAGCGCCTCCTGGAGGAGATCACCCGCGTCTCCGGCGGCGCCCCCGTGACCATGGACGACATCCCCAAGTACGAGTACCTGACCCGGGTGATCAACGAGGTCGTCCGGCTGCACGGCGTCACCCTGCTCATGCGCCGCTCCGTGGAACCGGTCGAGCTCGGCGGGGTGATGCTGCCCGCCGGCACGGAGATCGCCTTCAGCCTCTACGCGCTGCACCGCGACCCGCGTTCGTTCCCGGACCCGGAGCGCTTCGACCCGGACCGATGGCTGCCGGAGCGCAGCGCGGACCGGCCGCGGGGCGCGTTCGTCCCGTTCGGCAGCGGCACCCGCAAGTGCATCGGCGACTCCTTCGCCTGGATGCAGATGGTCGTCTCGCTGGCCACGCTCCTGTCCCACCGGCGGCTGCGCCCCACCGCCCACTTCGCCCGCGAGGTGGCCGCCGCCGTGCCCCACCCCGACCGCCTCCCCATGCTCGTCGAGGCCCGCTGAACCCGCCGCGACCCGGCCCCCGCCGGGTCGCGGCCATTAGCACACAAGTGTGTGGGCCCGCCGGGTGCCCGTCAGCCCCTCTTAAGATCTGCGCATGGAGCTGACATTCGTGGATGTACGGCCCGGTGAACCGGACATGACGGCGGAAGTGGGTCCCCTCATACGCACGTTGAGGCCCGCCCTGACCGCCGACGGGTTCGCCGCCTTCGCCGGCGAGGCACATGAGCAGGGCCTCGTCTTCACCGCCGCACGCGACAACCTGGGCCGCTACCTGGCCGTCGCGACGCATCGGGTGCTCGCCACCAGCCGGGGCCGCACCCTCTTCGTGGACGACCTGGTCACGGCGCTCGACGCACGCCGCGCCGGGGTGGGCGCCCGGCTGATGGACGAACTGGAGATCCGGGCACGCAAGGCGGGCTGCGAACGCGTCGAGCTGGACTCGGGCGTCACCAACCACGGCGCCCACCGCTTCCACCACACGTGCCGCATGGCCATCACGGCCCTGCACTTCACCCGCGACCTTTCCTGACCGACAGAACGACGCTGCGCTGCACCAACGAGCGGCCTGAACGCGACCCCGTCCTCAACCACCCACCGGGGATCAGGCGCGAGAGCTCACGGAGGGGGCGGGGGAGGTGGGGGCACCTCCCAGCGGTAGCTGGGGGAGGGTGGCGTTCTGGACTGTGGAGCATATTTGGGTGCGCGACCCGGGGTGCTCAATAGCAAGCGCCTGAGGCACCTAAATGTGCTGTCCAGAATGGCAGCCCCGGAGGCCCCGAACCCGGCCCCCCAACCACTTGCGCCGGGGCGCCCAGACTTCCTGGGGCTGGGGGCACCCCCGGCCGAAGGTTGGGGGAGGGTGGGAGGGCGGGGAAAAAACCCGGTACAGCGCAGCGCAGCGCCCCTCAGCCCCCGCCCCCCAGAAGCCACCCCCGCGTCCCCTCCGCCGCCCCCGGCGCCACCCCCTCGATGGACGCCTTCAGGTCCGCGAGCGTCTGACCGGCCAGTTCCCTGCGCCAGGCGAGGTCCGCGCGGGCCATGGCCTGGTGCACCAGGCACGGCTGGCGGAAGTCGTCGTCGAGCAGCGTGCCGTTGTTGGGGGTCCGCTTGCGGATGTGGGTGCACTGGAAGGCCGGGTCCCGCCCCTCGATGGCCGTGACGACATCCAGGACGGTGATCTCCTCGGGCTGCCGGGCGAGCCGGAAGCCGCCGCGCGGTCCGGGGGTGGAGGAGACGATGCCCTCGCGGGCCAGCGCTTGGAGCTGTTTGTTGAGGTAGGCCGTGGGCAGCTCGTAGAAGGCGGCCAGCCGGGCCGCCGTGACGGCCCTCTCGGGACCGGCCCAGGCCAGGTTGAGGCAGCAGTGGAGTGCCCACTCCACGCCCTCGTTCATCCTCATGTTCTCGATGCTACATGTCCAGATCCCATTATCATGGACATCCGGAATCCAGGATTCCGGTACCCGGCCGACCCCGGAGAACGGCGCCCCTCAAAGGTCCCCGGTGAAGGCCAGCAGCGTCGGCGTCCCCCAGGGAGCGCCGGCCGAGGCGTTCGGGGTGGCCTGGGCGATGAGCCACTTCTTCACCACGTCGAAGGGGGCGTCCCCGTACGTGTCCTTGTAGAGCGCGGCGATTCCCGTCACATGGGGCGCGGCCATCGACGTCCCGCTCATCATGGCGTACGACCCGTCGGGCCACGCGGAGGCGATGTCCACGCCGGGCGCGGTGAGATTGACGCAGCTGCCGAAGTTGCTGAAGGACGCCAGGTGGTCGGCCTGGTCGGTGGCCGCGACCGTGAACGCCTCGGTCGCGCTGGCGGGGGAGATGACACAGGAGTTGATGTCGTCGTTGCCCGCCGCGACGACCGGGAAGACCCCGGCGCGGGCCAGGCCGTCCAGGGCGTCGTTCATCGCGGGCGAGTACATGCCGCCCAGCGACACGTTCGCCACGGCGGGCTTGACCGCGTTCCGGGCCAGCCAGTTGATGCCCGCGATGATCCCCGAGTTGGGGCCCGCAGCCTCGCAGTCCAGGACCCGGACGGAGACGAGGCGGACCTCGCGGGCGATCCCGGCGTGCGCGCCGCCGACCGTGCCCGCGACGTGCGTGCCGTGCCCGGCGCAGTCCTCGCCGTCGAGGCCGTCGCCGATCTCGTCGATGCCGGGCGTGGCACGGCCGCCGAACTCGTCGTGTTCGAAGTCGATGCCGCTGTCGATGATGTACGCGGTGACCTTGGAGCCGGTGGCCTTCACGGTGAAGCCGTGCGTGTGGGGCGTGCGGTGGGAGATGCGTTCCAGCCCCCAGAAGATGCCGGGCGCGGAGAGCTCGGCGTCCGTGGCGCCGCGTCCCGTCCGCCCGTGTGTGCCGTGTCCCCCGTCGTGACCGGGGGCCGCGCCCGGGACCGGCAGCAGCCGCCGGGGCGGCGAGGGGACGCGGTCCTGCCGGGGGAGCGCGACCTTGGTGTCCTGCTCGACCTTGCGGACCTGCGGCAGCGCGCGCACCTGCGCCAACTGGGACTCGGTCAGCGGGGCGGAGAAGCCGAGCATCGCGTCCTGGTAGAGGTGGTGCGGGGTGACACCGGCGTCGTGCGCCACGCGCGCGGGGTCGCTGCCGGGGATCAGGGTCACGATGTACTCGCCGGGGATGGCGTTCGGCGCGCTCGCCCCCAGCAGCGGGGCGAGGGCGGGCAGCGGGGCCGGTGTCCGCGCGGGCGCGGCGGCCGCCATGGGCAGGACGCACACGGCGCAGACGGCGCTCACACACGCGGCGGTCATGGTCAACGTCCGGCGCAGGGACACACGCATGCGTGAACTCCTCGGTCGACAGGGGCCGCGTGAGCCGTCGGACCGTCAGCCGGCCCGCTCTCCCACCCTGTCAGCCAAGATCGCCCCGGTGCGCGCCCGGCTACGCCATCCGTGCCGTGGCCCCAGCAGCAGCCCCAAGGCGATCCAGACGTACGCGCTGCCGCCGATGAGCGAGCCGGGTCCGCCCTGGCCCGGTTCGTCCAGCCACAGCCACACGATGCTGCTGCACAGCACCACGTACGCGCCCACCGCGATCGCCACCCGGGTGCGGGTCCGCACCCGCAGCGCCTCACCGGCCAGCACGGCCAGCGCCGGGATCATCCACACCAGGTGGTGCACCCAGGTCACCGGGCTGACCAGGCAGGCCGCGACACCGGTGAACGCCACGCCGTTGGTGACGTCGGCGCGCCGCACCTTGTAGGCCCACACCGCCAGCACGGCCACCACCGCGACCGCCCACACCCACTCCGGCGCGTCGAGCCGGGCGAGGGTGCCGCGCAGCGACTGGTTGCCGGCGTACGAGAGCGAGCCGACGCGGTCGGTGTCCCACATGGCCTGCGTCCAGAACGTCCGGGACGCGCCCGGCGCGGCAAGGGCGGCGAGCAGGGTCGCCCCGGCGGCGGTGGCCGCCGCCGTGAGCCCGGCCCTGCGGTGCCCGGCGATCAGCAGCCACCCGATGAACAGGGCGGGGGTCAGTTTGACGGCGGCGGCCAGGCCGGTCGCATACCCGGCCCAGCGGCTGCCGCGGCGCAGCAGTTCGGCGTCGAGCAGCACCAGCGCGAGCAGCGCGAGGTTCACCTGCCCGAAGGTGAAGGTGTCCCGGACCGGTTCGAGCAGCGACATCAGGCAGCCGGCCAGCACCATCGCGTACCACTGGGGCCAGCCCTGGCGGCGGATCACCGGGCCGGCCGTCCACTGGAGCACCAGCAGTCCGGCGACGATGTTGAGGGTGGCCGCCAGCACCACGGTGGCCGGCCAGTCCACCCAGGCCATCGGCAGCATGCACAGCGCGGCGAACGGCGGGTAGGTGAAGCCGTACACGGTGCCGGGCCGCAGGTAGTCGTAGAGCGCGCCGCCGTCGTGCACCCAGGAGTTGATCGCGCCGTGGTAGACGGCCACGTCGAACCAGTGCCGGTGCAGCGGCACCGTCGCGAGGAACACGAAGGTCGCGGTCACCGCCACGACCGCGCTCACGACGCGTTGCGTGGCGGGAGCCCGAAGAGACCCGAGGGAGCCGAGAGCACGGAGAGCACTGCGCATGAAGGTCCTGACGTTCATGAGGCGGGGGCCGGGCGGGCCGGCCGTACCAGCCGCACGAGATGGAGCACGACGATCGGCAGCAGAGCCGCGGCGGCTCCCGCGGTCGCCAGGGCCACTTGGTGCGCGGTGGCCGGGAAGCCGTTCGGGAGCACCGCCAGGGCCAGCACCGCGCTGCCCACGGCGGCCACCCGGCGCACGCGCCCGTCAGGGGCGGCCACGGCGAGCGGCACGAGCCCCCACAGCAGGTACCAGGGGCGTATCGCGGGGCCGAGCAGGGCGACCGCGAGCAGGCTCAGGCCGAGGGCGTAGACGGGGCCGAGCCGCCTGCGGAACAGCCACACCGCGCCGATTGCCACCGCGACGGCGACCAGGCTCAGCATCCGCCAGGTGTGCGGGGTGCCGATGAAACGGGCCATGGTGTTGACCAGCGACCAGTTGGAGGCCGAGGCGGGTGTGCTCAGGGCGCCTATCCAGCCGTACCCCACGCCGGTCACCGCCGTGATGCCGACCGTCGTCGCCCCGGCGACCACCGCCGTGGTGGCGCCCGCGCGGGCCAACCGCCAGCGCCCCTCCATGTGTTCGGCCCACAGGGTGGCCACGACCAGCAGTCCCAGCGCGGCCGGCGCCTTGACCAGCGCGGCCAGCGTCACCAGCACCGTCGCGATCACCGGCCGCCGTGCCAGCGCGGCACCGAGACCGGCGCCCAACAGGCCCAGCATCACCGCGTCGTTGTGGGCGCCCGCCACGAGGTGCAGCAGCACCAGGGGGTTGAGCGCCCCCAGCCACACCGCCTGCGCGGGGTCCGCGCCGCAGCGTCGGGCCAGCCGCGGCAACTGCGTGGCGAGCAGGGCCACTCCGAGCAGCGCCAGCGCCCGCATCCCGGTGATCCCGGCGTGCGCGCTCAGCCGCGCGAGGGCGAGGAAGGCGGGACCGTACGGTGCCGGGGTGTCGCGCCAGATCGCCGGCACCTCGGCCGCCGCCGCACCGCCGAGCACGCTCGGCCCGTACGTGTAGGCGTCGATGCCCTTGCTGACCATCGCGCCCTGCGCCAGGTAGCTGTAGACGTCCCTGCTGAACAGCGGGGGCGCGAGCAGCAGGGGTGCGGCCCAGACGGCGAAGGTGGTCAGCAGGCTCCGTATCGTCGGCGGCTGCGGACCGCGCACCAGCCGGCCCAGCTGCCACCACGCGGCGATCAGCAGCCCGAGCCCGAAGTAGGCCACCAGGAGCCCGATCGCCGCCTCCCCTCGGGGCAGGGCGAATTCGTCCCGGACGGGCAGCGCCCCCGCGGCCCTTCCGCCGACGGCCAACGCGACCGTCCCGGCAAGTCCGAGGGCCATGGTGCGAGTCACTACCGCACGATCGCATCATCGGGTGACCGCCGAACGACGCGCGGGCGACCGGCGGGTGACCGATCATCCCGCGAGCAGCCGGGCGGCGGCCCGCACGATGCCGCTGTGTACGGCGTCCCGTGCGTACGGCGACGGCTCCCACCCGTACTCGATCGGACCAGGGAATCGTGCCCCGAAGGGGCGCGGGGAACTGCGCGACCGGCCACCGCGGACCCGCGCGGAACGAACGGACCCCCGCCCCCGCCCCGCGCAGTGGACGGCGCGTCCGGCCGCCGTCAGCCGAGGCGGGCGGCGGCCTCGGCGATGATCGCGGCGACGCGGGCGGGCTGTTCGACGAGCACGCCGTGGCCGGCCCGCGGCACGGGGATCAGGGTGATGCTGGGGCAGGCGTCCAGGTCGCGGCGTTCGCCGTCGGTGAGGCCGATGTCGTCGGCCTCACCGCGGACGACCCAGGCGGGCAGGGCGGTGGCGCAGAGCCGGGGGACGAGCGAGCCGTGCCGGTCCAGGTGGTCGTAGTAGTGGCGCAGCGCGCGGTGGCAGAAGGCGGGGTCGTTGTCGGCCAGGACCGCGGCGAGGGTGTCGCGGCGGCCCGGCGGCAGGCTGTCGCGGACGGCGCGCGGGAAGAGCCGCAGCGCGACCGCCCAGGCCGCCCCGCCCAGTCCCGGGACGCGGCCGAGGCGGTCCAGCAGCGCGAACTCGGGGGCCTCGTCGTTCCGCGAGAAGCTGGGGGAGAGCAGCACGAGCGGGCCGGTGAAGGCGCCGGTCACCGCCATCTCGATGGCGACCGTGGAGCCGAGGCCCTGACCGACGACGAGGTCGCAGCCCCGTTCCGCGGCGACCCGGCCCAGGAGGCGCGCGTAGTTCTCCACGGAGACGTCCTGCGGCGCCGGGGTGCGCCCGAAGCCGGGGAGGGTGACCGCGGTCAGGCCGAGGCGCGCGTCGGCGATCGCCGGTTCGGCCATGACGTCGGCGTAGAACTCCGCAGTGCACAGGCCGCCGGGCAGCAGCAGCGCCCGGTGCGGGGCGTCGGCCGGGCCGGCGGTCCGGATGTCCCAGTCCGCGGTGCGGGTCTCGGTGCTCACGGGGCCCCACCCTGCTGCTGCCGCCCAGGTCGCGCGACCACCCTGCTCCGTACGCGGCGTGTCGCCGGGATGCGATCCTGGAGGGCGTGCGGGACGTGACGACGGTGGTACGGGAGGCGTTCGCCGGCGCCGTGGGGGCGGCCGGCGCGGACGCGGAGTTCGCGGTGGACGCCGGGGCGTCGGCGCTCGCGGCGGCGGGATGGGAGCAGGCGGGCCCGGCGGTGCTGGCCGCGCTCGACGATCTGCTGAGCGGCTGCCGGGGCCGCGGCTGGGGGGACCCGGACCTGGTGCGGATGGCCCGCAGGGAACTCGGCCCGGAACACGTGCGGCTCGCGGAGCGGCTGCTCGCCGCGGACGGCGCGCCGCGGCCGGAGGCGACGGCCCTGCTGACGGCGTACGCCCGCGAGGAGCGGCTGGACCGCTTCGGCGCGGCGACCGCCGTGCTGGAACTGGTCCGCCTCCTGGGCCGGCTGCCCCGGATCACCCCGCTGACCGCCGCGCCGCCGCGGCCCGCGGCGGGGAGCGGCGCCGGGTCCAAGCTGGGTCGCATCCGCGCGCTGCTGGCGAAGGCGGAGTCGACCCCGTACCCGGAGGAGGCCGAGGCGCTCAGCGCCAAGGCGCAGCATTTGATGGCCCGCTACAGCGTCGACGAGGCCCTGCTCGCGGGCACGGCCCCCGGCGACGGGCCCGGCGCCCGCCGGGTCGGTGTGGACCGGCCGTACGAGGCCCCCAAGGCACTGCTCCTGGACGCGGTCGCGTCGGCGAACCGCTGCCGCGCGGTGTGGTCGGCGGAGTTCGGCTTCTCGACGGTGGTCGGCTACGAGGCCGACCTGGAGGCGGTGGAGGTGCTCTACACCTCGCTGCTGGTGCAGGCCGAGACCGCGATGATCCGCGGCGGCGGCACGGCCCGCGCGAAGGGCCGCAAGAACCTCTCCCGGAACTTCCGCGAGTCTTTCCTCATCGCCTACGCGGGACGGATCGGCGAACGGCTCGCGTCGGCCACCCGGGACGCCACACGCGAGGCCGGTGAGGAGGGCGGCGGCAGCACGGAGGTGCTGCCCGTCCTCGCGGCGCGCGAGGTCGCGGTGGGCCGGGCGGCCGACGAGATGTTCCCGCAGACCCGCTCGCAGCGCCTCAAGGGCCGCGACCGCGAGGGCTGGGACCACGGCACGGCCGCGGCGGACGGCGCCCGGCTCTAGGCCGCGCCACCGGAGCAGCCTGCCCACGCCGACCGCGGGAGCCGGGGCATGCGACGAGACGGCCGGCGGACGGAAAACCCGCCCCGCGCGCTGCCGCCGACACCCCCGCGGCGGCCCCTCGCGGGGGTGCGGAGCGCCGTCCGCGGCCGGGCCGGAGGGAGGCGTCGCCCGGAGTCCGCGCAGCCGCCCGGACGCCCGTACCGGCGATCGGGACACTGCCGCTGAGCTGGGCTTTCATGCCCCACGGGCCTAGGCTGGCGGCACCGCGAAAGGAGTTCTGATGGATCGTCACATCTGCACGGTCGAGGACGTGCTGGAACTGCTCGACGGCCTGTTCGTGCCGGAGGCCGACCGCTGGACGGGCGGCGCGGCCGACTGGTGGGACGGCTTCTACGCGGACCGCTCCAAGCCGGTCCCGTTCTTCGTGCGGAAACCGGACGAGAGCCTGGTTTCCTACCTCGACCGTGGCCTGCTCACCCCCGGCGGCCGGGCCCTGGACCTCGGCTGCGGTCCCGGTCGCAACGCCCTGTACCTGGCCGCCGCGGGCTTCGCCGTGGACGCCGTCGACCT
Organism: Streptomyces sp. NPDC046977; assembly: GCF_040644455.1. Lineage (NCBI taxonomy): Bacteria > Bacillati > Actinomycetota > Actinomycetes > Kitasatosporales > Streptomycetaceae > Streptomyces > Streptomyces sp. NPDC046977. The sequence continues at coordinate 225,282 of NZ_JBEYWO010000002.1, forward strand.
CTCGCCCGCGGCCGTCGCCTGGGGCGAGGAACGGGCCCGCGAGACCGGTGCGCAGGACGTGCGCTTCCACCGCGGCGACGCCTTCGCCCTGACCGCGGCCGGCGGCCCGCTGGAGGGCCCGTACGACCTGGTCCACGACTCGGGCTGCTTCCACCACCTGCCGCCGCACCGCCGCGTCAGCTACCTCGCCCTGCTCGACCGCGTCCTCGCCCCCGGCGGCCACTTCGCCCTCACCTGCTTCGCCTCCGGCGCCATGGGCTCGGAGCTGCCGGACGCCGACTTCTACCGGCAGGCCCGCCTGCACGGCGGGCTCGCCTACACGCCGGAGTCCCTGCGCGCGATCTTCTCCGGCCACACCGAGATCGAGCTGCGCCGCATGCGCGACGAGCCGCCGGACTCCCCGCACTTCGGCGAGCCCTTCCTGTGGACCGCCCTGTTCCAGAGGCCCTAGAAGAGCCAGCGTGTCTGGCTGTACGTCGTCCCCCGTCCGTAGGCGAAGGCCGTCCGCGGCTCGACCTCGTAGACGAGCGCCTCGTTGCCGCCCTCCCCGCGGAACACCTCGCCGTGGACCTCAAAGCGCCATTCCTCGCCGTACTTGGCCTCGTACACCTCCGCGATGCTCCGCAGCTGCGTGTCACTGCGCACGCGCGCCGCCTCGCCCTCGACGACCACGTCCAAGCCCTCGTGCAGCGCGTTGTTGCCGGTGGTGAGCACCACCTTCGCGTTGCGGACGAGGTTGCGCGCCTTGCGCTCGTCGGCGCCGGTGCTGAAGTGCAGGGCGTTCTCGTACCAGACCCCGATGAGCGGGGTGACGTGAGGACGCCCGTCGGGGCGGACCGTGGTCAGCCAGTAGATCTCGGCATCGGCCAGGAAGCGGCGCGCCTGGCTCCAGCTCGTCGGGTCGGCGCCGTCACTGCTGTAGCGGGCGTCGAGCTCGGCCTCGGGTTCCTTTTCTGCTGCCATGACTCCACTGATACTCCATCAGGCCGCGCGGAGCGCGTACGCGCGGTCGACGGACTCCGCCAGGTCGGCCACGGCCGGGTCCTCCGTGGTCCTGGCCAGGGAGCGCGCGCGCTCGGCGAGTTCTGCCAGCCCCAGTGCGCCGGGCAGCTGCGGCTCACCGGTGGAGTACGTCCGCAGCGCGTCGGCGAAGTACGCGGCCACCGCGTCCACCCGCAGCCGCGGCGACGTGCCGGAGTCCCACAGCGCGCCGGTCAGCCGGTCCGCCTCGATCGTCGCCGACCGCTCGTGCGGGGTCCGGCCCGAGGGGTCCAGCCAGCGGACGGTCGCGGTGGCCACATGGCCCCGCGCGCCGGGCCGAAGGCGCACGGCGTACAACGCGGTCACGGTGTGCCCCGGGCCGACCTCGCCGCCGTCCACCCGGTCGTCGCGTAAGTCCTCGTCGGCCACGGCACGGTCCTCGAAGCCGATGAGGCGGTAGTTCTCCACCGTCGCCGGGTCGAAGGCGACCTGCGCCTTGGCGTCACGGGCACGCAGCTCCACATTGGCCGGCAACTGGTCCACGAAGAGCGCCCGCGCCTCGCGCTCGGTGGAGACGTACGAGGTGTGGCCGTCGCCCCGGTCCGCCAGCCGCTCCATCAGCGCGTCGCCGTACTCGCTGCCCACGCCCACCCCGTACAGCGTCACACCGTGCTGCTCCCGGGCCCTGGCGATCCGCTCCAGCAGGGCGTCCGGATCCGTCTCACCGGTGTTCGCCAGCGCGTCCGAGAGCAGCACGACCCGGTTCGTGACGCCCGCACGGGCGCCCTCCAGGGCCACGTCGTAGCCCGCGCGCAGGCCCGCCTCCAGATTCGTGGACTCCTCGGGCCGCAGACCGTCGATCACCTCCCGCGCGTGCGCACGGGCCCCGTCGGCGCCCAGCCGCGTCATCGGCAGCGCCACCCGCGCCCGTGAGCTGAACGTCACCACGGCCAGCGAGTCGTCCCCGCGCAGCTCGCCGACCGCCGACCGCAGCGCCTTCTGCACGAGGTCCAGCCGCCCCGGCTCGCCCATCGAGCCCGAGACGTCCACGACGAACGTCAGCGCGGCGGGCTTGCGTGCCGCCTTGTCGGCGGCGCGCGTGGCCAGCCCGATCCGCAGCAGCGACCAGCGCGAGCCGGCCCCCGGGGTGCGGGCGCCGTCCGCGCTGACGGAGAAGCCGTCGCCGTCCGGGCTCGGGTAGTCCTGCCGGAAGCTGTTGACGAACTCCTCGTACCGCACCGCCGACGGGTCCGGCAGCTGCCCGTTGCTCAGCTGCCGGGCGGCGTAGCCGTACGACGCGGTGTCCACGTCCAGCGCGAACGTCGACAACTGGTCCTGCGCGGGAGCGCGTTCGCCGTCCGGCGCCTGCGTTCCCCCCGCGACGCGCGCGGGCGCGGGCGCGGGGCGGGGCCCGGCGTCGTGACTGCTCCCGCGCGGGCCCGCCGCGCTGCACCCCGCGAGCAGCACCCCCGCGGCGACCGCCAGTGCGATGGTTCTTGTCGTCCGCCTCATGTCGTGTCCCCTCCCCGTCGGCTTCTGTGACTGTGACGTACGGGGCCTTCCCAGGGGGGCTTCGGCGGCGTTGCGGATGCGTCTCGTTCAAGCAACGCGCTGCGCCGCGCTGCGCTTCGCCGTGCCGGGTTTTTTCCCCGCCCTCCCACCCGAGTGCCCGGCACGGTAAGTGCGGGTCCCGCCGCGTGCGTTGTGGGGTCGGTGCCGCGCCGGGGTACGTCCTCAGCGCTCGCGGGTCGGCCCTACCTATTGGCGCCGCGGTCTCCGCTCGTCGCTTCCGGGCGCACCCCGCCACACCCCCTCCCGGGTCGGCTGGGGCGGCTTACGGCCGGTGGGGTGTCTGTGGGCGGTGACGGCTGCGCACTTGGACGGCGCTGCGCTTACGGGTGCCCGAGCACGGTGCCGCTTCTACACCACCCACCGGGGATCAGGCGCATGGCGAAACGGAGGGGGCGGGGTCGTAGGGGTGGTGTTCTGGACTGTGGAGCATATTTGGGTGCATGACCCGGAGTGCTCGACGGAAAGTGCCTGAAGCACCTAAATGTGCTGTCCAGAATGGCAGCCCCGGAGGCCCCGAACCCGGCCCCCCAACAACTGGCGTCGGGGTGACCGGACTTCATGGGGCACACGGGAGGGCGGGCGGGGAAAAAACCCGGCACAGCGAAGCGCCGCGTTGGGTCACCGCCTCCGACGGCGTCCCCCTCGCGGTGTACGAACACGGCGACCCCGCCGCCCCCACCGTCCTGTGCGTGCACGGCTTTCCCGACGACCACCAGGTGTGGAACGCCGTGGCGGCACGCCTGGCCGCACACGGCTTCCACGTGGTGACCTACGACGTGCGCGGCTCGGGCTCGTCCGGCGCGCCGCGCCGCACCCGCGCGTACCGACTGCCGCAGCTCGCCGCCGACACCACGGCGGTGGCGGACGCCGTGAGCCCGCACGCGCCGGTGCACCTGCTGACGCACGACTGGGGCTCCGTGCAGAGCTGGCACACCGTCAGCACGCCGGAGCTGGCGCACCGTTATGCCTCGATGACGTCGATCTCGGGCCCGGATCTGGACCACACCGGCCGCTGGTACCGGGCCCAGGTCCGCAGGCCCACCCCCGCGCGGTTGGGCAAGCTGCTGCGCCAGGCGCTGGCCTCGCAGTACGTGGCCTTCTTCCATCTGCCCGGCGTCGCCGAACTGGCGTGCCGCAGCGGCTTCCTGGACGGGGTGATCAAGGGATTGCTCCGCCTGGAGACCGGTGAGCCCCCGCAGGGGTACGGGCCGGGGCGGGCCGCCCGCAACCGGGCCGGGCTGAAGCTCTACCGGGCCAATGTGCTGCCCCGCATGCTCCGCCCGCGGGTCCGGCACGCCGCCCTGCCGGCGCAGGTACTGGCCCCGTCCAAGGACGTGTTCGTGCTGCCGCCGTGGCAGACGGAGATCACCGACTGGGCCCCCGGCGCCGAGATCCACCACGTGGACGGCGGCCACTGGCTGCCCGGCTTCCGCCCCGGACTCGTCGCCGAGTACGTCGTGCGCCTGGTCGAGCGCGTCGGGAGGTAGGGGGCCGCCCCGTGACCGCCGGGCGCGGACGGCGTGCGCCACGACGGCAGTGCGGCGGCCCGCCGCCCAGTGATCGCCGCCCGGCGCTAGGCCGACAGAGAGTCCATCGGCATGGGCAGCACCTGCCCCTCCATCATCGCGCCGAGGCCGCGCACCGCGCAGACGTCCGGCCGGTCCGCGATGGTGACGGGCATCCCGGTCGCCTGGCGGAGCATCATGTCCAGGCCCGGCAGCAGCGCGCTGCCCCCGGCGAGCATGATGCCGCGGTCGGTGAGGTCGGCGACCAGGTCGGGCGGGCAGCGCCGCAGGACGGTGCCGATGCCGTCGACGAGGGCCGCCATCGGCATGCGGATGGCCCGGCGGACGCTCTCGATGTCGACGGTGACGGTGCGGGCGATGCCGCTGGCCACGTCCCGGCCCTGGACCTCCGTGCTCGGCGCGATGGGTCCCGGGGCGGACAGGATCTCGTGCAGCGGCCGCACCGACTGGGTGGGCAGCACGAGTTCGTGGGCGTTGCGGACGTGCTGCACCACCACGTGGTCGATGGCGTCTCCGCCGACGGGGATGGTCTCGGCCGCGACGATTGCGCCGAGCGACAGCACCGCGATCTGGGTCGTGCCGGCCCCGCTGAGCATGATCATCGTTGCTTCGGGCTGCTCGACCGGCAGTCCGCAGCCGACGGCGGCGGCGATCACGGAGTCGACGAGTTCGACCCGCCGGGACCCGAGCCCGTACAGCGTCTCGATCGCCGCGCGCTGGGCCAGTGGCTTGCTGCTGTTGGGGGTGCAGACCGCGGCGCGCAGCATGGGCTTGCGCCGCCATGCCTTGCGGAGCCGGCCGCCGAGCAGGTGCCGGAGCATGCGCTGGGCCATGTCGATGTCGACGACCATGCCGGCCTGGATGGGGCGGACGACGCGGATGTGGTCGGGGGTCCGCCCGGTCATCTGCTCGGCCAGTGATCCGACGGCGATGAGGGCCCCGCTGTGGGCGTTGACGGCGGCCACGCTGGGCTCGTCCACGACGAGTCCCTGTCCCTTGATGTAGACGCGGGTCCGTGAGGCGCCGAGGTCGACGGCTACGGAGCAACGGCGCAACTGCGCGAGGCTGACGGTCACGGCAGGTCCTCCCCGAGGGAGCCGGTTCCCGGGACCGCCCCGGTGGCAGTCCCGTATGATCATCGTGACGGTATTGCCCCGATTTCGCCCGTAGTGTTGCGCTGCCCGGGGGAGGCGTCCCTCCTGCGGCCTAGCGGACGATGCGCGCCGCGAGGACCGCGATGTCGTCGTCGGCGGGCTCGCAGACCAGCAGGGACAGGATCCGGTCGACCAGACCGCCCAGATCCCCGTCCGGGTGCAACCGCAACCTGGCGAGCCGGTCGAGGGACACGTCGATGTCCTCGCCGCGCCGTTCGACCAGGCCGTCGGTGTAGAGCAGCAGGACGTCGCCGCGCCCGCACGCGCCCGAGACGATCTCGTAGCCGCCGTGCCCGGTCCCCAGCGGAGGCCCGACCGGCACCTCGACGAGCTCGACGGAGCCGTCCGGGCGGATCATGGCGGGCGGCAGGTGCCCGGCGCTGGAGTAGGCGCACTTGCCGCGCGTCGGGTCCACCAGCGCCAGCAGGCAGCTGGCCGGGCGCCCCGACTCCGTCTCCGAGATCAGGGTGTCCAGCCGGCGCAGGATGCGGTGCGGCGGCAGGTCGGCGCCGGCCACGAAGCGCAGCATCGAGCGGTACTGGCTCATGTCGACCGAGGCCTCCACCCCGTGCCCCATGACGTCGCCCATGGCCAGCAGGGTGCGCCCGAAGGACAGCCGCACGGTGTCGTACCAGTCGCCGCCCACCAGGGCGCTGCTGCCGGCCGGCTGGTAGCGGAAGGCGGCCTCGACGGTGGGGTGCGGCGAGCCCGGCTCCGACATCAGCGCCCGCTGGAGTTCGAGGGTGATGCCGTGCTCGTGGGTGTAGCGGCGGGCGTTGTCCAGGCTGATGGCCGCGCGGCCCACCACGTCCTGGGCGATCTCCACGTCCCGCTCGGTGAAGGCCGGCGACTCCCCGCCGCGGACCATGCTGACCGTCCCGATGGGGTGCCCGCGCGCGGTCAGCGGCACGACCAGCGCGGAGTGGATACCGGCCGCCCGGTAGGCGGCGATCCGCTCCAGGCCGCTCGCGGAGCGCACGAGCGCGCCGTCGTGGCACAGGTCCTCCAGCACCGGGCGGCCCGACTGGAGGCAGCGCGGGATGGTCGACCCCTCCTGGTAGTCCAGGTACTCCCCGGGCTCGCCGAAGATCCTCACCTGGTCCCGCAGATTGGGCAGTGCCGCCATCGCCGCGCGGCGCAGCCGCAGCAGGCCGCGGGTGTGCGAGGTCGTGCCCTCCGGGGGCAGGACGTCCACGCTGGCGATGTCGGCGAGCAGCGGAACGAGGAAGCGGGCCAGCTCGGAGCAGGTGGCCTCCATCTCCAGCGTGGTGCCGATCAAGGTGGCCGCCCGGTCCAGCAGGGCCAGCCGCTCGCGGGCCCGCTCCAGTTCGTGCTGCTCGTGCCGGGAGCTGCTGACCTCCAGCGTGATGCCGACCAGGCCGACCGCCGTGCCGTCCGGGCCGCTCAGCCGGTGGTACGCGCCCTGCCAGTAGCGCCGGGTCAGCCCCGAGGGCGCCCGGGTGTGGCCGCTGGAGGGCACCTCGCGGGACGTGCCGTCGGCCAGGACCTGCTGCATCGTCTCCTCGCCGGTGTCGTCGAGGTCGGGCAGCACCTCGGTGATCGTGCGGCCCACGTGGGCCGCGGCGGAGACCCCGTTCATCCGGGCCAGGGCGGGGTTGACGTAGACGTAGCGCAGCCGCGCGTCGAGGATGCTCACGCCGGCCGGAGTGCCGTCCAGCACCTGCCGCAGGACCTCGTGGTCCAGTGGTGACCAGTCGCCGGGCCCCCTGTCACCGCTCACCCGGGTCATCCTCCCGTCCGCCGAGTGCGCCCGTACCCATGATCTGGCGGCCGGCCGTTCGGCGCACGCCCGGATGCGATCACCCCGGCGGGTGGCTGTGGGCCCCGGCGGGGCGTGTCGCCGGACCGCCGCGCGCGGGCGGCCGTCACGATCGGCCCGATGCGATGCAAGGCGGTGGCCGCGGTGCTGTGCCTCCTGCTGGCGGTGCCCTTCGCGCTGCGGGGGACGGCGACGGCGGCGGCCGGACCGCCCGCGGGCGGCCCCGGTGTGGAGCGGCTGTACGCGGAGGCCGAACGCGCCGTGGAGCGGTACCAGGCGGCGGAGCTGGCGGCCGGGCGCAAGCGCGCCGAGCTGCGCGCGTTGCGGGCGGCGGCGGGCGGGGAGCGGCGCCGGCTGCGTGTGCTGCGGGACCGGGTCGGCGCCATGGCGCGTACGGAGTACCGCAACGCGGGCCTCAGCCCGTCGGCCCGGGTGCTGCTGTCGGGGAGCCCGGACCGCCTGCTGGAGGACGTGACCCTGGTCCGCCAGGGCGAGCACGCCGAGGCCGCGCTGCTGACCGCGCACCGGGCGGCGCAGCGCCGGCTGGCCGCGGACACGGCGGCCGTGGACGCCGCGCTGGACGACCTGGACGACCAGGTGCGGCGGCAGGCCGAACTCCGGCGGGACATCGAGGAGAAGCTGCTGCGCGCCGGGGCCGGGCTCGCCGCCCGCTACCTCGCCCTGCTGGGCGGCGGCATCGCCGCCCGCTGCCCGCACACCGACCCCGTCGACGACCCTGCCGCCGGCGCCGTCCGCCGCGGCGCCCCGCACTGGGTGAGCCCGGTGGCGCGCTACCGGCTCTCCGCCGGTTTCGACGACGCCGGCTCCCACTGGGCGCACCGGCACACCGGCCAGGACTTCGCCGTCCCCTCCGGCACCCCGGTCCGCGCGGTCGGCGACGGCACCGTGGTGGCGGCCGGCTGCGGCGACGGCTTCGGCAACCAGATCGTCCTCCGGCACGACGACGGCTACTGCACGCACTACGCCCACCTGTCCGTCATCGAGACCGCGCCGGGCCGCCGGGTGCGCGCCGGGCAGCGCATCGGGCTGTCCGGCAGCTCGGGCAACTCCACCGGCCCCCACCTGCACTTCGAGGTCCGCGTCACCCCGCAGATGGGCTCGGCCGTCCCCCCGCTCCCCTGGCTCGCCCGGCACGGCGTCCGCGTGGCCGACCCCGCTCCCCCGGCACCCTGAGCCGGGGGCGGGGCCGGGCGGTCAGCGCCCGCCCTCTCGCCGTGCGGCCTCCGTACGCAGCGACTGCCGCAGTTCGTGCGCCTCGCGGCGGTCCTCCTCGCTCGCCTCGGTGACGTCCAGGAAGATCTGGTCCAGTTCGGGGAACTCGCCGGCGAGTGTGGTCTTGATCCGGACGGCGGCCTCCTCCACCGTCTCGCTGTCGATGCCCTCCGTCAGGTCCACCCGGGCGGCCAGCAGCACCGAGTCGACGCCGAGCCGCATCGTCAGCAGCGCCGTCACCGTGTCGATCTCCGGCTGCCGGGTGAGCAGTTCGTGCGCCCGCTGCCGCAGCCGCGGGTCGGCGGCCTCGCCGATGAGGGTGTCGCGGCAGTCCTTGCCGAGCCGGTACGCCACGACCATGAGCAGTCCGGCGATGGCCAGGGACGCCCAGGCCTCCCACTGCCGCCCCCCGGTCGCCCAGTGCAGCCCCACGCCCGCCAGGGCCAGCAGCACACCGAGGACCGCCGCGCTGTCCTCGCCGATGACCGTGCGCAAGGTGGGGTCCTCGCCCTCGCGCAGTTCGGTGCGGAAGGAGCGGCCGTGCTCGCGTGCGCCGCCCCGCACCTGGAGCAGCGCCTTGGCCAGGGACGACCCCTCGGCGAGCAGGGAGACCAGCAGGACGGCGGTGGCGATCAGGAACGCCCTGAGGGTGTGCGGCTCGTGCTCGTGGAAGGCGGTGATGCCCTGGTAGAAGGAGAAGCAGCCGCCCATGACGAAGATCCCGACGGCGGCGAGCAGCGACCAGAACCAGCGCTCCTTGCCGTAGCCGAAGGGGTGCCGGGCGTCGGGCCTGCGCCGGCTGCGGCGCAGCGCGGCGAGCAGGAAGATCTCGTTGAGGGTATCGGCGACCGAGTGCGCCGCCTCCGACAGCAGGGCCGGCGAGGTGCTGAGCAGGCCCCCGACGGCCTTCGCCACGGCGATCACCAGGTTCGCGGCGAGGGCGACGAAGACGGTGCCCTTGGTCTGAGTGTCCTTGCCCATGGGGTGCGTCTGCCCGGGGCGCGGCCGCTCAGTGGTGGAAGGCCGTGGGCGCCTCGCCCGGCGGGTGCAGCGGACGCTCCTGCTCGCGCAGCTGGGGCAGGTAGCGTCCCAGGTCGGCGAGGAAGAGGTCCGCGAGGTCCTCGGAGAATCCGTTGCGGACCACGATCCTCAGCACCGCCAGGTCCTCGCGGTCGGCGGGGAAGGTGTAGGCGGGCACCTGCCAGCCGCGCTCGCGCATCCGCCGGGAGACGTCGAAGACGTCGAACGCGGTGACGTGGTCGGCGGTGGTGAAGGCGAACACCGGCAGCTGGTCGCCCCGGGTGATCAGCCGGAAGTCGCCGTACTCCTCGATCCGCGACGCCAGGTAGACGGCCACGTCGCGGGCGGTCTGCTGGACCAGGCGGTAGCCCTCGCGGCCGAGCCGCAGGAAGGTGTAGTACTGCGCGGCGACCTGCGAGCCGGGCCGGGAGAAGTTCAGGGCAAAGGTCGGCATGTCGCCGCCGAGGTAGTTGACGCGGAAGACCAGTTCCTCGGGCAAGGCCGCGGCGTCCCGCCACAGGGCCCATCCGACGCCCGGGTAGACGAGCCCGTACTTGTGGCCGGAGGTGTTGATCGACGCCACGCGCGGCAGCCGGAAGTCCCAGGCCAGGTCCTCGTCCAGGAAGGGCGCGACCATGCCGCCGGAGGCCCCGTCGACGTGGACGGGGATGTCGAGGCCGGTGCGCTCCTGGAGCCCGTCCAGGGCCGCGCAGATCTCGGCCACCGGTTCGTAGGAGCCGTCGAAGGTGGAGCCCAGGACGGCGACGACGCCGATGGTGTTCTCGTCGCACCGGGCGAGGGCGGACTCGGCGTCCAGGTGCAGCCGGTCGCCCTCGACCGGCACCGTGCGCGCCTCGATCTCCCAGAAGTTGCAGAACTTCTCCCAGCAGACCTGGACGTTGGCGCCCATGACCAGGTTGGGCCGGGCCTGCGCCGGGTAGCGGTCGCCCTGGCGCTTCATCCAGCGCCGCTTGAGCGCCATGCCGGCGAGCATGCAGGCCTCGGAGGAGCCGGTGGTGGAGCAGCCGACGGCCTTCTCCGGGTCGGGGGCGTTCCACAGCTTGGCGAGCATCGACACGCAGCGCCGCTCCAGTTCGGCGGTGCGCGGGTACTCGTCCTTGTCGATCATGTTCTTGTCGAAGCACTCGGCCATCAGCACCTGGGCCTCGCGCTCCATCCAGGTGGTGACGAAGGTGGCCAGGTTGAGCCGGGCGTTGCCGTCGAGCATCAGTTCGTCGTGCACGAGCTGGTACGCCGTGGAGGGCGGCATCGGCCCCTCGGGGAGCTGGTGCTTGGGCGGCGCGGTGCGCATGCCCGCCACCGGATCGGCCCCCGCGTAGAAGGGGTTGACGGCGAGTTTCGGCAGCCCCTCGGCACCCTTGTGCAGCGACATAGCGCTCACATTAAGTGCGATGCGGCGACGCGGCAGGTCGAGCGGTCCGGCCCGGCCCCGGGCCGGACCGTCAGACCGACGACGCCATCGACAGCTTCGCCGCGAAGCCCAGGAACAGCGCCGCCGCCCCCGAGGTCAGCCCGGCCGCGAGGCGCCTGCGGCGGCGGAACTGGGCGGCCAGGTAGGTGCCGCCGAATATCAGCAGGGTGAGGTAGCTGAAGCTGAAGACCTGCGCGATCGCGCCCAGCGCCAGGAAGGACAGCGCCGGATGGGCGTAGCCGGGGTCGACGAACTGCACGAAGAAGGAGATGAAGAACAGGATCGCCTTCGGGTTGAGCAGGCTGATCACCAGCGCCCGCCGGAACGGCTGCTCGGTCTGCGCCGGCCCGTCGGCCGCGGCCCGCGCGACCTCCGGCTCCGGCTCGCCGGCCGGGCCCCGCCACATCCGCCACGCCGCCCGCGCCATGCCGAACGCGATCCACGCCAGGTAGCCGGCGCCCGCGTACTTCACGATGCCGAACAGGACGGGGTTCGTGGTGAGCAGGCCCGCCACCCCGGCCGCCGAGGCGGTCATCAGGACGGTGTCGCCGAGGAAGACACCAAGGGCCGCGCGGTAGGCGGTGCGGACCCCGCGCCGCGCCGCGACGGACAGGGTGTAGAGGGAGTTGGGCCCCGGCAGCAGCACGATGAGCACGGTGCCGAGCAGATAGGTCGGCAGGTCGGTGATACCCAGCATGGGCACCAATATGACACTTGCACCTCACGTGGCGTGAGGCCGGAGGGTGTGGTCATGAACACGAGCACGGGCTACTCGGTCGGGCAGGTGGCGGGTTTCGCCGGCGTGACCGTCCGCACGCTGCACCATTACGACGAGATCGGACTGCTCTCGCCCAGTGGGCGCAGCCACGCGGGCCACCGCCGCTACGGCGACGCCGACCTCGACCGGCTGCAGCAGATCCTGTTCTACCGGGAGCTCGGCTTTCCCCTGGACGAGGTGGCGGTCCTCCTCGACGACCCGGCCGCGGACCCGCGGGAGCACCTGCGGCGCCAGCACGAGCTGCTGACCGCGCGGATCGGGAAGCTGACGGAGATGGCCGACGCCGTCCAACGAGCCATGGAGGCACGCACGATGGGCATCGACCTCACGCCCGAGGAGAAGTTCGAGGTGTTCGGCGACTACGACCCCGAGCAGCACGCCGAGGAGACCCGGCAGCGCTGGGGCAACACCGACGCGTACGAGCAGTCGCAGCGCCGCGCCGCCTCCTACACCAAGGAGGACTGGCTGCGGATCAAGGCCGAGCAGGACGACTGGACCGCCCGCCTGGTCGCGCTGCGCGACTCGGGTGCCCCGGCCGACGGCGCGGCCGCGATGGAGCTGGCCGAGGAGCACCGGCAGTTCATCGTGGACCGCTACTACGACTGCGGCTACGAGATCCACACCGGGCTCGCCGGGATGTACCTGGCCGATCCCCGCTTCAACGCCTACTACGAGGCGATCGCGCCGGGCACCGCCCAGTACGTGCACGACGCGATCGTCGCCAACGCTAGGCGGGCTCAGGGGTGATGACCGCCGCCGTGCCGTAGGCGCACACCTCGGTGCCGACGTCGGCGGCCTCGCTGACGTCGAAGCGCATCATCAGCACGGCGTTCGCGCCGCGCGCCCGCGCCTGCTCGACCAGCCGCTCCATCGCCTGGGCGCGGGTCTGCGCCAGGGTCTTGGTGAGTCCCTTCAGTTCGCCGCCGACCAGGGATTTCAGGCCCGCGCCGATCTGGCTGCCCAGATGGCGGGAGCGGACGGTCAGGCCGAAGACCTCGCCGATCACCCGCTCCACCCGGAAGCCGGGGATGTCGTTCGTGGTCACCACCAGGACGTCGGAACCCTGCCGCTGTCCGCCGCCGTACTCGTCGATATCCATGGGTGCATCGTGCGCGGCGACCGCCGTCCCGCGCACGATGCACGCCGGGCCGCCGCGGAAATGGTGTGCTTCCCGCGGGTTCCGCCGGAAGGCGGGGTTTCGGGAGCAACGGGCGATATGTGCGGGTGCGCGGGGGAACGCGTGGGGAGACCGTGGCCGGGCGTTCGCGCACGGGGAACCGTCCGGCCCCGAGTGCGTTGGTACTTTTGGCGCGTGACGACTATCGCCCTGGGCCCGCAATGGCTCGACCCCGATTACCTCATCTCGTCCGCGGGCCTGATCGGCCTGCTGGCGATCGTGTTCGCCGAGTCGGGTCTGCTCATCGGGTTCTTCCTGCCCGGTGACTCCCTGCTGTTCACCGGTGGCCTGCTGGTGGCCGGCGGCAAGCTGGACTGGCCGATCTGGGCCGTCTGCCTGCTCGTCGTGATCGCCGCCGTCGCCGGTGACCAGGTCGGCTACCTCTTCGGCCGCAAGGTCGGCCCCTCGCTCTTCCGCCGCCCGGACTCCAAGCTCTTCAAGCAGGAGAACATCGAGAAGGCGCACGAGTTCTTCGAGAAGTACGGTGCCAAGTCGATCGTCCTGGCCCGCTTCGTGCCGATCGTGCGGACGTTCACGCCCATCGTGGCCGGCGTCAGCCGGATGAACTACCGCACCTTCGTCACCTACAACATCATCGGCGGCACCCTGTGGGGCGCGGGCGTGACGCTGCTCGGCTACTGGCTCGGGCAGATCGCCTTCGTGCGCGAGCACATCGAGCTGATGCTGGTCGCGATCGTCGTGCTGTCGGTCGTGCCGATCGCCATCGAGTTCCTGCGGGCCCGCGCGGCCGCGAAGAAGGCCCCGCCGCGGCCGGAGTCCCCGGCCGACGGCGCCGGGCCGGCGCAGCCGCCGGTCCAGAGCCCCACCGCCTCCGGCGGCGGGCGCCACCGCGCGAACCGGCGTTAGCGTCCGGGGCCGACGGGCAGTCGAAACGCAGTGCCTGGGGGAGGGTGGTGACACCCTCCCCCTGCCGTACCCGGAGGGTGGGACCACCGAGAGGCCGAGTGGAGGAACGACCGTGACGCACCAGGAGGAGCCCGGGCAGCAGACCGGCGGCTCGGAGTTCACCCCGCCGCTCGGGGTCGAGCTGCCCCGGCCCGAACCGCAGGGTTCCGCCTTCACGCGCCCGAAGACCTCCCCGCAGTTGTCGCACCCGGCGTTCACGCCCCCCGAGGGCATCCCGGTGGTCAGCCTCTCCAAGGAGGCCCCCTGGCCGGACCGCATGCGGACGATGCTGCGCATGCCGCTCGGCGAGCGGCCGGCGCCGGAGCAGCCCGGTACGCAGCCGGAGGCCGGTGCCGGACCGCCCGTGCCGCGCGTGCTCGACCTGACGCTGCGCATCGGGGAGCTGCTGCTCGCCGGCGGCGAGGCGGCGGAGGACGTCGAGGCCGCGATGCTGGGCGTGGCCCACGCGTACGGGCTCGGTCGCGTCGAGCCGACCGTGACCTTCACCCTGCTGAGCATCTCGTACCAGCCCTCGCTGGTGGACGCGCCCGCCACCGCCAACCGCACGGTGCGCCGCCGGGCCACCGACTACACGCGCCTGGCGGCCGTGTTCCGGCTGATCAACGACATCACGGCGGCCGACCTCACCCTGGAGGACGCCTACCGCCGTCTCGCGCTGATCCGCCGCAACCGCCACCCCTACCCCGGCTGGCTGCTGACGGCCGCCGCCGGGCTGCTCGCGGGCGCGGCGAGCCTCCTGGTGGGCGGCGGTGGCCCGGTGGTCTTCGCGGTCGCGGCGCTCGGGGCGATGCTGGGCGACCGGCTGGCGTGGCTGTGCGCGGGGCGCGGGCTGCCGGAGTTCTACCAGTTCGTCGCCGCGGCCATGCCGGCCGCCGCGCTGGGCGTGCTCATCGCCCGCTACGGCCACGAGCTGCCCGGCACGGGCACGCTCCAGGCCTCCTCCGTCATCACCGGTGGCCTGTTCGCGCTGATCCCGGGGCGGGCCCTGGTGGCGGCCGTGCAGGACGGCCTGACCGGCTTCTACATCACCGCCTCGGCCCGGCTGCTGGAGGTGATGTACCTCTTCACCGGCATCGTCGTCGGCGTCACCCTGATTCTGTACGCCGGGGTCAGCCTGGGCGCCGAGCTGGACCCCGACCAGGCGCTGCGCGCGTACGAGAACCCGCCGCTGCAACTGGTGGCGGCGATGGTGCTGAGCCTGGCGTTCGCGGTGCTGCTCCAGTGCGAGCGCGGCGTGCTGCTGCCGGCGGCGCTCAACGGCGGAGTGGCCTGGACGGTCTACGCGGCGCTGCACCAGAGGTCGGCCGGCATCGGGATGTCGCCGGTGGCGGCGACCGCCGTCGCCGCGGGGCTGGTGGGGCTGTTCGGGCAGATGCTCTCCCGCTACCGCTTCGCCTCCGCGCTGCCGTACGTGACGGCGGCGATCGGGCCGCTGCTGCCCGGCTCCGCGACGTACTACGGACTCCTCGGACTCACCCGGGGCCATCTGGACCAGGGCTTCGCCTCGCTCACCAAGGCCGCCGCGCTGGCGCTCGCGGTGGCCATCGGAGTGAACCTCGGCGGTGAGACGGTGCGGCTGTTCCTGAGGCTGCCCGGTGGCGCTGACCAGGCACGACGCCGCGCGGCGGCGAAGCGGACGCGCGGATTCTGAGCCCTGCGGCCGCACGGACGGCCGTTCCTGATGATGTGTCGGGAAATCTGATGTTAACTGTCCGTATCGTGGTCGTAGTTGACTGTAATCATTCCCACGGGTTTCACTGCATACGTTGCTGTCCGATCCGGGGCAAAAATGAACTTTTCGGAGGCGAGGAGCCTTGGCTGACGAGCTGTTGAGCCCACTGGATCTCGCCTTCTGGAACCTCGACTCACCGGGCCATCCCATGTACCTGGGTGCCGTCGCCGTCTTCGAGCGGGACCCGGAGCACCCGGTGGACGCCGAGGGCCTGGCGGCCCTGATCACCGCGCGCGCCGAGAACGCCCCGCGCATGCGCCAGCGCGTGCGCGACGTCTGGTACGGCGTCGGCGGCGCCGCCTGGGCCCCCGACGAGCACTTCGACGTCCGGCGCCATGTGCACGCCGTCCGCCGCGCGGACACCTCCGCGGCCGTCGCCGAACTGATGTCCCGTCCGATGGACCGCGAGCACCCGCCGTGGGAGGTCTACGTCATCGAGGGCGCCCCCGACGCGCCCGTCTCCGTGCTCGTCAAACTGCACCACGCGCTGGCCGACGGCCTGCGCGCGGTGGAGTTCGGGGCGGTCCTGCTCGACCAGGGCGCACGCCCGGCGCCCACGACCGCCCCGGCGCAGCGCGTCGAGGGCGGGAACGCGCGCCCCGCCGCCGTCCCGGCGCCGCCCGCGCCCCGGCAGCCGGCCGGCCTCCATCTGCCCGCGCTGCCGGGTCTGCCGGGTCTGCCGGGCCTGGCTGGCCTTCCGGGGCTTCCGGCGCTCCCCGACCCGCGCCAGGTGGTCGCCTCCCTGCCCTCACGGATGCGCGAGGCGGGCCGGGCGCTGGGCATCGGCTCCGCGGTGCTGCGGGCCTCGCTCGACCCCGGCGGCCCGGCCGCGCTCGGTGCCGCGCCGCGGCACGGCGGCGCGCCCCGCCGCTTCGCCGGGGCCTCGCTCGACGTGGACGACATGCACCGCGTGCGCAAGACCAGCGGCGGCACCGTCAACGACGTCGTCATGGCCGTCGTCGCCGGCGCCCTGCGGCGCTGGATGGAGTCGCGCGGCGACGACCCGGACGGGCCGGGCCCGCGGGCGCTGATCCCCGTGGCGCGCCGCCGCCGCAAGGGCGTGCGCGGCGGCCGGGGCAACCGCATCTCCGGCTACCTGCTGCGGCTGCCGGTCGGCGAGGCCGACCCGCTGGCCAGGCTGCGCGGCGTGCGCGAGGGCATGGACCGCAACAAGGCCGCCGGGCCCGACACCGGCCCCGGGGCGGTGGCGCTGCTCGCCGACAGCGTGCCGCCGCTCGCGCACCGCTTCGCGGCGCCGCTGCTGGCCGCCTCCGCGCGGCTGCTGTTCGACGTGCTGGTCACCAACGTGCCGATGCTCGACGTGCCGCTGACGCTCGACGGCTGCCGGATGACCGAGCTGCACCCGATTGCCCCGCTCGCCCGCGGCCAGTCGCTGGCCGTGGCCATCTCGACCTACCGCGGCCGGGTGCACATCGGGCTCTTCGCGGATGCCACCGCCGTGCCGGACGCGGACGCGCTGGCCGCCGCGCTGCACGGCTCCCTGGCCGAACTGCTGGCGGCCTGCGGCGAGGGCGAGGACGGTCCGCGGCGGCAGCCCTGAGCACACACGAGGGCGGCGCGCCCCGGCAGGGAGCGCGCCGCCCTCGGCACGGGCACGGCGTCAGTGGCCGCCGTGCTCCTTCAGACGCTTGTAGGACGCCTCGATCTCGGCCTCGGCATCGGCGCGGCCGACCCAGTTGGCGCCCTCGACGGACTTGCCGGGCTCCAGGTCCTTGTAGACCTCGAAGAAGTGCTGGATCTCCAGGCGGTCGAACTCGGAGACGTGGTGGATGTCGCGCAGGTGCTCCACGCGCGGGTCGGAGGCCGGCACGCACAGCAGTTTGTCGTCGCCGCCGGCCTCGTCCGTCATGCGGAACATGCCGATGGCGCGGCAGCGCACCAGGACGCCGGGGAAGGTCGGCTCGTCCAGCAGGACGAGGGCGTCCAGCGGGTCGCCGTCCTCGCCGAGGGTGTTCTCCACGAAGCCGTAGTCCGCCGGGTAGACGGTCGAGGTGAACAGGTGCCGGTCCAGGCGGATACGACCGGTCTCGTGGTCCACTTCGTACTTGTTCCGGGAACCCTTCGGGATCTCGATCGTGACGTCGAACTCGAGCACAGCCTGTCCTCCATGATCAGCACATACTTCTGGTGATTAAGTGTCTCCCACGCTTGTGTGTGGTCGCGAAAGGGGCTGGTCCGGGGTGCCCGTCTCCAAGAACTGGCAGGTGGTGGCGGGGTCGACCGCCGCCGGCCTCGCCGTGGCGCTGACAGCGGTGGCCCTCGCGGGACCGTGGGAGTCAGGTCAGCGTACGGCCGAAAGGGTGAGAGCCGCCTCCCGGGAGGGAAAGCCCGGGGAGCGGGCTGCGGCCGGGCAGCCGCCAAGGAAGGCCGCGGGAGGCCGCAAGGGGGCCGCCGTGCCCGTCCCGGCGCCCGCGGTGCTCGCGGCGGCCGCGGGCACGCGAGGGGCCGTGCCACCGGGCGGCGGGGGCCTCGCCGGCCGGCTCGCCCCGCTGCTCAAGGACCGGGCGCTCGGCCCGCTGACCACCGGCGCGGTCGTCGACGCGGCCACCGGTGAGGGCATCTGGGGCCACCGGGAGACCGCCGCGGCCGTGCCCGCGTCCACGACGAAGATCGCCACGGCGGTCGCCGCGCTGTCGCTGCTCGGGCCCGACCACCGGCTCACCACCGGTGTCGTCGCGGACGGCGACGACCGTGTCGTGCTGGTCGGCGGGGGCGATCCCACCCTCACCGCGCGCAAGGCGGCCGGCGGCGGCTACGCGGCGGCCTCGCTGCGCACCCTCGCCGACGACACCGCCGGCGCCCTCAAGGCCCGTGGCACGCGCACCGTGCGGCTGTCGTACGACACGTCGCTCTACAGCGGGCCCGCCCTCCACCCCATCGGGCACAACGACAACATCGCCCCGGTCGCCGCCCTCATGGCGGACGAGGGCCGCGTCGACGGCAAGAGCTGGAAGGGCCCGGCGGCCCGCGTCCGGGACCCCGCGGCCAAGGCGGCGACCGCCTTCGCGGGGATGCTCCGCGACCGGGGTGTGAAGGTCACCGGGACGGTCGACCGGCGCTCGGCGCCCAAGGGGAGCGCCGCCGACCGGCTGGCCGTGGTGCGCTCGGCGCCGCTGTCCGACCTGGTCGAGCGGATGCTCACCAACAGCGACAACGACATCGCCGAGGCCCTGGCCCGGCACACCGCCCTCGCCGCCGGGCTGCCCGGCTCCTTCGGCGGCGGGGCGCAGGGCATCTCCTCCGCCCTGCGCGAGCTGGGGGTCCCGCTCAAGGGGGCCCGGTTCACCGACGGCAGCGGTCTCAACCGGGCCGACCGGCTCACCGCCGACCAGCTCGCCCGGCTGCTGGTGCTGGCCGGCGACCCCGAGTACCCCGAGCTGCGGCCCACTCTGACGGGCCTGCCGGTCGCCCATTTCACCGGCTCGCTGAAGGAACGCTTCACCGCGGGCGACGCCGACGGCGGCATGGGCGTCATCCGCGCCAAGACCGGCACCCTCACCGGGGTCAACACCCTGGCCGGCACCGTCGTGAACGCCGACGGCCGGCTCGTCACGTTCGCCTTCCTCACCAACGGGACCACCAGCCCCGCGTCGGCGCAGCGCGCCCTGGACCGGCTGGCCTCTGCTGTGGCCCGATGCGGTTGCCGCGGCTGACCCGACACCCCGCGAACGCTCCCGGGCGCGGGGGACAGCACGTACCGTGAAGGAATGACGAGCATCGGTGGTGCGGAGATGGTCGACTGGAACCTCGCGGTCGCGACCGCGACCCGCTTCGTGCGGCCCGGGCCCGAGGTCAGCCGGGACGAGGCGCGCGCGGTGGTCGCGGAACTGCGCGGGTACGCGAAGGAGTCGGAGGCCCACGTACGGGCGTTCACGCGGATGTTCGGGGACGAGGAGCCCACGGACGCCGGGACGCCCGTCCTGATCGTGGACCGCCCCGGATGGATCAAGGCCAATGTGGCCGGCTTCCGCGAGGTGCTGAAGCCGCTGCTGGACAAGATGCAGGCCCGCAAGCCCGGTGGCCCCGGCGGCGCCGTGCTCGGGACCGTCGGCGGCAAGGTGACCGGGGTCGAGGTCGGGATGTTGCTGAGCTTCCTGGCCTCGCGGGTCCTCGGCCAGTACGAGACGTTCGCCCCGGCGTCCCGGGACATGCCCGCCGGCCCCGCCGTGCCAGGACCGGGCGAGCCGCGCACCGGACGGCTGCTGCTGGTGGCCCCCAACATCGTCCACGTGGAGCGCGAACTCGACGTGGACCCGCACGACTTCAGGCTCTGGGTGTGCCTGCACGAGGAGACCCACCGCACGCAGTTCACGGCCGTCCCGTGGCTGCGCGACCACATCGAGCAGGAGGTGCAGGCCTTCCTCGGCGAGACCGAGATCGACCCCTCCACGCTGATCGAGCGGCTTCGCGAGGCGTTCCAGTCCTTCTCCGGCGGCCGCCCCGAGGCCGAGGAGGAGGCGATCGACGCCGCGCCCGGGGACGGCCCCAGCCTGATCGACCTCGTGCAGACCCCGAACCAGCGGGAGATCCTGGGCCGGCTGACCGCCGTGATGTCGCTGCTGGAGGGGCACGCCGACTACGTGATGGACGGCGTCGGCCCGGACGTGGTGCCGTCGGTGGCCGAGATCCGCGAGAAGTTCCAGCAGCGCCGGCAGAGCGGCGCGGGCCGGCTGGACCAGGCGCTGCGCAAGCTGCTGGGGCTGGACGCCAAGCTGCGCCAGTACCGGGACGGCGAGCGCTTCGTGCGGGCGGTGGTCGACCAGGCGGGCATGGACGGCTTCAACCGGATCTGGACCTCGCCCAACACGCTGCCGACGAAGCTGGAGATCGCCAAACCGGCGGACTGGGTGGCGCGGGTGCACCGCAGGACCGAGACCTGACCCGCCCGGGGCGTTCGCGCCCCGGGCACACCCGTTACCCCACACCGGCCCCAGCCGTTGATCCAGCCGCCCTTTGCCCGTCTTTTCGCCTGCCCTTTCACCCGTCCGAGGGACCGTCGGCGCAGCGTAAGCGTGCAATGCTCGGGTATCGCACGCTGTCTGTCACCATCTAGCTACCCTGCGTCACTCCACCGTCTCCACTGCCTCCACTGCTCCGCCAGTGCTCTTCAGGAGGGAAACCGGACATGGGTCCCCACCCCGCGGTCGCGGCGATACGCCTCGCGGTCCGCCGCGTACTCCAGGACGTCCTGACCGACCACCAGGGCGGCAGCCCGCTGGTGCTCGCCGCCTGCAGCGGCGGCGCCGATTCCATGGCGCTCGCCACCGCGCTCGCCTTCGAGGCCCCCAAGCTCGGCGTGCGCGCCGGCGGTGTGACCGTCGACCACGGTCTCCAGGACGGTTCGGACGTCCGCGCCGTCGACGTTGCCGCCCGCCTGCGCGGCCTGGGCCTGGACCCCGTGGACGCGGTCGCCGTGACCGTGGGCCGCCAGGGCGGCCCCGAGGCCGCGGCCCGCGACGCCCGCTACGCGGCCCTCGACGCCGCCGCGGAGCGCTCCGGGGCGTCCGCCGTGCTGCTCGGGCACACCCGCGACGACCAGGCCGAGACGGTGCTGCTGGGGCTGGCGCGCGGCTCGGGCATCCGGTCGCTGTCCGGGATGCCGTCGGTCAACGGCCGCTACCGCCGGCCGTTCCTGCTGCTCGACCGGGACACGGTCCGCAAGGCCTGCCTGGCCCAGGGCATCGACGTGTGGGAGGACCCGCACAACCACGACCCGGCCTACACCCGCTCCCGCGTCCGCCACGAGGCGCTGCCCGTGCTGGAGAAGTCCCTCGGCAAGGGTGTCGTCGAGGCGCTGGCGCGCACCGCCCAGCTCTCCCGCGACGACGCGGACGCGCTCGACCAGTGGGCCGCCGAGGCGGAACGGTCCGCCGCCGCGGCCGAGGGCGGCCTGGAGATCTCCCGCCTGCTCGTGCTCCCCCCCGCCGTACGCCGCCGGGTCCTGCGCCGCGCGGCCGTCGCCGCCGGTTCCCCGCCCGGTTCGCTCTTCGCCCGCCACATCGAGGAGACCGACCGCCTGCTCACCGCCTGGCGCGGTCAGAAGCCGCTCAACCTGCCGGGCGGAGTCGCCGTCGGTCGGCGCAATGGCAGACTGTTCTTCCAGGCCTTGTAGACCGAGCCGGAAGTTGTACGGGTGAACGAGAACGACATGGGCACCGACCTCGAGAAGGTGCTCATCTCCAAGCAAGAGATCGACGCCAAGCTGGCGGAGCTGGCGGCGAAGATCGACCGGGACTACCAAGGCAAGGACCTGCTCATCGTCGGCGTCCTCAAGGGCGCGGTGATGGTCATGGCGGATCTCGCCCGCACCCTGTCCTCGCACGTGACGATGGACTGGATGGCCGTGTCCTCGTACGGCGCCGGCACCAAGTCGTCCGGCGTGGTGCGCATCCTCAAGGACCTGGACACCGACATCGCCGGCCGCGACGTCCTGATCGTCGAGGACATCATCGACTCCGGTCTGACCCTGTCCTGGCTGATCAGCAACCTCGGCTCGCGCCGTCCGGCCTCGCTGGAGGTCTGCACGCTGCTGCGGAAGCCGGACGCGGCGAAGGTCACGATCGACGTGAAGTACGTCGGATTCGACATCCCGAACGAGTTCGTGGTCGGCTATGGCCTCGACTTCGCGGAGAAGTACCGGAACCTGCCGTTCATCGGCACTCTTGCGCCGCACGTGTACGGCGGCTGAGGCAGGCGGGAACCCTCACGCCCTCCGCGGCGTTGGAGGGTGGTAACGCTGTTTGTTAACGGTCTCCGGCGACTTCGGGTGACAATGCTGGGGTACCGTCCGAAGGTCGGTTCATACACCGGATGCACCGGCGGCTCTCCGGCCGCTGTGCCTCACTGTGGCAGGAGGGACGGGGCGTGATCGCCCCGCATGGATGGACGTGAAGCGCTATTTCCGTGGGCCAGTCATGTGGATCGTGCTGGCTGTCCTCGCCGTGGTCGTATTGATGCAGGTCGTCGGCTCGTCCGGCGGCTACAAGACGGTGGACACCGGCCAGGTCATCGCGGCGATCGACACCAATCAGGCCAAGTCGGCAGAGCTGACCACAGGTGACGAGAGCACCATCAAGGTCCAGCTCAAGGACGGCGCCAAGGTCAACGGCAAGGACCTCGGCTCCTCGAAGATCAAGGCGAGCTACATCGGCGACCAGGGCGTCGACATCGCGAAGACGCTGCAGACGAAGTCGGAGAACGGCCAGCTCCCGCAGGGGTACACCGTCGCTCCCTCGAAGCAGAACGCCTTCGTCGGCATCCTGCTCTCGCTGCTGCCCTTCGTACTGATCGTCGTCGTGTTCCTGTTCCTGATGAACCAGATGCAGGGCGGCGGCTCCCGGGTCATGAACTTCGGGAAGTCCAAGGCCAAGCTGATCACCAAGGACACCCCGAAGACCACCTTCGCCGACGTCGCCGGCGCGGACGAGGCGGTCGAGGAGCTCCAGGAGATCAAGGAGTTCCTCCAGGAGCCGGCCAAGTTCCAGGCCGTGGGTGCCAAGATTCCCAAGGGCGTACTGCTGTACGGCCCGCCCGGAACGGGCAAGACGCTGCTCGCGCGCGCCGTCGCGGGTGAGGCGGGCGTCCCGTTCTACTCGATCTCGGGTTCCGACTTCGTCGAGATGTTCGTCGGTGTCGGTGCCTCCCGGGTCCGTGACCTGTTCGAGCAGGCCAAGGCGAACGCCCCGGCCATCGTCTTCGTCGACGAGATCGACGCCGTCGGCCGGCACCGCGGTGCGGGCCTCGGCGGTGGTCACGACGAGCGTGAGCAGACGCTGAACCAGCTGCTGGTCGAGATGGACGGCTTCGACGTGAAGGGCGGCGTCATCCTGATCGCCGCCACGAACCGGCCCGACATCCTGGACCCGGCGCTGCTGCGTCCCGGCCGTTTCGACCGGCAGATCGCCGTCGACCGTCCGGACCTGCAGGGCCGCCTGGAGATCCTCCAGGTGCACCAGAAGGGCAAGCCGGTCGCGCCGGACGTCGACCTCAAGGCCGTCGCCCGCCGCACTCCCGGCTTCACCGGTGCGGACCTCGCCAACGTCCTCAACGAGGCGGCGCTGCTCACCGCGCGCAGCGACAAGAAGCTGGTCGACAACTCGATGCTGGACGAGGCCATCGACCGTGTCGTGGCCGGCCCGCAGAAGCGCACTCGGATCATGTCCGAGAAGGAGAAGAAGATCACCGCGTACCACGAGGGCGGACACGCCCTGGTCGCGGCGGCTTCTCCGAACAGTGACCCGGTCCACAAGATCACGATCCTGTCGCGCGGCCGTGCCCTGGGTTACACCATGGTGCTGCCGGACGAGGACAAGTACTCCACCACGCGCAACGAGATGCTCGACCGGCTGGCCATGACCATGGGCGGCCGCGCGGCGGAGGAGCTGGTCTTCCACGACCCGACCACCGGTGCCGCGGACGACATCGAGAAGGCCACCACCACGGCCCGAGCGATGGTCACCCAGTACGGCATGACCGAGCGGCTGGGCGCGATCAAGTTCGGGACGAGCGACGGCGAGCCGTTCCTCGGCCGGGAGATGTCGCACCAGCGCGACTACTCGGAAGAGGTCGCCGGGCTGGTCGACGAAGAGGTCAAGAAGCTCATCGAGACCGCGCACAACGAGGCGTGGGAGATCCTGGTCGAGAACCGCGACGTCCTCGACAACCTCGTTCTGGCCCTCCTGGAGAAGGAGACGCTGAACAAGGAGGAGATCGCCGAGATCTTCAAGCAGATCGTGAAGCGTCCGGCGCGTCCGGCCTGGACGGGCTCGTCGCGGCGTACGCCGTCGACCCGCCCGCCGGTGCTCTCGCCCAAGGAGCTCGCCCTGACCAACGGCACGCAGCCGTCGGCCAACGGCACGGCCACCGCGGCCGGCTCGCTGAGCAAGGCGACCGAGAGCGTCGAGCTCCCGGAGGAGCCCGGCACCGAGGGCTGACGCCCCCGGCGTGGCATCGCTCACGCTCACCGGAATGTCCGTCGTGCCCCCCAGGTTTCTATCCTGGGGGGCCGCGGCTTTTCCCGCGTGGCACGGCGTACGAGGAACGAGGCACAGATGACCGACCCGGTGACCCTTGAGGGCGAGCAGAGCCCCATCGGTGAGTTCGACGAGAAACGTGCCGAGAACGCGATCCGCGAACTTCTCATCGCCGTGGGCGAGGACCCCGACCGTGAGGGCCTGCGCGAGACCCCGGCGCGGGTGGCCCGCTCGTACCGGGAGATCTTCGCCGGGCTCTACCAGGAGCCGGAGGACGTTCTGACGACGACCTTCGACCTCGGTCATGACGAGATGGTCCTGGTCAAGGACATCGAGGTGCTCTCCAGCTGCGAGCACCACCTGGTCCCGTTCGTCGGCGTCGCGCACGTGGGCTACATCCCGTCGGCGGACGGCAAGATCACCGGGCTGTCGAAGCTGGCGCGGCTGGTGGACGTCTTCGCCCGCCGCCCGCAGGTGCAGGAGCGGCTGACCACGCAGATCGCGGAGTCCCTGATGCGGATACTCGAACCGCGCGGTGTGATCGTGGTCATCGAGTGCGAGCACATGTGCATGACGATGCGGGGCGTCCGCAAGCCCGGCGCCAAGACCCTCACCTCGGCCGTGCGCGGGCAGTTGCGCGACCCCGCGACGCGGGCCGAGGCCATGAGCATGATCATGTCCCGATGAGCTGATCGCCGGCGGCGTCCGGCGGGCATCCCCCCGGACGGGCAGGTCTCCGGGGGGACACGGTTGTGCGACCGACGGAACCCGCGGGCGGGAGTTCACGTCCTACAGGGCGCACATCTCCGTACGCGAGTCGGGCGTACGGCACATTTCCGCACACTTGGTGGGGCCATGTCTGTCGTCGCAGAGGAAGAGCCCGGCGTACGGGTTTCCCGGGGGGCCGGGCGCAGGCTTCCCGCGGTGCTGCCCGCGGCGGCGTCACCTCGTGCGGTGGGAACCGCGTGTGCGCTCGTCGGGCTGATGGATCTGGCGGCCGGGATCTTCCCGCGGTTCCGGCACAGCCGGATGCACGTGCTGGCCGGGGTGGTCCCCGGGACCGTCACCTCGGTGGCCGCGGCGGCGGCCGTGGTCACGGGCATCCTCGTGCTGATGCTGGCGCACGGCCTCAAGCGGGGGAAGAAGCGCGCCTGGCGGGCCGCGGTGGTGCTGCTGCCGATCGGCGGGGTGGCGCAGGTGCTGCACCGTCACTCCCTGGGCGGGGCGGTGCTGTCGGCGTTCCTGCTGGCCCTGCTCATCCGGTACCGGGCGGAGTTCTCGGCGCTCGGCGACCCGCGCACGCGCTGGCGGGCGGTGGCGGCGTTCGCGGGGCTGAGCGGGCTGAGCGTGCTGCTCGGGCTCGTGATCGTCAGCGCGCACCCGGCCGCGGAGATGGGCGACCCGACGGTGGCGCAGCGCTTCACCGAGGTGCTGTACGGGCTGTTCGGCTTCGACGGACCCGTCAGCTACACCACCGACCAGGCCGCCGATGTCGTCGCGTACTCGCTGGGCGGGCTCGGCTTCCTGACCGCCGCGGTCACCGCGTACCTGGCGCTGCGCCCCGCCCGTCCGGTCGCCGAACTGACCGAGGAGGACGAGGAGCGGCTGCGCTGCCTGCTGGCCCGGCACGGCGCCCGGGACTCCCTCGGGCACTTCGCGCTGCGCCGGGACAAGAGCGTGGTGTTCTCCCCGAGCGGCAAGGCGGCGGTCTGCTACCGCGTGGTGTCCGGGGTGATGCTGGCCAGCGGCGACCCGATCGGCGACGTCGAGGCCTGGCCGGGCGCGATACAGCGGTTCATGGCGGAGGCCCGCGCGCACGCGTGGATCCCCGCGGTGATGGGGTGCAGCGAGACCGGCGGCGAGGTGTGGACCCGGGAGACCGGGCTGGACGCGCTGGAACTGGGCGACGAGGCCGTCGTGGAGACATCGGCGTTCTCGCTGTCCGGGCGGGCCATGCGCAATGTGCGGCAGATGGTGAAGCGGATCGAGCGGGCCGGCTATGTGTGCAAGGTGCGCCGGGTCGGCGAGTTGGGCGAGGACGAACGCGAGACGGTCCGGCGCGCGGCCGACGCGTGGCGGGGCACCGAGACCGAGCGCGGCTTCTCGATGGCGCTGGGCCGCATCGGCGATCCGTCCGACGACGCGTGCGTGGTGGCGACGGCCTACGACGCGGACGGCGAACTGCGGGCGGTGCTGCACTTCGTCCCCTGGGGGGCCGACGGGATGTCCCTGGACCTCATGCGGCGCGACCGCGCCGCCGACCCGGGGCTGAACGAGCTGCTGATTGTCGCGGCGCTGCAACGGGCACCGGAGATCGGGGTGCGGCGGGTCTCGCTGAACTTCGCGATGTTCCGTTCGGCGCTGGCGCGCGGCGAGCGGCTGGGCGCGGGGCCGGTGCTGCGCACCTGGCGCGGGCTGCTGGTCTTCCTGTCGCGCTGGTTCCAGATCGAGTCGCTGTACAAGTTCAACGCCAAGTTCCAGCCCGAGTGGCTGCCGCGCTTCCTGGTCTTCCGCGCCACGAAGGACCTCCCCCGGATCGGCCTGGCCGCGATGCAGGCCGAGGGGTTCGTCACGCTGGCCCTCCCCGTCTGGGCCTCCCGCCGTCTGCGGTGACCGCCGTCCGACACCGCCTAGGC
Source organism: Streptomyces sp. NPDC046977 (assembly GCF_040644455.1). Taxonomy (NCBI): domain Bacteria; kingdom Bacillati; phylum Actinomycetota; class Actinomycetes; order Kitasatosporales; family Streptomycetaceae; genus Streptomyces; species Streptomyces sp. NPDC046977. Next base: position 252,223 of record NZ_JBEYWO010000002.1, read on the forward strand.
TGACCTCATGGGTACGATGCGCGGCCACGTGGCCGGATTGCCGTCCTGGGACCGGTGCGCGGTCATGGGCGTGGTGAACGTCACGCCGGACTCGTTCTCCGACGGCGGCGAGTGGTTCGACCCGGAGCTGGCCGTCAAGCACGGGCTGGACCTGGTGGCCGCCGGCGCCGACCTGGTGGACGTGGGCGGTGAGTCGACCCGTCCGGGCGCCGCGCGGGTGGACGAGGCGGAGGAGCTGCGCCGGGTCATCCCGGTGGTCAGGGAACTGGCCGGGGCCGGGGTCGTGGTGAGCGTCGACACGATGCGGGCCGCGGTCGCGGAGAAGGCGGTGGAGGCGGGCGCGGCGCTGGTCAACGACGTCAGCGGCGGCCTCGCCGATCCGGCGATGATCCCGGTCGTGGCGGCCGCGGGCAGCCCGTTCGTCGTGATGCACTGGCGCGGCCAGAGCATCGACATGAACAACCGCGCGGTCTACGCCGACGTGGTCGGCGAGGTCACCGGCGAACTGCGGCGCAGCTTCGACGCGGCGGTGTCCGGCGGGATCGCCCCGGAGCGGATCGTGCTCGACCCGGGTCTGGGCTTCGCCAAGGACGCCGAGCACGACCTCGCGCTGATCGCGCACATGGAGGACCTGCGGACGCTGGGCCGCCCGCTGCTGATCGCGGCCTCGCGCAAGCGGTTCCTCGGCCGGGTGCTGGCCGGCGAGGGCGGCGATCCGCCGCCGGCGCGCGAGCGGGACGCGGCGACCGCGGCGGTGACGGCGATCGCCGCGAGCCGGGGGGCGTGGGCGGTGCGGGTGCACGAGGTGCACGACAGTGCGGACGCGGTCCGCGTGGCGAGGGCGATCGAGGGGGCGCGATGAACAAGCGGCGGGAACGGGCCGGAGAACGGCGGGGCGCTGTGGCGCGGGGGGTGTCGCGGTGACGCCGCGCACGGCCGAGGCGGCCCAGGTCGAGCAGGCGAACCAGGCGTTCTACGACGCCGTGGAGCGCTCGGACCTGGACGCGCTGGAGGAGCTGGTGCTGACCGGCCCGCTGGCGGAGACGGTGTCGGTGGTGCACCCGGGGTGGCCGGTGCTGCGCGGGCGCCGCGAGGTGATGCGCTCGTACGCGCTGATCATGGCGAACACCGACTACATCCAGTTCTTCCTGACGGACGTGGAGGTCGCCGTCGACGGGGACACCGCGCTCGTGACGTGCACCGAGAACATCCTCACCGGCGGTCCTGCCGAGGAGGAGGGCGACATGGGCTCGCTGGTGGGCGGTCTGGTGGTGGCCACGAATGTGTTCCGGCGCACACCGGAGGGCTGGCGGCTGTGGGTGCACCACGGTTCCCCGGTCATGGCGGGCGCGGGTGAGGACGACGCGGAGGACGGGGCCGGCGACGACGGCGCCGGGGAGGGCGCGGCCTGAACACCGCCCGCCGCGCCACCTGTTCGTGACCCGTTCGTGGCAAGAAGTCGGCGGAGGCGGAGTAGGCGGCTCCGGTACGGGGTAAGCGCGGGTCGTCCGGACCCCGGCCGGCCCGGTACCGGAGGGCTGTCGGTGGTCGCAGGTAGATTCGAGAAAGGGCGTACTGTTACGTTCCACCCCTCGTCAATTTCGTCCGTCCGTTCGACGACCAGCGGGAGTGCATCGTGGACCGAGTCGCGCTGCGGGGCCTGAGAGCCCGTGGACACCACGGCGTGTTCGAGCACGAGCGCCGCGAGGGCCAGGACTTCGTCGTGGACGTCGTCCTCGGACTGGACACCGCGCCCGCCGCGGCGACGGACGACCTGACGCGGACCGTGCACTACGGGATCGTCGCCGAGGAGGTCGTGGCCGTCGTGCGGGGCGAGCCGGTGGACCTCGTCGAGACCCTTGCCCAGCGGATCGCCGACCAGTGCCTCAAGCACGAGCTGGTCGAGGAGGTGGAGGTGACCGTGCACAAGCCGCAGGCCCCGATCACCGTGCCCTTTGACGACGTGACCGTATCGATCATCCGGAGGCGCCCGTGAGCTACGACCCCACCGTGCAGCCCGTCCCGGCCTCCGTTGTCGCGCAGGTCGACGCGGCGGACTCCACGCTGCAGAACCCCAAGTACGCCGTGATCTCCCTGGGGAGCAATCTCGGCAACCGCCTGGAGACCCTCCAGGGAGCGGTCGACGCGCTGGAGGACACTCCGGGCGTCCGCGTGAAGAAGGTCTCGCCGGTGTACGAGACCGAGCCCTGGGGCGTCGAGCCGGGCTCGCAGCCGAACTACTTCAACGCCGTGGTGCTGATCAGGACCACCCTGCCGCCCTCCTCGCTGCTGGAGCGCGGCCGGGCCATCGAGGACGCCTTCGCCAGGACCCGCACCGAGCGGTGGGGGGCCCGGACCATAGACGTCGACATCGTCGCCTACCAGGGTGTGGTCTCCGAGGACCCGGAGCTCACCCTGCCGCACCCGCGGGCGCACCAGCGGGCGTTCGTGCTGGCTCCGTGGCACGACATCGACCCCGCGGCGGAGTTGCCGGGCGCGGGCCCGGTGGCCGGGCTGCTGGCGGGCGTGGGGCGCGAGTCGGTCTGGTCGCGCGGTGACGTGGAACTCAGACTGCCCGAGTAATCGTTGACGTCTTCGTCGTTGTGTCCGTCGATGTGGGGAGCGAGAACTCGGTGAAGGCGCTGCGTGTCAGGACCCTGGTGGGTCTCTTCGTGGTGGCCGGGGTCCTTTCCTGGGCCGGCGCCAAGCTCTGGGACTCGGTGGGCACGCTGCCGAGCGTGCCCGTGGCCGCCCCCATCGTGCTGGCGCTGATCGCGGTCGTGCTGGCCGCCACCGCGCTGTCGCTGCGGGCCCGGCTGCGGGCCCAGCGCGAGCGGCGCCCCGGCGCCAAGGGGGTGGACCCGCTGCTGGCCGCCCGCGCGGTCGTCTTCGGCCAGGCGAGTGCGCTGGTGGCCGCTCTGGTCGCGGGCATGTACGGCGGCGCGGTCGTCTTCCTGATCATGTACGAGCTCGACAACCAGCCCCGTCGCGACCAGGCGATCTACGGTGGCGCGGCGGTGCTCGCGGGCGTCGCGGTGTGTGCCGCCGCACTCTTCCTGGAACGGGTCTGCCGGCTCCCCGAGGACGACGACGACCACCGCAACGGCGTCATGGGCGACCGCGCGTAGCCCGGTCCCGCATGGCTCGCGTGGTCGGTCAGTAGCCGCGCCTGACGTTCTCCGCGTGGGCGTCCTCCTGCCGACGCGCGCGGCGCCGGCGTTCGACGGACAGCTCGCCCACCGCGTCGTCGACGGCGGCGAGCACGCCCGCCGCCGGATCACCGGCCGGTGGCGCGCCGTCCCGCAGTCCCACCGCCGCCCCGAGGCCGGCCAGGACGGGTTCCTGAGCCGCCCAGCGTTCGGCCGCGCGGCGGCGGGCGGTGGTGTCGCCCGGCACGATCGCCGTTGTGTGCAGGACCACCCAGCGGCGCCGCCGCTTCTCCACCAGTTCGCCCTCCGCCTCCATCGCGGCCAGGTAGACCGATGTGAGGTCCCGGCCCCGCCGCCACAGCCAGTCGGCGACCGTCTCGTACGGTGCCTGGCGGTTCAGCGCCGCCGCCGCGCCGTCCAGCAGCGGGTCCGTCAGGGGGGACCGCTCGCCGGGCACCAGCCGGCCGTCCGCCAGCGTCACGGCTCCGGCGGCCAGGAGGTCGACCGCCTCGGCCCCGGCGAGCGCGAGCGAGAGATCGCCCTGCTCGACGGAGCGGCCGGACGCCGGCTCCGAGGCGGTGATCAGCAAATCCCGCGGTGTGGTCATCTCACGGCTCCCCGCCGGGACGCCGTCCGGCGGCCCTCCCGCCGATTGTCACGCGGCCGCCGTCCGCCCGCCAGTGATCTTCCCCGGCGGACGTCGATCGGAAAGTCCGGCTCATCGCGATCGGCGCCGCACCGGGCCCGTGGAATTCCCCGCGGCGCCTGTCCCGCCCGCCCCACGCGGGCCGAAACAGCAGGTCGGCGCGGGGCCGCGGAATTCGCCGGGTCCGGGGGCCCGTCGTGGCGATGAGCAAGATCGGAATTCTTTGGGCGCGGGCATTCGCGCCACGCATTGTGCCGGGGCGGCTGCCCTCCGTATTTGTCGTTGTATGTTCAGTGAGAAATCGGATGGCGAGGCCCCATGCGACTCACGGGCACGCTAAGTTCCTTGGCATGCCACGTGGACGCCACCGCCATTCCCAACCGCTGCACAGGCTTTTGCCGCCCGTGACGGTCGCCGGTTCCGCCGCGGCCCTCGCGCTCGGTGGTCTGGCGGTCGGTGATCCGGGGCTGCTCCGTGTCTTCGTGTTCGGGGCGGCGGCGTCGGCCGGTGCCGGTGCCTTCCTGCTGCGCAGCTGGGACCGCTCGGCCGGCAAGCAGGTCGCCGACCTCAAGACCGCCCGCGTGCGCGACGAGTGGCGTGCCGACGAGCGCATCGCGGAGCTGGAGGTCGACCTCGAGGACTCCCGCGAACTGCGCGGCAAGCTGGAGAACAAGCTGCGCGGCAAGCGCGCCGAACTGGCCAGGCTGCGCACCGAGCACGCCGATCTGCTGCGCCGCTACGCCACGGCCGAGTCCGAGCGCGCCCGCGCGCTGGAGGACGGCCGGGTCCTGGCCGTGCAGGCCGCCGGTTCCGCCCTGGCGGTGCCGGCGAACGCCCTCGGCCCCACCGCGTACCTGCAGGCCGCCGCGGCACTCAAGGACCTGTCGCGCAACGCCGCCCGCCAGCAGGCCGCCGTCACCGTCCAGGAGGCCCGTCGCCGCGACGTGGCGGACTCCGACGAGCAGCACGGCCGGCACGCCGCCGCGGACGGCGACACGGCCACCGGTGGCGTCCTGGAGCGCCCCGCGGGCAACCCGGCCCTGCCGGTGCGGCAGCCCAAGGCGCTGCCCGCCGTCGCCGCCGCCGTCCTTCCGTACGCCAAGCCGCACAAGCAGGCCTCCCGGACCCAGGGCGGGTTCGACTTCTTCGGCACGGCCAAGAACGCCAAGGGCCAGCCGAAGGAGCTGCCGCCGGGGACGGACGGGGCCGCCGAGGCGGATCTCGCCGACGTCGTCGGGGACGAGGCGGTCGCCGCCCGCGCGGCGTTGCAGTCCGACGCCGCCGCCGAGGCGGGCGCCGAGGTCATCGACCTCACCGCGCACGACGAGACCGAGCAGTTCGACCTCAGCGAGCTGCGCGCCCAGTCCTCGTAGCGCCGCGCCCCGGAGCCGGCGCCCGGGGCGGCGTCACTTGTCGATGTCGCCCACGACGAAGAACATCGAGCCGAGGATCGCCACCATGTCGGCGACCAGCGTGCCCGGCAGCAGCACGGCCAGTGCCTGGATGTTGTTGTAGGACGCCGAGCGCAGCTTCAGCCGGTAGGGCGTCTTCTCGCCCTTGGACACCAGGTAGTAGCCGTTGAGCCCGAGCGGGTTCTCCGTCCAGGCGTAGGTGTGGCCCTCCGGGGCCTTGAGCACCTTGGGCAGCCGCTGGTTGACCGGGCCCGGGGGCAGTTCGGCGATGCGGTCGAGGCAGGCGTCCGCGAGGTCGAGCGCGTTGTGCGTCTGGTGCAGCAGCATCTCGAAGCGGGCCAGGCAGTCGCCCTCGGAGCGGGTCGCCACCTTCAGGGTGTCCTGCAACTGCCCGTAGGCCAGGTACGGTTCGTCGCGCCGCAGGTCGAAGTCGACGCCCGAGGCGCGCGCGATCGGGCCGCTGACGCCGTACGCGTGGACGTCGGCTGCCGGCAGCACCCCGACGCCGCGGGTGCGGCCGCGGAAGATCTCGTTGCCCAGCACCAGGTCGTCGAACGTCCCCATGCGGGAGCGCACTTGGGCCACGGCGGCGCGGGCGCGTCCGTGCCAGCCGTTGGGCAGGTCCTCCTTGAGGCCGCCGACGCGGTTGAACATGTAGTGCATGCGGCCGCCGGAGACCTCCTCCATGACCGCCTGGAGGTCCTCGCGCTCGCGGAAGGCGTAGAAGATCGGCGTGATCCCACCCAGTTCCAGCGGGTACGAGCCGAGGAACATCAGGTGGTTGAGCACCCGGTTGAGTTCCGCGAGCAGGGTGCGGGTCCATACCGCGCGCTCCGGCACCTCCATGCCGAGCATGCGCTCCACGGCGAGGACGACGCCCAGTTCGTTGGAGAACGCGGAGAGCCAGTCGTGGCGGTTGGCCAGCATGATGATCTGCCGGTAGTCGCGGGCCTCGAAGAGCTTCTCCGCTCCCCGGTGCATGTAGCCGACGATCGGCTCGGCCTCGCTGATCCGCTCCCCGTCCAGCTTCAGCCGCAACCGCAGCACGCCGTGCGTCGAGGGGTGCTGCGGGCCGATGTTCAGCACCATGTCCGTGCCCTCGGCGGCGCCGCCGATCCCGATCGTGGTCTCCGTCATGCGCCTAGTTTCCCACCCGTACGGGCCGCTTGTGCGGCCCGGCCCGGCGGGACGGCCAGGCTGAGCCAGAGGAACGCGCCGAGGCCGGTGGGGGCGGTGAGTTCGGCCGCCTGGCCCGCTCCGGCCAGGGCGCGGACATAGCCGGCCGGGTCGGTGGACGCCAACTGGAGCGGGGGGCGGGCGCCCGTGACGCCGAGGGCGCGCAGGGCCTCGCGCTGGGTGGTGAGGACGGCGCCGGGGGCGGCCAAGGCGTCCATGGCCACGTGCGCGGTGATGTCGCTGGAGCCGTCGGGGACGGCGGGCGAGATCTCGCGGCCCTCCCGGAAGGCGGTGAGCGTCCCGTACCGCGGCCGCGCGCCCGCCGTGTGCCCGTAGTCGACCGCGACGGCGAGCCCCGCGTCGAGGCAGTCGGTCGCGTCCGCCCAGGCGGCATCCCGCCACCGGCCGATTTCCGCCCGCGTCCCCTCCTCCGCGCCCGTCAGCGGCCACCAGCGGTCGAGCCACGCGGCGTCGGCGCCGTCCACCGGGCCGCCCAGCCGCTCGGCCCCGTCGCGGGCGCGGACCAGGACGTAACGGGCGACGCCGTGCGCGTCCGTCTCCGCGATGTCGACCGGTACGTTGTCCAGCCATTCGTTGGCGAAGAGCAGCCCGCGCATCCTCCGCGGCGGCTCCGCGCACCACTGGACGCGAGCGTCGAGCCCCGGCGGCCGCGGCGCCTTCTCGACCGCGAAGACCCGCAGCCGGGGGTCGTCGAAGGCCTCCAGAACCCCGCTGACCAGCTCTCCCGCGCCCGCGCCGATGTCGACGAAGGCGAGGTCCCGCGGGTGCCCGAGGTCGGCGTCGACGCGACGCAGCAGTTCCGCGACGGCGCCGGCGAAGAGCGGCGAGGCGTGCACGGAGGTACGGAAGTGGGCTGCCGGACGCTCGCGCCGGAAGAAGCCGCCGGGCCCGTACAGCGCCCGCTCGGTGGCCGCCCGCCACCCCGTCCACTCGTCCGCTTCCCGGGGCGCGCCCCGGGTTGTGTCTTCGGTCACGGCTCCACCGTATGGGCGCATCTCGGAGGGTTCGCGGCCCGCGGCCGCTCAGTGCGGACAGGTAGGGTACCCGGGGCAGGGATGTGTCCGCCCGCGACAGCCGCGGATGAATCGATCATGAACATTGGCCATCCGGAGAGCACACTCCCTTATGCCGGGTCTCCCGGCACTGATAGGGCTGTGCAAGCGATAGGCAGTGGAAGGTGAAGAGCGGATGACGGCCGGCAACAACGGCGCCCCCGAGCCCGGGAACGACGACCCCTTCGGGTATCTGTACCGGCAGGACGGCGAGGACGCGGGTCAGACGTCCGTCGCGCAGCCGGGTGTGCCCCGCACGTCGTACAACCAGGTCCAGCGTGTCGGCGAGCGCCGCCAGCAGCAGCAACCCCCCGCCTACGGCTACCCGCAGGGCCAGCAGCAGCGGCCCCAGCAGCCGGGTTACGGCCAGCAGCCCCCGCAGCAGCCCGGCTACGGCCAGCAGCCGCAGGCGACCCAGGCCATGCCGCAGCCCGCTCCCGCCGGTCCCGGCGGCGGCCGCCGTGCCGCGGCCTCCCGCTCCACCGGCCCCAACAGCAAGGGCCTGCTGATCGGCGCCGTCGCCGTGGTCGCGGCGGTCGCGATCGGCATCGGCGTCGCCATGGCCAACGGCTCCGGCGACGACGCACAGGCGGGCGGCACCCCGTCGCCGACCGCGAGCGCCGGCACCGGCGACGACACGCCGCAGCCCTCCGCCAGCGACGCCGCGGGCGGTGAGCTGCCCGGCAAGACCGACGTGGCGAGCCTGCCCCTGTCGGGCGGCGCCTTCATCACCTCGGACGTGCCCGGCGCGAATGCCGCGGACGGCAAGTACGTCGCCGGGATGGACAAGGTGGGCGCCACTGTCACGTGGAAGTTCACCGCGCCCGACGACGGCGCGTACACCGTGTTCGTCGACTACAGCGTGCCCGGCGCCGACGGCAACGCGACCATAACGGTCAACGGCTCCAAGCAGGCCCGGCCCATCAGCCTGAAGAACTTCGCGAACGCCAAGCCGGGCGACTACGAGCACGGCTGGACCAACTCCTTCAGCTACATCGCCCTGAACAAGGGCGAGAACACGGTGACGCTCTCCTGCGAGGCGGGCAACCAGTGCAACTTCTACCTCGACCGGATGTGGCTGGAAGCGGGCCAGCACAAGAGCTGACCCGCCCGGGCCGGGGCGGGTCGGCCTAGCGCGGCTCTTCCTCCGCGCCGACCTCGATCCGCCCGAGCAGGTCCGCGTACGTCGCGCGGTCGAACTCGCCCGCCACCGGTGCGGCCACGGTCGCCGCCGACAGCGCCACGGCGCGGGCGAGCCGGCGCGGCCAGTCCAGTCCCTCCACGAGACCGGACAGCAGGCCGGCGACGGCGGAGTCGCCCGCGCCGGCCGGATTGCCGGCGACGGGCGCGGGCGGACGGGCGCGCAGCACGGAGCCGTCCTCGGTGAGGACGAGGAGGCCGTCGGGGCCGAGCGAGGCGGCGACGGCGCGGGCACCGCGGCGCCGGGCGTCGCGGGCGGCCCGCAGGGGCTCCAACGCCCCGGTGAGACCGGCCAGTTCGCCCGCGTTGGGCTTGACGAGGTCGGGCCGGGCGGCGAGTCCGCGCCGCAGCGGTTCACCGCTGGTGTCGAGCAGGACGGGTGTGCCCGAGGCCCGCGCGTCCCGCACGAGGTCGGCGTAGCAGCCGACGGGCAGCCCGGGCGGCAGGCTGCCGCAGAGCGCGACGGCCCGCGCGCCGTCGTCCAGGAGCTTGCGGTAGACGCCGAGGAAGGCCGTCCACTCCTCCGAAGTGATCGTGGGGCCGGGCTCGTTGAACATCGTCGTGCCGCCGCCGGACGCGTCCACGACGCCGACCGTGCGCCGGGTGGTGCCGGAGATGGGGACCAGGGCGTCGGTGACGCCGTCCACGGCGGCGAGGTGGTCCCGCAGCAGGGCGCCGGCGGGGCCGCCCGCGAAACCGGTCGCCACGGTCTCGTGGCCGAGGGCGGCCAGGACGCGGGCGACGTTCAGGCCCTTGCCACCGGGGCGTTCGGCGGTCTCCGACACCCGGTGGGTGGTGTGCGGCCGCAGCCGGGGGACGCGGTAGGTCACGTCGATGGCGGCGTTCAACGTGACGGTGACGATCACGCGAGATCCCTTCGAACAACGGGTGCGATGGGAAGGGATCATGCCAAAGGAACGGTCTCGGGCACAGACCCCGGGCTGCCGCCGGACCGCCTTTGTCCCGGTCGGAGGGCCCGCCGTCGGCTCCGGGCGCGACGCAGCCCCGCGGGCATGCCAAGCTTGGCCGGGTGGTGGTGCGCTTCCAGATCCTCGGGCCGGTCCGTTCCTGGCGGGACGGGGCCGAGGTGAAGCTGGGCCCCCCGAAGCAGCGGGCCCTGTTCGCCCTGTTGCTGGCCCAGAGCGGGCAACCGGTGCCATTGCACGCCATTTTGGACGCTCTGTGGGGCCAAGAGCCCCCCGAGACCGCGGTGAACGTGGTCCATCGGCACATCGGCGGGCTGCGCCGGCTGCTCGAACCCGGGCTGCCGACAGGGTCCGCGTCGCGCCGTCTGGTCCGTGACGCGGGCGGCTACCGGCTGGAGGTGGAGCCGGCGGAGCTGGACCTGCTGCAGTTCCGGGCGCTGCGCGTACAGGCGCGGAACCTGGCGCAGCGCGGCGACCGGGTCCGGGCCACCGGGCTGCTGGTCGACGCGCTGGGGCTGTGGCGGGGCCCGACGGCCTCCGGCATCGCGCCCGAGGTGCGGGCGCACCCGGTCTTCGCCGCCGTGGACAACGAGCACCTGGTCGCCGTGAAGGAGGCCGCCGGGTACGCGCCGGCCGCGGGGGACGCCCTGACGGAGCGGGTGCTGATCACCCTGCGGCAGGCCGCCGCCCACCATCCGCTGGACGAGGTGCTCCAGGCCCGGCTGATCGACCTGCTGGCCGCGACCGGGCACCAGGCGGAGGCGCTGGAGGTCTACCAGGGAGTACGGCTGCGGATCGCCGACGAGCTCGGGCTCGACCCGGGTCCGGAGCTGCGGGAGGCGCAGTACCGCGTGCTGGACGGCACGGCCGTGGACCGCGCGGCACCGGCGGAGGCGGTACCGGCACCCGCGCGACCCGTCGTGAGTCCAGCGGACCCAGCGGATGCGCCGGTCACAGCGGACGCGGCAGACACAGCGCCCCCGGCGGACGACGCCCCCGGCGGCGCGGTCCCGCTGCGCCCGGCGCAGCTGCCCCGGGACCTCGCCGCCTTCTCCGGGCGGCGTTCGGAGCTGGAACTGTCCCGGACGCTGCTGCCCGTCCCCGCGGAACCGGCGCAGGCCGTGGTGATCAGCGGCATGGCGGGGGTGGGCAAGACCACCCTGGCCGTGCACTGGGCCCATCAGGTCGCCGACCGCTTCCCGGACGGCCAGCTCTATCTGGACCTGCGCGGTTTCCACCTCACGGGCGCCGCGATGGGCACGGCCGAGGCACTGCGCGCGCTGCTCGACGCCTTCGGGATACCGGTCGGCCGCATCCCCGCGGGGCTGGAGGCGCAGGCCGCGCTCTACCGCAGCCTGCTGGCCGGCCGCCGTGTGCTGGTCGTGCTGGACAACGCCCGCGACTCCGAGCAGGTCCGCCCGCTGCTGCCGTCGGCGCCCGGCTGCCTGGCGGTCGTCACCAGCCGCCATCAGCTCCAGGGGCTGGTGGCCGCCGAGGGCGCCCGCTCCCTGACCCTGGACCTGCTCGGCGAGGACGACGCGGAGGAGCTGCTGGCCCTGCGGCTGGGCGCGGACCGGGTCGCCCGGGAACCGCTGGCCACCGCGGAGATCGTGGCGCTGTGCGGGCGGCTCCCGCTGGCGCTGGCCATCGTCAGCGCCCGCGCGGCCCTGAACCCGGGCTTCCCGCTGTCCGCGATCGCCGACGAGCTGCGCGAGAGCCACGGCAGCCTCGACGCCTTCACCGGTGAGCCGCCGCTGGGCGACGCGCGCAGCGTCTTCTCCTGGTCGTACCAGGCGCTGAGCACGGAGGCGGCCCGGCTGTTCCGGCTGCTGGCCGTGCATCCCGGGCCGGACTGCTCGGTGGCCGCCGCCGCGAGTCTCGCGGCCCGGCGCACCGGGCAGACGCGCGCGCTGCTCGCGGAGCTGGTCCGGGCGCAGCTGCTCTTCGAGAACGCGCCGGGCCGGTTCTCCTCGCACGGGCTGCTGCGGGCGTACGCGACGGAACTGACCGGCGAGCTCGACGACCCGGGGGAGGCGGCCGCGGCCGGGGTCCGGCTGCTCGACCACTACCTGCACAGCGCGCACACCGCCGTCGCCGCGCTCGCCCCGCACCGTGAACGGCTCGCGCTGCGCCGTCCGGCGCCGCACACCGTGCCCGAGCGCTTCACGGACCAGCGCGCGGCGGCCGACTGGCTCGATGCCGAACGGTCCGTGCTGCTGGCCGCCGTCGAGCAGGACGGCCGGCACGGGGACGGGTCGCACAGCTGGCGGCTGGCCGTGGTGCTGGAGCTGTACCTGGACCGCAACGGCCGCTGGCAGGAGCAGCGGACCGCGCAGACCACGGCCACCACGGCCGCGCAGCGGCAGGGCGACGTCCTCGGTCAGGCGCACGCGCACCGGGCGCTCGGTTTCGCGCTGGGGCGGCTGGACCGCTGGGAGGGTGCGCGCGAACACCTGCTCCGCGCCCTGCAGTTGTTCGGGGAGGTCGGCGAGGCCTGCGGCCAGGCCCGGGTCCACCGCTACTGGGCCTTCCTGTCGAACCGGCAGGGGCGGCACGACGACGCGCTGCGCCACTACGGGCTCGCCGGCGACTTGTACCGTGCGGCCGGGCAGCTCAACGGCGAGGCCAGCGTGCACAACGAGGTCGGCTGGACGTACATGCTGCTCGGCGAGTACGACCAGGCGGTGGAGGAGTGCCGCCGTTCGCTCGCCATCCACCAGGAGACCGGCGATCTCAACGGCGAGGCCGCCGCGTGGGACAGCCTGGGCTGCGCCTACCACCAACTGCGCGACCACCAAGAGGCGCTGGACTGCTTCCGGCGGGCGCTGCGGATGTACCGGGAGATCCGGGACGCGTACCTGGAGGCCGACACCCTCGTCCACATCGCCGACACCCACATCGCCGCCGGTGCCGTCAACGGCGCCGCGGGTGCGCTGCGTCAGGCGCTGGCGATCCTGGAGGGCATCGGTCATCCCGACGCCCGGGGGGTGCGCGAAAAATTGCACGGCACCGGGTTGAACCCAGTGGTGCCACGGGTCCGTGTATAGCGGCGTAGCTCCGGCCCGGAGCGGACGTCTGGTGGACCTGAGGAAGTGCGATGAACAAGAACGCGCGGAACGCCCTGTTCCTGACCGGTACGGCGCTGGCGCTGACGGCTGTCACCGCCTGCGGTCAGCAGACCGGCACGGGCGCCGCACCCGCGGCGGTGGAGCAGCCGGTGGTGAACGCGGTGTCCGGCTATCCCAACGTGGGTGACACGGTGTCGGCCCCGCCGGTGACGGAGGCGGCGTCCGGGCTGGCGGTGCGCACCGACACCCAGCTCAAGACGATCGTCGTGGACGGCAAGGGCAGGACCGTCTACGTCTTCAGCAAGGACACCACGCCCGGAGTGTCGAACTGCGAGGGCGACTGCGCGGCACAGTGGCCGCCGGTCCCCGCGGACGACACCCAGACCGCGAAGGGCCTGAACCAGGACCTGCTCGGCTCCATCACCCGTACCGACGGCTCCAAGCAGCTCACCCTCGCGGGCAAGCCGCTGTACTACTTCGCCAAGGACACGCAGCCCGGTGACACCAACGGCCAGGGCGTCAAGGGCGTGTGGTACGCCGCGGAGCCCGACGGCTGGAAGGCCGGTGTGGAGCGCCCGGCCCTCGGCGTGCTGAACGACCCCAAGCTCGGGAAGATCCTCCAGGACAAGAACGGCCGGACGCTGTACCTGTTCACCAAGGACGAGCCGTGGCCGATGAAGACCGCGTGCGACGCGACCTGCCTGCAGAAGTGGACCCCCACCGCCCCGGTGACCGCGGCCGACGCGAAGAAGGCGGGCCTCGACCCCAAGGCGCTGTTCACCTTCAACACGCCGAACGGCACCGCGCAGGAGGCGTTCAACTGCTGGCCCGGTTACACCTTCAAGGGCGACAGCCAGCCCGGCGACACCAACGGCCAGAACGTCAAGGGCGTGTGGTTCGCGATCAAGAAGGACATCACGGTCGACCGCGGCAAGACCGTTCCGGCGGCCAAGGGCTGACCGTCCCGGCCCGGGCGGCGCGAGCGCGCCGGCCCGGGGGTCCGGCCGACGGCCCGCCGGGGCATCCGCTGCCCCGGCGGGCCGTTGCCGTGCCCGGACCCGGGGCGTGGCGCGGATGGTCAGAATTGCGTCAGTTTTTCGGCATCGGTGCCTGCTTACGATCACGCCACGCGCTGATTCCGCCAGGAACATCGCCGAAGCAGGCACGAACCTTCGTGCCCGTCGGCCGGCGGGCCCCACGCCCGGTCCGGCCGCCGCCCGCCCCGCCCCGTCCTTCGGCGATCCGCGCACCGCTCCGGCCGTGCGGTGGTGCCGGTGCAGGAGCCGGGAGCGCCGACGGGGACGAGCTGTGCCTTCCAGGACCGACCATGACTTTCGCCGCCGCCCCGGGTGTCCGCCCCGCGGCACGCTCCGGACATCTGCTGACCCTTCTGGTGGCCGACCACGGCAAACCGCTGCTCGCCTACGCCGAGCGGCTGCTGCGGGACCGCCACATGGCGGAGGACGTCGTCCAGGAGACGCTGATCCGGGCCTGGCACCACACCGACCGGCTGTACGGCAGCGAGGGCTCCGTCCGGGGCTGGCTGCTGACGGTGGCCCGCAACCTGGCCATCGACCGCATCCGCAGCGCCCGCTCCCGCCACGAGACGGTGGGCGCGGACCATGACGACGTGGTCCAGCCCGACCACGCCGACGCCGTCCTGGCCTCGGTCGACGCGCGGGCCCTGCTGCGGCACCTGTCGCACGAGCACCGCGAGGTGCTCGTGCACACGTACCTGTTCGGCAGGACCGTGCAGGAGACGGCCAGGATCCTCGGGGTGCCCGCGGGCACGGTGAAGTCCCGGCAGCACTACGCGCTCAGCAATCTGCGCAGCCGGGTCGGCTCCGCGGCGAGCTGACCGCGGAGCCGACCCCGTTCACGTCCTTCAGGCCGGGACCGTCAGGCGCAGTCCGAGCACGGGGATGTCGACCCCGCCGTCCGCGTCGGCCGTCCAGCGCCAGTGGGCGCCGCCGACGTCGCCGCAGACCAGTCCGGTCCAGCCGGCCCCGCCGGGGCCGCACAGCTCGGCCAGTTCGGCTGCCTCCGAGCCCGTGGGCGTGCCGGCGATGACGACCAGGCCCAGGACCGGCCGGCGGGCGGCGGCGCCGCGCACCGTGGTGTGCTCCCCGGGAGCCGGGGACGCCGGTGCCGCCGCGCCCGCCTCGATGCGGACGACCTGCCGCAGCCCGGCGGGCAGCGTCAGCTGCGACGTGTCCTCGGGCCCGCGCAGGACGGTCACCGGGGTGCCGGGCCGGCTGCGGGCGACCTCTTCGAGCAGGCCGTTCACCACGTCGCGGGCGACGTCGCGGTCGCCGGTGACGCTGAGCACCCCGTCGAGCCGGCTGAGGTCGTAGAAGACCGGTTCCCCGTCCGCTTCGACACCGACCCGCACCAGGCAGGCCCGGTCGTCCGGGACCCGGGAGGTGCCGGTGCCGGCGGTGGTGCGCCACCGGGTGCCCTCCGGCCCGTCGAGTGCCGTCCACGGGGCGCCGGGTGCGTCACCGGGGGTCAGCCACGCGGTCACCCCGGTGCTGTCCACGCGCAGGGCGTGCACCGGGCGCTCCGGGGCGGCGCCGGGGCCGGACAGTTCGGCGGCGGCCGCGTAGGCGCGGCGCACGGAGCCCGCGTCGGCGGCGAAGCGCCGGCCCACGGTGCGGCGCAGCGCCAGGCGGCGGCGCCGGGCGACGGGATCGCCGAGCCGGCGCACCGCGCGGCCCAGTGCGGCCCACGCGGCGCGCACATGGCGGCGTCCGACGATGCCCGCGGTCACCAGGGCGAGCAGAACGGCGCCCAGTACGGCGATCGCGGCCGGCAGCGGAATGGTGAATGCGGTACCGCCGCCCGTGCCTGTGCCCGTCGTCGCGCTGTCGGCGGCCGGGGGCGCGGAGGCGTTCTGGGCGGCGTTGTCCCGGGCCAGTTGGACGTCGGGGCCCGAGGCGTCCTGCGGCAGCCGCAGGATCCAGCCGGGGTGCAGCTGCTCGTCCGGGCTGGTGAGGGCGGAGCCGTCGGTCTGCGCCTGCCCGCGGTTGAGGTCGAAGATCTCCCCGGCGCGGGCCGGGTCGCCGAGGGTGCTCGCCGCGACGGACGCGAGTGTCGCGGGCGCTCCCCCGGCCGCCGCGGTGTCCTGGACCACGAAGACCTTCACCAGCTGGTCGTCCGCGCTCGCCGGGGCGGCGCCCGCCGCGAACAGGGCCCAGAGCGCGAGCAGTACCGCGGCCGCGGCGCGGCGCACGGCCGTCCCGCGGGCGGGTGCGGCCGTACCGGCACCCGGCCGGTGCCGCCCTGTGGCGCTGACGCCGTCTCTCATCGTCTCCACCCAAGTCGTCGTGTGCGTGCCGGGCCGTGGTCCGGGGTTCCGGGTTCCGTCACCCCCTACACGGGGCGCCCCGTGAAAAAGGTTCGAAAGAGATCTGAACCAAGTCCCGGTGGGCGCCGTGTGGCAAGCGACAACGAACACGGAGCTGGGAGGGGCAAGGATGGGACGCCGGCACGCGAGCGACGAGGACTTCCGTCTCGTCGGGCTCGACCGGGACCCGACGCCGGGTGACCCCGAACTGATCCGCGGGATCGTCAAGCGGTACCAGGACGTCGGTGACGCCGCCGAGAAGGCGCTCAACATCCTCAAGAAGGACGGCACCATCTCCCTCGGCCGCGGTTCGGCCATGGACCAGCTCAAGGAGAAGATCGGTGACGACCTTCCCGACAAGCTGAACAAGACGGCGACCTCGTACCACGACGCGGCCCGCGCCTACACCGACTACATCCCCCGCCTCCAGGAAGCCCAGGACACCTTCGACCGCGCCGTCGACCAGGCCCGTTCGGCCGCCGCGAAGGCCGGCCAGACGCCCAAGACGCTCGGCGAGAACCCCACCGACGAGGAGAAGTCGCAGGCCCGCGCGGTCCAGGACGAGATCGACGCGGGCAACAACGAGCTCGGGGCCGCCAAGGGACTGGCCCAGCAGGCCAAGCAGATGCGGGAGTCCGCGCAGCGCACCTGCGCCGATGTCCTGGACCAGGCGGCGTCGGAGGCGATTCCCGAGCGCAACGTCTTCCAGAAGATCGCCGACTTCTTCAAGGACTTCCCGTTCGTCCAGATCCTGCTGGCCGCGCTGATCGCCGTGGTGGCCGTGTTCTTCCCGGTGGTGGGAGCGCTGCTCGGCGGGGCGTTGTTCGTCTTCAACCAAGTGGTGGCGAGTCAGACGGGGGGCATCAAGGCCGGTGACTTCGTCGCCGGGCTGATCGGCATCATCCCCGGTGCCTCCCTGTTCAAGCTCGGCAGCAAGGCGGTCCAGGCGATCGCCCCGGCCGCGGTCGCCGCGATCAAGAACTCCGGGACCATCGCCAAGGTCTCCGGCACGATCACCAAGGTCGGCGAGTCGATCACCGCCAACAAGGCGGTCGGCGCGGTGCTGGCCAACCCGGTGGGCAAGACGGCCGTGGACGTCAGCGGCAAGTTCCTGACCAACTCCGCGCTGGAGGCGGCCGCCAAGGCCGCCAACCACGACAAGATCACCGCGGCCGGTGTCTTCGCGGGCGCCGCCGCCGGCGCGGTCGCCGGGACGGCGTTCAAGGGCGGCATCGGCAAGATCGGTTCCGCGCGCGGCAACGCGCCGGTACCGCCCGGGGGCGGCGGCCGGTTCGGCGACACCACTGATCCCGCGCTGGGCGACTCGATCGGCAAGCGGGCCTCGGACCAGGTCGGCGGCTTCATCGAGGAGGGCTCGACCCTCGGCGCGAAGATCGGTGTCGGGGTGGCCCAGGGCGGCGACCCCAACGAGGTCGCGGCCGGGGAGATCGCCAACTCCGCGCCCAAGCTGGGTTCCGGGCCGGTCGGTGTCGCGGGGCTGGGACGCAAGATCGACGGTGTCGCCGACGGCATCCCCATCAAGGGCTCCACCGGCCCGGCGACCACGACCCCGGCACCGCCGGCGGGCACCGGCCCGGCGCACACGGTGGACCCGGCGGACGTGCCCCTGCCGCCCTCGCCGACCTCGCCCACGGCCCCGGCCTCGCCCCACTCGCCCACGCCGCCCGCCTCCCCGACTGCCCCCACGCCGCCCGCTTCCCCGACCGCGCCCACGGCCCCGGCCGCACCCGCGGGCACCGGCGCGGCGCACACGGTGAACCCGGCGGACGTGCCGCTGCCGCCGTCGCCCACGACCGGGCGGCCACCGCTGACCCCGCTGGACATCCCGCCGCAGAGCCCGGCGGCCCCGCCGGGCGGCGGTGCCTCGCCGGCCGGTTCCGGCAGCGACGGCTTCACCACCGCACCCACCAGCCCCGCCGGAGGCGACGGCTTCACCACCGCGCCGACCAGCCCCGCCGGAGGCGACGGGACGACGGGGGCCGACGGCCGCTAGCGCCGTCCGGGACCCGTACCTCACAGACCTCCGTCCCTCCGAGGGACGGATTCTTCACCCGATCACGCAAGGAGTACCGACATGCCCGACTACCGCGTCAACTCGGACGAGACCGCTTCCACCTCGCAGGCGCTGCTCAACGACTTCTCGCAGCTCCAGGACAAGCTGAGCGAGGTCAAGGGCAAGATCTCCAACCTGCTCGCCAACGGCTACAGCACCCCGGCCGCCCAGCAGAAGTTCTCGCCGTTCTTCGACGAGTTCGCCAAGGGCTTCGACCAGGTCAACCAGGGTCTGCAGGGCATCGGACAGTACGTCCGCTCCGTCGGCGACGCGTTCTCGCAGACCGACGACCAGCTCGGCTCCAACCTCGGCTGAGCCCGCTCCCCCCGTCCCGCCCCTCCGTGAGAAAGACGATGCATCGTGCGTTTGAACGTCAGCGTCCGTGACCCCCGGGTCGAGGGGGTGTCCACCACCGTCGTCGTCGAGACCGAGCCGACCGCACGGGCCGGCACTCTCGCGGCGGAACTCGCGCGGGCCGTCGACCACGAGGGGGCCGGCGGGGCGGGGGGGCCCGCCCTGTTCACCGGGGCGGGGGAGATCGACCCGGACGCCACCCTCCAGGCGGCCGGGGTGCGGGACGGCATGGACCTCGGGCTCGGTTCCGCCCTGCCGGCGGAGTCCGAGCCCGAGGGGCGCACCGAGATCCGGCTGGTGTCGGGGCGGGGCGCGGGCACGGTCTTCCGGCTGGTGCCCGGCGAGTACGACCTCGGCAGCGACCGCACCTGCCGCATCCGGCTGGCCGAGGACGCCCCGGCGTTCGCGGCCCGGATCCGGGTGCGGCTCGACGGTGGTGCGGAACTGCTGTCCGCGGCCGACGCGTTGCTCGACGGCAAGGCGCCGGCGGCCGGTGCGGCCTGGCGCGAGGGCAGTCAGCTCGCCGTCGGCGACACCCTGCTGGAGCTGGCGTCGCGCGAGGCGGCGACCGCGCCGCTGACCCCGGCCGCCGACGGCCTGGGCCTGGAGTTCAACCGGCCGCCGCGCTTCCTGCCCGCTCGCGCGGGCGGCAAGTTCCGGCTCCCGACGCCGCCCGTGCGGCCCGACAAGCGGCCCGTCCCGCTGCTGCCGATCCTGCTGCTGCCCGCGGGCAGCGCGGCGATCGCCATCTTCGTCACCAAGAGCTGGGTCTTCGTCTTCATCGCCCTGCTCTCGCCGCTCGCCGCGCTGTTCACCCAGTTCGGCGGGCGCAAGCAGGCGATGCTGAAGTACCTGGAGAAGAAGGAGGAGTACGAGGGCGCGCTGCGACGGGTCGAGGCGGACGTCGAGTCCGCCGTCCTGGAGGAGCAGCGCGGGCTGCGGCTGTCGCTGCCCGATCCGGCCTCGCTGCTGCAGATGGCCGTGCGGCCGTCCGAGCGGCTGTGGGAACGGCGCTGGCAGGACCCGGACTTCCTCTCCGTCCGGGTGGGGACGGCCGATCTTCCCTCGTCGCTGAGCGTCGAGGACCCCACCCAGGACGAGCACCGGCGCACCACCGTGCCGCTCCTGGGCCAGGTGCCGGTCTCCGTGCCGCTGCGCAGGGCCGGGGTGGCGGGGCTCGCCGGTCCCGGCGCCGAGCGGCTCGCCGGGTGGATGGCGGCCCAGGCCGCCGCCCTGCACAGCCCGGCGGACCTGCGGATCGTCGTGCTCGCCGGGCCCGAGGGGGAGGCGGCGTGGTCGTGGGCCCGCTGGCTGCCGCACGCGCAGGCCCAGGGCGAGGACGCCTACGCGCTGGTGGGCAGCACCACCGAGTCGCTGGCCCGCCGCATCGGCGAACTGGGCCAGATCGTCACGTCCCGTATGGCGGCCGGACCGGATCTGGTCCGGGGCGGCGTCAACGGCTACCCGGACATCCTGGTCGTGCTGGAGCAGGCCCGCAGGGCCCGTTCGCTGCCGGGCGTGATCGCCCTGCTGCGGGACGGGCCGTCGGTGGGTGTCCACACCCTGTGCATCGACCGCGAGGAGCGGCTGCTGCCCGAGGAGTGCGGCGCGGTCGTCGTCACCGGGGACACCGCGCAGGGTGTCTCGCGGGTCCGCACCGGAACCGGCTCCGCCCTGGAGGGCGTGCGCACCGACTCGCCGGAGCCCGCCTGGTACGAGCGCTTCGGCCGGGCGCTGGCGCCGCTGCGCGGTGTCGGCGACAGCGACGAGAGCGCGCTGCCCGGCTCGGTCCGGCTGCTGGACCTGCTGGGCCTCGAACCGCCCACCGCGGAGGCGGTGGTGGCGGGCTGGTCGCTCGGCGGCCGCAGCACGCGGGCGGTCTTGGGCACCGGCTACGACGGGGACTTCTCGGTCGACCTGGTCCGCGACGGGCCGCACGCGCTGATCGCGGGCACCACCGGTTCGGGCAAGTCCGAGCTGCTGCAGACTTTGGTCGCCACGCTCGCGGTGGTGAACCGGCCGGACGAGATGACCTTTGTGCTCATCGACTACAAGGGCGGCAGCGCCTTCGCCGAGTGCGCCGACCTGCCGCACACCGTCGGCCTGGTCACCGACCTGGACACGCACCTGGTGGAGCGCGCCCTGGTCTCGCTGGGCGCGGAACTGCGCCGCCGGGAGACCCAGTTGGCGCAGGCCGGGGCCAAGGACATCGAGGACTACCTCGACAAGCGGTCCCGCGGCGGCGACGTGCTGCCGCCGCTGCCCCGGCTGCTCCTGGTCGTCGACGAGTTCGCGTCCATGGTGCGCGAACTGCCCGACTTCATCTCGGGCCTGGTCAACATCGCCCAGCGCGGGCGTTCGCTGGGCATCCACATGGTGCTGGCGACCCAGCGTCCCGGCGGCGCGGTGACCCCGGACATCCGGGCCAACACCAACCTGCGGATCGCGCTGCGCACCACCGACACCACCGAGAGCCGCGACATCATCGACGCCCCCGACTCGGGGGAGATCTCGCCCGCCAACCCGGGACGCGCCTACGCGCGCCTGGGCCCGTCGGCGTTGCTGCCGTTCCAGTCCGGGCGCGTCGGCGGCCGGCGGCCCGGCGGCGCGGTCGCCGAGGGCACCGAAGTGCCGGTCCGGGCCCACGCGGTGACCTGGCGGGAGCTCGGCGGGCCGCTGCCCACCGGCGGTTCCCGCGGCGCCCGCAGGGGCCTGGCGCAGGCGGAGGCGGTCACCGACCTCGCGGTGCTCACCGCGTCTGTCGCCCAGGCCGCGCGGCTGGCCGGGGTTCCCCGGCAGCCGAGCCCCTGGCTGCCCGCGCTGCCCGAGGTGCTGGAGTGGACGGCGCCGCCCGCGCCCAAACCGGCCGGCGAACGGGAGGCCGAACTGCCGCCCGTCGCCTACGGCATGGTGGACCTGCCCGCGCGGCAGACCCGCGCCGCGCTGGAGTTCGACATCGACCGGGCGGGCCACCTGCACCTCATCGGCTCGCCCCGCAGCGGCCGTTCCCAGTCGCTGCGCACCCTCGCCGCCGCCCTGGCGCAGGCGCACGGCGCGGACGACGTCCATCTGTACGGGATCGACTGCGGCAACGGCGCGCTCAACGCGCTCACCGCGCTGCCGCACTGCGGCGCGGTCGTGGACCGCAACCAGGTGGAGCGCCTGGGCCGGCTGCTGGACCGGCTGAACGCCGAACTCACCGCCCGGCAGGGCGTGCTCGGCACCCGCGGCGCCGCCGACCTCGCCGAGCTGCGCCGCACCCAGGCCGCGGGGGAGCGGCTGCCGCACATCGTGCTCCTGGTGGACCGCTTCGAGGTCTTCGAGCGCGAGTTCACCGCGTACGACAACGGCAGCCTCATGGAGCGCATGATCAGGCTGCTGCGGGACGGTGCGGGCGTCGGCATCCACCTCGTGCTCGCGGGCGACCGGGTGCTGGGCTCCAGCCGGTTCTCCGGCACCACCGAGGACAAGATCGTCCTCAAGCTCAACGACCGCCAGGACTACTCGTCGGTCGGCGTCCCGTCCAAGTCGGCGCCGAGCGACCCGGCCCCGGGGCGCGGCATCCGCACCCTGGACCTGGCGGAGGCCCAGATCGCGGTCCTGACCGGTGACCTCTCCGGCGCGGCGCAGGGCCAGTTCCTCACCGCGCTCGGCACGGCGCTCGCCGAACGCGAGGCCGGTGTGCCGGCGGAGCGCGGGCCGCTGCGCCTGGACGTCCTGCCGGACCGGATCGCCTACCGCGACGCGCTGGCCCTGCACACCCGGCGCGGGCCGATGCGCCCGCTGGTCGCGGTCGGCGGCGACACCCTCGCCTCGCTGGGCCCGGACCTCGCCGACGTTCCCACGTTCGTCGTCGCCGGGCCGCCGCGGACCGGCCGCAGCACGGTGCTGCTCACCGCCGCGCACTCGCTGCTGGCGGAGGGCACGGGCCTGGTGCTGCTGGCGCCGCGCCGCTCGCCGCTGCGCGAACTGGAGGGCAGGCCCGGGGTGGCGGCCGTGATCACCGACGCGCAGGTGACGGTCGAGGAGTTCCGGGGGGTGCTCGGCGCCATTCCGCAGGACAACGCGGTGGTGGTCGTGGACGACGCCGAGCTGTTCATGGGCTCCGACATCGACGCCGACCTGGCGCTGCTCGCCCGGGGCGGCGCGGGCAACGGCTGGGGCGTGCTGGCCGCCGGCAACGCCGAGTCGCTGGCGCTGAGCCTGGCCGGCTGGATGGGCCAGGTGAAGCGGAACCGCACCGGCATGCTGCTGTCGCCGCAGGGCCTGGCCGACGGCGAGGTCATCGGCGTCAAGCTGACCCGCGGGGTGGTCGGCCAGGCGCCGCAGCCCGGCCGCGGCCTGATCCACCTCGGCGACGGGTCGCTGCGGGCGGTGCAGGTGCCGCTGTCCGGCACGGAGGTCTGACGCCGGACGACACGCACGAAGGGCGGCCGGGACGCGATGTCCCGGCCGCCCTTCGCGTACGGAGTCCGGTCTCAGGAGGCGCGGGCGACGGGCGCCAGCGGCTCGCCCTCCTCGGTGAGGAAGCGGAAGGTGCCGGTGATGGCGTCGAAGAGGTCGTACACCTCGTTCTTCAGCGGCAGGTTGGGGCTGGCGAGGGTGACGACGAGGAAGTCGTCGGCGCGGCCGGGGACCGGCATCATCGTGTGCATCGTCAGCAGTTCCACGTCGATGTCGGCGGTCAGCCGGGTGGTCTCGGTGCCGGTCACCCGGGCCACGGTGCCCACATGGGGCACCTTCGCGGAGGCGATCACCCGGTCCTTGGGCGCTGTCCCGTTCGCGGAGGAGATCCCCAGCTGCGCGGAGAGCACCGGGAGCGTCAGCTCCGAGCCCTCGGGCGTGGTGACGGCGAAGACCATGCCGTAGGCCATGAACAGGTCGTCGCCGTAGAGGGTCGCGGTGCCGGCCGCCAGCAGGGCGCCGTGCCGCCGCGCGGCCCGGCTCACCTCGCGCCCCTGCCGGAACATGTCGTTGATCCGGGCCTTCTCGCGGGGGTCGTCGGTGGTGGCGAGCGCCTTGGCGCGGGTCCTGGACAGCTCCTCCCCGCTGAGGTCGACGGTGTCCCACAGGTCGGGGATGTCGAGCAGGAAACGGTGCGCGGTGCTCACTGGCCACTCTTTCCGTCGTCGAGGTTGGAGGCGGCGTCCTGGTCGGTCTTGTCGAAGGAGTCGAGGATGCTGCCGATGGCGTCCCGGATGCCCTTGACCTGCTTCTGGAGCTGCTTCTTGCCGTCCTCCCACTTGTTCTCGAAGTGCTGCGCCGAGCCGTGGGAGAGCTCGGGGCCGAAGGCCGCGTCGAAGTCGAACGTGTGGTGTCCGATGTCGATGAAGTCGTGGACGAAGTCCAGCATCTGCTGGGCCTCCCGCAGCTCGTTCCCCGGTATGTTGATGTCCTGGGCCATGCCGATCCCCTCGTGCTCGGCCGCTCGCGGCCTCACGGGTCACACGGGCGGGACGGGCCGCGGGGTTCAATCGGCTTCCGGCGCCGCCCCCGAAGAACCCCAAGAACCCGAAGAAGCGGTGAACCGTTTCGCGCGCGGCCTCGTGTACCGGCCGTGACCTCTCTTCACCACTTCTCCGGCGCCGCCCCGCGCGCCCGCGTACGCCGCGCGGCCGTCGCCGGCGTGGTCGCCCTGTGCGGCGTGGCGGCCCTGGCCGGGTGCGGCAAGACCATCACCATCGGCGATGCCTCCGCCCCGGCCGCGTCGGCGCCCGCCGCCCCGCCCGCGAGCCCGCCCGCGGCGCCCCCCGTCGCGTCGCAGCCCGTGGGCAACACCGCGCTCCAGGTCGTCGACCGCACGGCCGCGCAGGCCGGGCTGACCGGCAACGGCGGCACCGTCGTGGGGGCGGCCGTCCAGGAGGCCCCGCCGCGCTGGGTGCAGCTGTCCGCGGTCACCTCGCCGCCGGTGACGGCCCCGCATCTGATCAACATCAACCAGGCCGCGTTGTACCGCTTCGACCCGGACAGCGCCGACCCGTCGCAGTCGCACTGCAACGACGCCTGCGCCGTCCAGTGGCCGGCGGTCACCATCCAGCAGGGCGGCAACGTCTACCTGGCGGGCGTGGACCGCGACCAGGTGGGCGCGATCCGCCGCCAGGACGGCCAGGTGCAGCTGACGGTGGGCGGCATGCCCGTCTACCGCTTCGCGGGGGACACCAAGCCCGGCGACCTCAACGGCCAGGGCGTCGGCGGGACATGGTTCGCCGTCGGGCCGAAGGGCGAGAAGGCCGGGCAGTAACGCCCGCCTCGTATGACAGGGCGGACCTCCGGCGCCGGACGGCTACGGCCGGAGGTCCGCCCGATCCACTACGGCTCGACGACCCACTGCCCCTGGCGCATGACGCCCACCAGGTCGTACGCCTCGTTCAGCACCACCAGGTCCGCGTCCTTGCCGGGCTCCAGCGAGCCGATGCGGTCGTACGCGCCCAGCAGCCGCGCCGGGTTGGCGCTCAGGGCGCGCACGGCGTCGGTGACGGCGATGCCGTCCACGGTGACGGCCCGCTTGAAGGCGGTGTCCAGGGTCAGGGTGGAACCGGCGATGGAGCCGCCCTCGACCAGCCGGGCGACGCCGTCGGTGACGTCGACCTCCATGGGGCCCAGCAGGTAGCGGCCGTCGCCGAAACCGGCCGCGTCCATGGCGTCGGTGATGAAGGCCACCCGGTTGGCGCCCGCGCTGCGGAAGGCCAGTTCGAGGACGGCCGGGTGCAGGTGGACGCCGTCGTTGATCAACTCGACGGTGACCCGCTCGTCCTCCAGCAGTGCGGCGATGGGGCCGGGCTGCCGGTGCAGCAGGGTGGGCATCGCGTTGAACAGGTGCGTGGCGACGGTGGCGCCGGCGTCGATGGCCTCCAAGGTGGCCTCGTAGGCGGCGTCGGTGTGGCCGACGGCGGCGATGACGCCGTGCTCGGCCAGCAGCCGTACGGAGTCGAGCCCGCCCGGCAGTTCGGGCGCCAGCGTCACCATGCGCGCGGCGCCCCGGGCGGCGTCGACGAGCTTGCGGACGTCCGCGGGGTCCGGGTCGCGCAGCAGCGACGGCTTGTGGGCCCCGCAGCGGTGCGGGGAGATGAAGGGCCCCTCGAAGTGGATGCCCGCCAGGTCGCCCTGCTCGACCAGCTCGGACAGCAGCGCGGCCTGCCGGGCGAGGTCGTCCAATTCGCCGGTGACCGTGGAGGCGACCATCGTGGTGGTGCCGTGCCGGCGGTGGGTGCCGACGCCGGTGAGGACGTCCTCCGCGCGGGCGGCCGAGAAGGACGCGCCGCCGCCGCCGTGCACGTGGATGTCCACGAAGCCGGGGACGATCCAGTGCCCGGTCAGATCGCGGGCGGCCCCGGGCCGGCGCGGGTCGTCCGCGACGATCGTGCGGCCTTCGACCGTGATCCGGCCGCCGTCGACGACACCGTCCGGCAGCACGACGCGGGCACCGGTCAGCACGGTTGGTTCCGCAGTCAAGCGGTCACCTCCAGGGAGAGAAGATCCCAGGCCAGCAGCCCTGCGCCCAGGCATCCGGCGGTGTCCCCGAGGGCCGCCGGCACGATGAGGGGGAGTTTCTGGAACGTCAGCCGCTCCTCGACGGCCGCGCGCAGCGGCGCGAAGAGCGTGTCGCCGGCCTCGGCCAGCCCGCCGCCGACGATCAGCGTCTCCGGCGTGAGCAGGGTGATCCCGGTGACCAGGCCGTCCGCGAGGGCGGCGACCACCTCGTCCCACACGGCGACGGCGCGCGGGTCGCCGGCCGCGACGGCGGCGGCGCACTCGGCGGCCTCGGCGCCGAAGGCGCGGGCCACGCCGGAGGCGGAGGCGATGGTCTCCAGGCAGCCGTGCTGGCCGCAGCCGCACGCCGCGCCGCCGGGGCGGACGACGATGTGCCCGAGTTCGGTGGCCTCGACGCGTCCCTCGATGCCGATGGCGCCGGCGATGCCGGTGCCCAGGGCGACGAAGAGGAAGCGCTCGGCGCCGCGCCCGGTGCCGAGCCGGCCCTCGGCCAGGCCTCCGGAGCGCACGTCGTGGCCGAGGGCCACGGGCGTGCCGTCCAGGCGGTGCGAGAGCAGGTCGCGCAGCGGCAGGTCGCGCCAGCCGAGGTTCGCGGAGAACACCGCGACGCCCGCCCGCTCGTCGACCAGCCCCGGCACAGCCACCCCGGCCGCGGCGGCGGGCTCGCCGTAGGTGTCCGCCCCGTACGCCCGCAGGTCCGCGGCGAAGTCCAGCACGGACGCGACGACGGCCTCGGTCCCGCGGTCCCGGCCGGTCGCGCGGCGCGCCTCGTGGAGCAGCGTGCCGTCCGCCGCGACCAGAGCGGCCTTCATGCCGGTGCCGCCCACATCGAGGGCGATGACGTGTCTCACGAAGGACAGTCTCCCGTGAGACAGCGCAAAAGGTCTAGTCCACTCGTCGAAAGAGATCCCGTTCCGCCGCCCGCCAGGTGATTCGGCGGGGCCGCACAAGGGGAAGCCGGTGTGGTGCAGACCTCATATGGCCCTCGCCACGCGGGCTATCGTGACGAGGTGACCCTCACCGACCAGGACCGTGCCGTCCTCGACATCGCCGGCCGCTCGTGGGCGGGCCCCGGCGCGAAGGAACGGGCGATACGGGAGCGGCTCGGGATCTCGCCGACGCGGTTCTACCAGCTCCTGAACGCGCTGCTCGACGACCCCGAGGCACTCGCGCACGCGCCCGTCACCGTCAACCGCCTGCGCCGCATGCGCGACGCCCACCGCACCACCCGGTAGGCGGTGGCGGTGGGCGTGGCGTACGCACTGGCGAGTGAGCCGAAGGGGCGCGGCCGGTGTTGAAAAGGAGAAGGCGCGGAGGTCTCGAGGAACGAGGGACCGAGCACCATCGACTGTCGACACCGGCTGGAGCGCCCCGGAGGCGAACCGAGCCCTGAAAAAGGGGGCAGCTAGTCCAGGGCGCGGCGACCCATCCGGCTGTGGGAGCGGGTGAGCAGGGCCGCGAGCAGCGTCGCCCCCAGCGGCACCAGGACCAGCAGCATGCCGATGGTCGCCCACGGCACCACCACCGGCACCTCGACGTGGGCGACGAGGGCGCCGCGGCCCTGTTCCAGCATCTGCTCTGCGAGGTCCCGCTGCTGCTGCCGGTCGACGTGCCGCAGCGCGACCGCGGGCAGAATGCCGGCCGCCGTCCCCAGCAGTACGCCCATCGCCGCGACGACCCCGCACTGGAAGCCGGAGATCGTGCGCCGCACCCGGCCCGGGGCTCCGATGGCGGCCAGGGTCCTGAGGTCCGCCTCGGCGTCGGCCTGGGCCAGCCCCGTCGCGACACCGGCGGCGCCGATCGTCACCAGGCCCGCGAAGAGGGTCAGCGCCACCAGGACGACGCCGTACCTGCCGGTGTAGCCGTGCTCCAGGTAGACGTCGGACCGGACGCCCAGTTTGGCGATGTCCTGGGCCAGCGCCTGCTGTTCGGCGTCGGTGGGCATGCGCGTGGTGGTGAAGAGCGAGCCCAGCGGCAGCGTGCGCAGCCCGGCGGAGGCGGCGGCCCGCTCCGGTACGACGGCCCGCACCCCGTACGCGCGGGCGGTGCTCAGCCGCACCGGCAGCTTCTTCACCGTGCTCGTCTCCTGCTTCGACATGTCCGGGGTCACCCGGAGCCGCAGGGAGCCGTGGTCGGCGTACGTGCGGTCGAACAGCACCGTCGTCCCGCCGGCCAGCGCCTCCCGCGCGGCGGGGTCGTGGATCCCGAGGGCATCCAGCACCTGCGGTCCGCCGACCAGGACGCTGCCCTCCGCCCAGATCGCCGGCGTGGTGCCGTCCTGCACGCACCGCCAGTCCGTCGCGAAGGCCCGCAACTGTGCCGGGGTGAACGTCCCGGAGGAGCCTTCGGCGTCGGGCGGGCACACGTTGGCGTCGGGCTGCACCGGCATGACGTCGCCGCAGCCGGGCTGCGCGCTGAAGGGGTCGCAGATCCGCGTCCCGGTCACCAGCCGTGACACATCCGCCTGCCGGCCGACCGGGATGCGCTGGTGCACGCTCTGCCGCATCGCCTCGATGCCCCGGCCCCCTTCCGAGGGGAGGGCGACCGCGAGCACACCGCGCGGCGCCCTGGCGACGTACGCGTCCCGGTTCTGCTGTTCCTGGCTGGCCGCGTACGTGGCGACGGCGACCGTGCCCGCCACGGCCGCCAGCACCGCGGCCACCGCGGGCGCGGTGCGGCCGCGGTGGCGCACGGCGTCCCGCAGCGCCAGCCGTGGGGCGAACGGCAGCCACCGGCCGAACCGGCCGAAGCCCGCGACGAGCAGCGGGGTGAGGGCGACCAGGCCCAGTTCGGCGAGCGCGGAACCGCCGGCCACCACGTAGGTGTCGGTGGTGCGTGCCGATCCGTAGACCGCGATCAGTGCGCCCAGGCAGAGCGCCATGAGACCCGCCAAGGGCAGCAGCCGTCCGGCCTTTCGTGCGACGCGCCGGCCGGTGAGCGAGGCGAGCACGCTCTGCCGTGAGGCGGTGAACGCGGGCACGGCAGCGGCGAGCAGCCCGGTGACCACCGCGAGCGCCCCGATGCCCAGCAACTCGGCGGGCCGCAGGGTGAATCCGCCGAACCGGCTGCCGGTGTAGTCCTCGATCGCCGGGCGCAGCAGCAGCGTCAGCACGATGCCGGTCAGTGTGCCGACGACCGCGGCCGCGCCGCCGATGACGAGGCCGCCGGAGAGCACGATCGCCCGGATGTGCCGGCGGTCGCCTCCGTTGGCGCCGACCAGCCCGAGTTGGCGCCGCGAACGCCGTGCGCCGACCGCGAACGCGGGGCCCGCCAGCAGGCAGACCTCCAGCAGCGCCATGCCCGCGACGGTCGCCCCGGCGGTCAGCGCGGCGCGGTCCTGGGGCACGGCGGACTTGCCGGAGTCCGGCAGCCCGTAGAACGGCACCTGGGAGTCGGCGGGCGGATCGAGCGTCACCGTCCGCGAATGGACCAGCACCCCGGCGGTGTTGGCGCGCCGCACCATGTCCCAGGTGAAACCGCCGTCCACCGCGACCAGGTACGACGGCGCGGGTGCGGCCATGTCCGAGCCGGCCGCCTTGCGGGCGGCGACGTACCGGCCGATGAACGCGCCGGGACGGAAGTCCAGTTGGGCGGTGCCGAGCGTGCTCGGCAGGTCGTAGGCGCCGACGACGCGGTAGGCGTGGTCCAGTCCCTGGGCCCGGACCTCGGACCCGACGTGCAGTCCGCTGCGCGCCAGGAACGCGTTGGTGGCGGTCACCTCGTCGGGCGAGGCGGCGAAGCGCCCGCGGGTCAGGTCCATGATCCCGGCGGCGAGGGGGTCGGCCCCGTCCAGTTCCCTGACCTCGGTGCCCATGATGCCGGACGTGGTGATCATGTCGGCGTAGAAGACCGTGTCGGGGACGGTCCTGGCACCCGCGGGCGCCGTCGTCCTGGGGTCGACGCCGGGCGGCAGAGCCGTCTCGCCGGGACCGCCGGGCTTCTCCGGCCCCGGTACCTGCTGTCGCGCGGGCGCGTAGCTGTCGCCCTGCGGCGTCTGGAAGATCGCCGTGCGTCCCAGGCCGGCGTCCTCCAGGCGGGCGTCGGCCGCCCCGATGTCGCGGGTGACGGTCTGCTGCGGGGTCAGCCGGGAGCTGCGGATGGTGACGTCGGCGGCGCTGACCCCGACGACCGGTACGGCGATCATGGCCAGCACCATCAGGCTGCGGCCCTTGGCGCGCCAGGCGTCCCGGCGGGCGATCCGGACCGCGACCCGCCAACTGCGGAACGGGGAGGTCACTGGGCCGTCCCCCCGGTCAGCAGCGGGTCCGCGGACGGCCGCAGGGTGATGTCCACCACCGAGCCGTCGCGCACGGAGACCACCCGGTCCGCCCAGGAGGCGAACCGCGCCTCGTGGGTGACCAGCACACAGGCCGCGCCCGCGTCGCACCGGTTCCGCAGCAGCGCGAGCACCGCCTCGCCGGTCTCCGAGTCCAGGGCGCCGGTGGGCTCGTCGGCGAGGACCAGCCGCCGGTCGCCGACCAGGGCACGGGCGACGGCGACCCGCTGCTGCTGGCCGCCGGACATCTCGTCGGGGAAGCGGTCGGCGAGCTGCTCCAGGCCCATCTCCGCCAGTAGCGCGATGGCCTCGCGGCGGGCCGTGCGGCTGCCGGTGCCGTCCAGTTCACGGGGGAGGGCGACGTTCTCGGCGGCGGTGAGCGCGGGGATCAGGTTGTAGTCCTGGAAGACGTAGCCGATGCTGCGGCGGCGCAGTGCCGCCACCTGCTTGCGGCTCGCCGCCGTCAGGTCGGTGCCCTCGACCACCACGCGTCCGGACGTCGGCGCGTCCAGCCCGCCCGCGAGGGTCAGCAGCGAGGACTTGCCCGATCCCGACGGACCCATGACGGCGACGAGTTCGCCCGGGTACACGGCCAGGTCGATACCGCGCAGCGCGTGCACCTCGGTGGCCCCGGACCCGTGCACCCGGGTCAGCCCATCCAGGAGCAGCACAGGTGCGGGCCGCCCCGGCGGCGTGGGCGGTGTGTTCAGGCTGGACATGAGCGGTCTCTTCCCCGGCGGTGACAGATCGGTTCACCTTCCGACCGCCATGCGATGATCACTGGCTCACTGTGTCCCGAAACGGCAACAGCTCCCACCGGCGAACCGCCCGCCGCAGGCGCGGCGGCGCCGCACGCGGCGACGATGCCCGGCCCAGTGCGTCCGGCGACTTGTCCGGGTCGACGGGCGAGCGGGTGGGGGGACAGCCCGCCGCAGGCGCAGCCGGCCCGCGCACGGCAACGGCGGCCGGCCCCCGCGCACAGGTGAAGCCCCGAAGGGCGATGCTTCCGTACGCCCGCCATGCCCCCCGCCCCCCTCGGTAGGGTCGGTGGCATGACCCTCAGGGACCCCAGGGACGAACTGCCCGAGCCGACGACGCCCGAGGGCGGGGACGGCCTGACCGCACTGCTCGCGGACCCCCGCAGGGCCGTCGTGGCGCTGGACTTCGACGGGACGCTGGCCCCGATCGTGCCGGACCCGGACAGCGCGCGGGCGCATCCGGAGGCCGCCCGGGTGCTGGCGCGCCTGGCGCCGCTCATCGGCTCGGTGGTGGTCGTGACGGGCCGTCCCGCGGGGGTGGCCGTGCGGTACGGCGGTTTCGCGGGGGTGCCGGGTCTGGAGCGGATGGTGGTGCTGGGCCACTACGGCGCCGAGCGGTGGGACGCGCGGTCCGGCGAGGTGCGGGCGCCGGGCGCGCACCCGGGGGTGGACGCGCTGCGTGCGGAGCTGCCCGGGGTGCTGGACGGGATCGGCGCGTGGCACGGCACCTGGGTGGAGGACAAGGGCCGCGCCGTGGCGGTGCACACGCGCCGTACGGAGGATCCGCAGGCCGCGTTCGCGGCGCTGCGGGGCCCGTTGGGGGAGCTGGCGGAGCGGCACGGGCTGATCGTGGAGCCGGGCCGGATGGTGCTGGAGCTGCGGCCGCCGGGGATGGACAAGGGTGTGGCGCTGGGCGACTTCCTGCGTGAGGTGGGGGCGGGCCCGGTGCTGTACGCGGGTGACGACCTGGGCGATCTGGCGGCGTTCGGCGCGGTGGAGAAGCGCCGCGCGGACGGCCTGCCGGGTGTGCTGGTGTGCAGCGGCAGCGCGGAGGTGGCGGAGCTGGCCGCCCGCGCGGATCTGGTGGTGGACGGGCCGGAGGGCGTGGTGCGTCTGCTGGACGCCCTCGCGGCCGTCCTGGAGGGTCAGGAGAGCCAGGACCGCGTGAGCGACTGAACGGCCGAGCCGTCGAGGTCGGCGAGCTTGGCGCCGACGAAGGCGCGGGCGGCCTCGGAGGTCTGGACGCGGAACGGCGGGTTGTCGGCGCCGAGGGTGTCGACGACGGGTGCGGCGGCGTCCTCGACGCCCTGCGCGGCGTGGAAGGCCTGCGTGGTGCGGTCGAGGTAGTGCGTCACGGCGTCGGCGTACGGTCCGGCCGCGGCGACGTACGCGGGGATGTCGATGCCGACGTTGGCGACGAACTCGCTGGCCACGGCGCCGGGTTCGATGACGCTGACGGAGACGCCGACGGCGGCGGCGACCGGCGCGAGCGCTTCCATGAAGCCCTCGACCGCGAACTTGGCGGCGCAGTACGCCTCGTTGAAGGGCTGGCCGACGACGCCGCCGACGCTGGTGACGGTGATGAGGCGGCCGCCGGACTCCCGCAGGTGCGGCATGGCGGCCTTGGTGACCTCGACGACGCCGAAGAAGTTGACCTCCATCGTGGCGCGCACGTCCGCGACGGTGCCCAGTTCGATGGTGTTGAGGTGCCCGGCGCCGGCGTTGTTGACGACCGCGTCCAGCCGCCCGAACTCGACGACGACATCCTCGACGCACGCGGCGATCAGCAGGGGGTCGGTGACGTCCAGCCGCTTGAGGTGGACGCGCTCGGCGACACCGGCCTTCTCCGCGGCCTCGCGGAGCGCGTCGGCCTTGCCGAGGTCGCGCATGGTGGCGACGACGGTCCAGCCGGCGCGGGCGGCGCCGACGGCGACGGCCAGGCCGATGCCGGTGGAGGTGCCGGTGATGAGGACGGTGCCGGGGGAGGTGGCGTGGGCAGGCATGGGGATTCCGTTCGGTCGTCGTGCGCGGGGCATTCTGTGCGTGTACACACACCCTAACCATTGTGTGCGTGTACACGCAACCCCGACCCGCCCTGCCCGGTAAGGTGTCCTCATGGCGCGCAACGACATCACCCTGGGGGAACTCTCCGACCGCGACCGTGCCTTCTACGGCCTGATGTGGGCCGGCACCACCCTCACCGGCCGCGTCGACCAGGCGCTGCTGCGCGCCCACGACCTGCCGATGTCCTGGTTCGAGGTCATGCTGTGGCTGCGCCGCCGGAGCGAGCCGGTGGCCGCCTCCGACCTGGGGGCGCGCACACTGCTCAGCCGCAGCCAGGTCTCGCGGGTCATGGACGCCCTCCAGGCGCGCGGCCTGATCGTCCGCGTGCCCTCGCCGACCGACGCCCGCTCCACGGGGGTGCTGCTGACCGAGGCCGGCCGCGCGGCCTTCGACGAGGCCGACGCCACCCGCCGCGCCGCGCTGGCGGACGGATTCGACGACCGTCTGGACGAGGCCGACATACAGGCGCTCAACGCCATCTGGGCCAAGCTCAAGGGGAAGCCCTCAGGCCCGGCCGCCTGACCTCCCGGCGCCGCCGCCGTCGGCGTCCGCGTCGTGCACGATCAGCGCGATCTGCACACGGTTGTTGAGGCCGAGCTTGCCCAGGACGCGGGAGACATGGGTCTTGACCGTGGGCACGCTCATGTGGAGCGCCGCCGCGATCTCCGCGTTCGACCGGCCCTCCCCGATGGCGAGGGCCACCTCACGCTCCCGCCCGCCCAGCGAGGCGAGTTGGCGGCGCGCCCGCGCCCCCGCGCTCCGCGTCTGCGCCGCTCCGCCCGCGACCTGCGCGATCAACTGCCGTGTCACCGCGGGCGACAGCACCGGCTCCCCGGCGGCCACCTTCCGTACCGCCTCGACGATCTCGCGCGGCGGGGTGTCCTTGAGGACGAAGCCCGCCGCCCCGGCGCGCAGCGCGCGCAGCACGTGCTCGTCGGTGTGGAACGTGGTCAGGACGACGACCTCCGGCGCACCGGGCCGGGACCGCAGCTCCTCCGTGGCGGCCAGGCCGTCCACCGACGGCATGCGGATGTCCATCAGGACCACGTCGGGGGCGTGCGCCTCGACCAGCGCGGAGACCCCCGCCCCGTCGCCGGCCTCGGCCACGACCTCGATGTCCGGGGCCCCGCCCAGCATCAGGCGCAGGCCGGCACGGACGAGGGGGTCGTCGTCGACGAGCATCAGGCGCAGCACGGTCACGCCGCCCACCGTAGCCAGTCGGCCCGTCGCGGCGTTCGCGGTGTTCACGGGATTCACGGGGTTCAAGCCGCCCACGGCAGCCAGGCGCGGACGCGGAAGCCGCCGCGCACCGGGCCGTGTTCGAGCCGGCCGCCCGCGAGGGCGGCACGTTCGGTGAGACCGGTCAGTCCCTGTCCGGCGCCGGGGATGCCCGCGGCCCGCGGCGCGGCGGGGGCCGCGTCCGGCACCGGGTTGCTGACCTCGACCGTCAGCCCGCGCGCCGGACCGCCGCTGAGCCGGACCGTCACCTCCGTGCCGGGCGCGTGCTTGCGGGCGTTGGTCAGCCCCTCCTGCACGATGCGGTAGGCGGTACGCCCCGTGGCGGCCCCGCCCTCCCCCGCCGCGCAGTCCGTCTCCAGCGCGATGCGCATGCCGGCCTCCCGTGCCTCCGCCACCAGCCGGGGCACGTCGGCGAGGGTCGGCTGCGGGCGCACGCCCGCGCCCCCGCCGGTCGTGCCGCCCGTCCCGCCCGGTTCGCGCAGGACGCCGATGATCCCGCGCAGGTCCTCCAGCGCCTGGTGCGCGGCGTCGCGGATCACGCCCGCGGCCCGTTCGATCTCGGCGGGCGGGGCTCCCGGGTGGAACTCCAGCGCCCCCGCGTGGACGCTGAGCAGCGTCAGCCGGTGCGCCAGGACGTCGTGCATCTCGCGGGCGATCTCCTCGCGGGCCTCCCGCCGTCCCCGTTCCGCGTGGGAGGCGAGCAACTGCCGGCGGGAGCGCACGTACAGCCCCCAGCCGATCGCCCCGGCCATGATGGCGAAGAAGGTGAGCGCGGAGCCGGTCTCCGGCAGGTCGGGGTCGGGCCCGCGGGCGAGGAACACCGGCAGCGGCGCGAAGGCGAGTGCCGCGATCCATGCCGTGCTCCGCAGCGGGCGGTGCGCCGCCACGGTGAAGACGGCCACCGCCGTCGGCCCGCCCACCAGGTGCGCGAACCATCCGGTCACCAGCAGTGTCGCCGCCAATTGCACCGGCCACCGCCGCCGCAGGAACAGCGCGGCGCAGGCGGCCGCGCTCACCGCCTGCTCGGCGATCCCGGTCCCGGCGCCCGTCCCGCCCGCGGACAGCACGGAGAAGGCCGCGGCGCCGAGGAAGACCGCGATGTCGGCGCCGATGCCCCTCGGCATGCGTCTGGGTATGCCTCGCATGTCCCCGAATCTACGGACCGCGGACGCCGCCACCACAGGCCGCGTCCGAAGTCGGGACCTTCGGACGACACGCGGGGGCCGATCGGCTACTTAGGACGACAGCCCGGCCCCGGCGCCGCTTCCTAGCCTTCGGGCATGAAGGGTCTTCGCGGGTTCATTGGATTCCTCGGCTTCGTCCTGCTCTCCCAGGGCCTCGGCGGCATCGCCTACGAGCTCACCGACGGCAGGTTCCATCTGTGGGCGCTCACCGCGCGGATCGGTTTCCTCGACGGCTACCGGATGTACGTGTGTGTCGTGCTGGTCGCATTGGGCCTGGCGGTGTGCGTGGCGGCAGACTCGGTGGGCAAGGCGAAGAAGTAGTCCGCCCGTTTGTGGCCCACCGAAGGAGCCGGTCCTGAGCACGTCGTACGCGGAGGCGCTGTCCGCCCTGCTGCTGGTGGTGGTGCTGGTCTGCGCCGTGGCGCGCCCCTGGGGCCTGCCCGAGGCGGTGGTCGCCGTCCCGGCAGCGGGGGTCGTGATCGCGTCCGGGGCGATCTCCCTCGACCACGCCGGGGAGGAGGCCGCCCGGCTGGGGCCGGTGATCGGCTTCCTGGCGGCCGTGCTGGTGCTGGCCCAACTCTGCGACGACGAGGGGCTGTTCCGTGCCTGCGGGGCGTGGATGGCACGGACGGCGGCGGGCCGTCCGCGCCGGCTGCTGGCCCAGGTGTTCGTCGTGGCCTCGGTGATCACCGCGGTGCTGAGCCTGGACGCGACCGTGGTGCTGCTCACCCCCGTGGTCTTCGCGACCGCCGCGCGGCTCGGGGCGCGGGCCAAGCCGCACGTGTACGCGTGCACGCACCTGTCCAACACGGCGTCGCTGCTGCTGCCCGTCTCCAACCTCACCAATCTGCTGGCCTTCGCCTCCAGCGGGCTGTCCTTCGCCCGCTTCGCGGCGCTGATGACGCTGCCGTGGCTGGTGGCGATCGGCGTGGAGTACGTGGTGCTGCGGCGCTGGTTCGCCGCCGACCTGGACGCCTCGGCCGGGGTCCGGGCGGCCGGGGACGCGCCGGAGGTGCCGCTGTTCGCGCTGGTGACGGTGGTGTGCACCCTCGCCGGGTTCGTCGTCACCTCCGCGTTCGGGCTGAACCCGGCGTGGGCGGCGCTGGCCGGCGCGCTGGTGCTGGCGGTGCGCGCGCTGCTGCGGCGGCGCACCACGGTCCGCGCGATCGGCCGGTCGGCGGCCGTCCCCTTCCTGGCGTTCGTGCTCGCGCTCGGCGTGGTGGTCCGCGCGGTCGTCGACAACGGGCTGGCCTCCGTGCTCGCGCACGTCGTCCCCGACGGCACGGGCCTGCTCGCGCTGCTCGGGCTCGCGGCCCTGGCGGCGGTGCTGGCCAACGTCATCAACAACCTGCCCGCGGTGCTCGTGCTGCTGCCGCTGGCGGCGCCGGGCGGCCCGGGCGCGGTGCTCGCCGTCCTGCTCGGGGTCAACATCGGCCCCAACCTGACCTACGCGGGGTCGCTGGCCACCCTGCTGTGGCGGCGGATCGTCCACGCGCACGACGCGGCGGTGAACCTGCGGGAGTTCACGCTTCTCGGGCTGCTCGTCGTGCCCGCTGCGCTGGTGCTGTCGGTGGTGGCACTGTGGGTGTCACTGCCGGTCTTCGGAGGCTGAGCCGGAAAGGGGACTGCGGTGACCGTCGTCGTCTGGACCGTCGAGGGGACCTGGCCCGCGTGTGTGGACGCCGCGCGCGCCCACGCGCCGGAGGGCGCCGACATCGTGCTGCTCCACGTCAGCGGGCAGGACGTGCCGGACGCGGCCCACGGCGCGTTCGCGGGCCTGCTGGGCCGCGGGCACCCGCGCCCGCACGGCCCGGCGCACGGCTGGGGTCGCGATCCGGGGACCCGCATGGAGGAGCAGGCGACCGTCTCGGGACGGGAGTTGCTCGCGGCGGCGGCCGACCGGCTGGGCCGGCCGTGCGTCCGGCGCGAGCTGACCGGCCGGGTCGAACGGGAGGTGGTGGCGGCGGCGGAGGGCGCCGACCTCCTGGTCCTCGCCCGCGACGGAGACCGCAGCCATCTAGGCCCGCACAGCCTGGGCCCCGCCGCGCGCTTCGTCGTGGACCACGCGCCCTGCCCGGTCCTCCTGGTCTGGCCCGAACCCGCCCCCGACCTCGGCACGATCCCGCCCCCGCCTCCGCACGCCTAAGGTGCTGCTGTGGGAAGCAGGCGCAGGGTCCGCCGCATGGTGGCGGGCGGAACGGTGTACGGCTGGTGCTTCGGGCACCGGCACGACCAGGTGCGGGGGTACCCCGGGTGCCGCAGCACGGTGACGCTGTGGCGCGCCGGGAGCAGGGCCCGTCTGCGTCTGGTGTTCCGGCCGGGGCCCGGCCGGGTGGTCGCCGAGGGCTACTTCGACCAGGGCGCGGCGGTTCGGCTGCCGGACCGGGCGCATCTCAACCTCCACGAGCCCGGCCGTGTCAGGGCGCTGCTGGACGAGGCCCTGGCCCGCGGGCTGTTCCCCGCCGCGGGAATGGTGGAAGCGGACGGCTGGCCCCTCTTCGACGCCGTGATGCCGCACGTTCTGCCGGGCGGCCGTGAGGACCAGCCGTCTGCCGCATTGTCCTAGCGGCCCGACCGCGTCCACCGCGGGGACGAACTGGGGGAACGGCGGGTCCCGCCCTCGGGCGCCCGGTGCCAAGGTGACGACCAGCCCTGGCCGGCGGGCCGGGCCCGAGCGGAGACGTCGATCAGGGAGCGCCCGGTGATGCGGCCCGGGCGTCGTCGGCGC
The DNA here is from genome assembly GCF_040644455.1 of Streptomyces sp. NPDC046977. NCBI lineage: Bacteria > Bacillati > Actinomycetota > Actinomycetes > Kitasatosporales > Streptomycetaceae > Streptomyces > Streptomyces sp. NPDC046977. The sequence goes on from NZ_JBEYWO010000002.1 coordinate 290,387, forward strand.
CGGTCAGGTCGGGCAGCCCGCCTTCGGCCAGCCACTCCAGGAACGACGTGCGCCTGTGGTGCTTGACCGCGTCCTCCAGGGCCGCTCGCCCCGTGGCGGCCTTCGTCGTCGTGCCGAAGATCTCGGCCGCCTCGGCGAGCATCCGATCGTCGACGTCGACGTCGACAACGGGCCTGACCATGTCCACTTCCGCTGCAGCGGTCGGGCGTTGCCGACGGTACCGGGCCTCCCGGGCACGCGCCCGCGTCCGCGCCCCGCGCGGATATTCCCGGGTTGCGGCAGCCTGACGACATCGACGTCTCCTCGTCACTCCGCGCTCATCGAGCGCTCGGCTGCCGGCCGCTATCTGACGAGTGCCGGAAACCTTGGGAGAAGTCTCGATCGGCGTTCGTCATCTGACGTCTGCCCAGCTAGGGGACCTGCTGAGTAGCGTCGATGGGGCTTGAAACCATCCAATCGGGAAGGCCCCCCTCATGTGCACTCATGGTGACCATTCGACCCAGGAGCCGGCCGGCAACAGCCGGCGCGGTTTTCTGCGCAACGCGGCGCTGGCCGGCGCGGGCGCCGCGGCCGTCGGCGTCGGCGGGGCCGCGTTCGGCGTGACGCCCGCGTCCGCCGCGGAGGCCGGGAACGCCGAGGACGCCGCCCGGCACGGTGGCAAGAGCGGCAAGTGGAACCCGGACCCGACGTCGCTCCAGTTCACCCTCGCGGTCATGCCGGACACCCAGTTCCTGTACTGGGGCAGCCAGGACAGCGTGAACCGGACTCCGCAGGAGGAGTCGTTCCGCTACATCATCAACAACAGCGGCAACCCCGACAACAACATCGTGTTCATGGCGCACCTCGGCGACATGACGCAGGACGCGGACCCGTCGTCCTTCGAGCAGGTCGACAAGGCGTTCGCGGTGCTGGACCAGCACGGCGCCGCGTACAGCGTGCTCGCCGGCAACCACGACGTGTCGGGCGACGACAGCCGCGGTGACACGCCGTACCTGCAGACCATGGGCCCGCAGCGGTTCCGGCACTCCAAGACCTTCGCCTCGGCGGACGAGACCGGCTACAACACCGCGCACATCTTCCAGGCCGCCGGCCGCTCGTGGCTGCTGCTGGCGCTGGACTGGCGGACCACCGACCAGGGTTACGCGTGGGCCAACAAGGTCATCAAGGCGCACCCGAAGATGCCGGTGATCGTCACGTCGCACGACATCGTCGCCTCTCCGTACGATGACAACGTTTTCCCGTACGAGTCCGGCGACCCCGAGAACAACGCCGTGATCGTGGGCAACGGTCAGGTGATGTGGGACAAGCTGATCAAGGAGAACGACCAGGTCTTCCTGACCCTGAACGGCCACTACTGGCCGCCCGGGCGCATGACCCAGAAGAACGCCGCCGGCAACGACGTGCACATGCACATCACGAACTACCAGAACCGGTACTTCGGCGGCGGCGGCATGATCCGCCTGTACCACTTCGACCTGGTCCGCAACACGATCGACGTCGAGACGATCAACCCGTGGATCATGGCCCAGGAGCCGGAGACCCGCACCCAGCTGGCCGCCGAGATCGCCCAGGTCACCGGCCCGGTCGACAACTTCTCCATGCCGATCGACTTCGACGAGCGCTTCGCGAGCTTCAACCCGGTCCCGGTCCGGCCCGCCCGCCCGGCGAGCAAGGAGCTGGTGAAGGGCACGCTGGCGTACTGGCGCTTCGACGGGCAGGGCGCGCCCGGCACCGCGCTCACCGCGGGCCAGACGATCCGCGACCTGTCCGGCAAGGGCAACGACCTGACGGTGGTGTCCCTGCCGGGTGCCGCCGCCGACGCGCTGACCTGGTCCGCCGACCACCACCCCGACCAGCCCGCGCACGCCAGCCTGAAGTTCACCGGCGGCCGCAACCCGGTCAACGGCTCGTACCTGACCACGGGTCCGAAGGCGCCGCTGAACACCGAGACGTTCAGGAGCGGTTACACGATCGAGTCGTTCGTGATGATGCCGCTGGACTGGGACTCCGGCCGGAACGGCAACGCGTCGTTCCTCAGCCGCCGGGGTGCGTCCGGCGCGGCGGGCAAGCACGGCAAGAACACCGACCCGAACGAGCCGCTGGCCCAGTTCAACATCACGAACAACGGCCGTGAGCCGCAGTTCAACCACTACCCGCTGAACACCACCTACCCGACGACCAACTGGGGTCACGGCCTGGTGGAGCTCAAGTGGTGGCACCTGGCGGTCGTCAACGACGGCCGCTACACCCGCCTGTACGTCGACGGCGCCCCCGTCGTCGACAACCCGAACCGGGTCTCGCAGGGCATCACCTCGCTCGGCCTGCCCTGGCTGGTGGGCGGCCACGAGTACGCGGGCGCGGTCGACGTCGTCTTCCACGGCAACGTCGGTGACATCCGCATAGTGAACCGTCCGCTGTCGCACGACGAGTTCCTGACCGCCGAGTAGTCCGGCCGGGCCGGTCACCGTCTCCCGCCTTCGGCCCGTCCGCCGGAGGCAGGAGACGGGGTCGGTTCACCGTCAGTGAGGGTGGTCCGCCGGTCAACCGGCGGACCACCCTTCACGATGGACTGCTGAACGTTTTTCGGCGATCAGTTTCGCGAGACTTCCTTGCCGTAGATGACGCCGTTCGTTCCGCCGCGGATCAGTATGTAGATCGCGGTCGATATGGCGTAGAGCACTGGCGCCGAGAAGGAATGCCATTGTTGCGGGTCGTTGTTCCAGTTGCCCCATGCCCCCACATCGCCGCTGTATCGTGCGCGAGTCATGATGCTACCGTCCGTGTAGGCACTTCCGTGCGTCAGCGAGGTAATCATCATTTGATTTCCGGCCGCCGTGAGGACCGGCCTGCTCCGCGAGCGAAGGGGAGTTGGGACCTGGGTTCCGGCGAAGTTGGTGATGCTGGGCGAGCTGGGCGAACTGAACCCGGTCTGTGCGTTGTTCGACCAGTTCAGCACAAGATTGCTGCTGCCAAGCGTACCGTCGATCGTCCAAATGTTGCTGTTGCTGTTGCTCGCGCCGCGGTAGGCAACGGTGACCCTGCCACCGGTCTCGGTGATCGTCGGAGTGGCAGACGTCGTGACGAAACCACCGTTCGGGTTCGTGATCGCACGCGGCTGCGTCCAGTTGGTGGCGAGAGTGGCAATCGCTCCGTCGGGATTGACGCTGTACCAAATGCGGTTGTCCATGCCTCGCCAGACGACGGCGAAGTCGTACCTCAGGAATGTCGCCGAAGGCGCCTGGGTAGTAGCTGCCATCCCGCCCGGGAAACGCTGCACGAGCGTTGTGCGACTATTGTCTGCGTTTCGGCCTTCGATCCACAGATCGCTGTTCTGCTCCCAGGCCACGATGGTGGTCTGGGCGGCCCCATTGTTTGCCGCGGCGGGTGTGTCGTCCGTGACCGCGTAGTTCTGATCGAAAGCGCCCCAATTGGTTTCCCCCGGGTAAGTACCTCCCGCGGCGGAAGCAACTGCCACGTTCACCATCAGAACTCGACAACGCGATCCCCAGGACAACGACGGCACCTCGCCATGGGCGAGTACGTCGCCAATCAATGCCAGACATGGTTCTCCAGGTGTTGGATGTGCGCGCACATCTCTGAGTGCGAGACCGATTCCGGCGCAAAAAACCAACGACAAAACTCTGTTGCCTCACCCCATTTTGCAACCAGAATCGTGCGTTCCGCATGCTGGTCCGGAATCACCGGGAGCCCAAAAGTTTTCACTAAATGAAAGGATCGCGTCCGCAGGGGCGTTGTATCGACGGCCACTCCGAAGTCTGCACGGTTTTCGGTGCCATTCCCGATCGTGGAAGGAGCGCTTGAGGCGGTTGAACAGGTCCCTCCGGCGAAGCCGGCAGCGGACGCGCTGGACGAGCTGCTGGTCGGGCAGTTGATCGACCAGGTTCTGTCCGGCCGATCTTGGGTCGTGGGAGGATGCCGCCCATGACGTACATCCGAAGGGGCCGTGCCTCGTAACACACCGGCTTCACTTCGGCCGCGGGAACGCGGCTGGAGTAGGCCCTGGGTGCGGTACCGCGATGTCCCAGGTCTGTCGGGAGCGGCGAATGCGGCTGTCCGCGTGCTCGAACGGGAGCGATTGTCTCCGGGCATCGTGACGGTGGCGCTGAGCGTGTGGTCGGTGAGAGTCCACGGCACGAGGCGCCGGTGGAGACCATGGGAGGCGGAGTTCACCTGCCTCTGCTGCGGTGAGGGTTGGGCGCGGGACAAGTTGCAAGATGCCCTGTTCATGCTTCCGTCAAGGGCTGCCGGCGAACTTCGGGTTCAGGTCGAGCGCCTGGACGCGGTGCTCCTCGGGCGAACGCACCACGAGCCGACAGGGGACCCGGAGTTGGCGTGGTGGCATCGCAGGTGCTGACCGTACGAATATCGCGTCTTGGCTCGTTGGCTCTTGTGCGACTTACTGGGCGTCGTGCGGAGCGAGCACCCCCAGATGGTGCCTATCGTGCAAGCGCCGGCGACTGCCGGTCCCCAGCCCACGTGAAGCCAGAAATCCCCCGCCCTTCAGCTTCAGGGCGGGGAGGACGTCACAGGGCGAAGAGCCGCAGTTTGACCCCGATGGAGTCGGCCAGGTGGCTGAGATCCCCGGGATCGCTGGTGACCACTGCCGCCTGGTACTGGACCGCCGTGGCGACGACGATCGCGTCCACGACGTCGGCGGTCCCGGAGGCCGCGCAGGCGATGCCGGCGGCGCGGCCGGTGCGCTCGTCGTCAGGGCGGATGTCGCACCCCTTGAGCACGCGCGAGATCTGGTGCTGGGGACCGCCACGCCATGCTTGAGCGAGGACCACTACCGGCACGATCGGTCGGATGCGCGCTGCGGTGAGCTCGTCGTGCAGCGCCAGGAAGTCGGCACTGTGCCGCTCGGCCGCCAGCAGGGCGCCGGTGTCGTAGACGATCGTGCGCACTACCCGGCCGCCCGCCACGGTTCGTCGTCGAGCAGTCCAGTTTCCAGCAGGAATTCGCGGGCGCGCTGCCGGGACTCCTCGGGGAGTGTGCCGTGATCGCGCTCGTACTCCGCGACCAGTTCCAGGGCGGCGGCACGGCCCGCCGCGTGGAGCGCCGCGACGTGTGCCTTTTCCACAGCGGCCTCGGCCAGCCAAGTGGAGACCGGCTTGCCCTCTTCCGCGGCCGCCGCCTTGATCGTCTCCTCGACCTCCGGCGGTACCGAGATCGACAGTTTCCGTGCCGTCATGGTTACACCATAGCGCGCGGTAGGAATGCCTTCCCACCGTTTCTCGGGCCCGGCTCCGGCCGCGTCCCCACAGCCGGCTGCGGGCGGGGCAGGCATCATCGACCTCACGCGCCTCATGGCGAGGCCGTTCGGGCCACTGGAGCCGGAACGGCGAGCGCCAGTGCGGCGCGCACCCGGTTCGCGCCGGACGGCCCGAAGGGGCCGGGCGCGGGGACGGCGCCGGTGCAGGGCGCGCACACCCCGGTGGCTTGCCCTCGCGGCAACGGGTCGCCGCAGCCCGCGCATTCGGGCAGCGGCTCGGCCGGGGCCGCCGGATCGAGGCGGGTGCGCGGGGCGGGGAGCTTGTCGCGCAGGCGGCGGGCGATGAAGCCGGCGGGGGAGTGCACGGCGGACGGCAGTCCGGCGCTGACGGCCGTGCGCAGTTCGAGTTCGCTCGCGCCGTTGGCCAGCCAGCGCGCGGCCAGCGGCGCCAGCCTGGCGGCTTCGGCGATGCCGAGGGCGAGCCGGGCCTCCGTCCGCCCGACCCGGTGCAGCACGGCCGCCGCGCGGGCGACCAGCGGCGCGTCGGGGTGGGGGGTGTTCACCTCTTCGGTGTTCTTTTCCCTGGGTGATGCGCCGACGGCCCGTTCGGCCGGTGCGCCGACGGTCGGCATCCGGTCACCCGGTGGGGCGAAGGCGGCCTCGATCTCCTCCGGGGCCAGCAACGCGACATTGGACACCAGCACTCGGGTCGTCCATCGGCCCGTGTGCGGACACTGGTTGCGCCGGGTGTGGACGTAGCCCTCGGCTTCGAGTTGCTGCCGGGCCCGGCGCAGCGCGATGCGTCCTTCGGGCATCTTCTCGCCGATGGTCTGGAGGGTCTCGCGCGATCCGTCGGGCAGCGAGAGCGCCCACTGGAGCAGTCGTACGGCCGTTCCGTTCAGCCGCGGATGGCGGATGAGGTCGTTCGGCGTCTGGGAGAAGAAACGGGTCGGCGGGATAGCATGAAGCATCATTTACGGGGCTCCTTTGACAAGCCTCGGGGATGTAGGCCCCCGGCCGGTGTTGGCGCACCGCTGGGGGCCGCTCCGTGCGCAAGCACGAAGCGTGATCGGGCGGTTACTCTACCCGCACGGCGGCGGTGTGCGCGACGACCGCCCGGCCGTCCACCCGGACACGGGCCCCGGCGTGTTCTTCGCATCTGCCTCGATCGCCCGACGCCGCACGCAAGCGCAGCCCCGGACGCGGAGCACGACGGCTGGAGGGGACCGCGCCGACAATGCTCGTGGTCCCTACATCTAGGCTGTCGCCGAGGTCCGCGGCAGTGCGTGATCGCCTCGCACGCACCTCGTCGTCGGCGACAACGCAACGCATGGGGGGATCGGCGTGGGACGTCGTTGGGTGAAGGTGCTGGCCGTCACGGTGGTGGTGCTGGCCGCACTGTTCGTGACCGCCGACCGGGTGGCCGTGCACTACGCGGACAAGGAGGCGCTCCAGCTCGCGAAGGAGAAGTACGGCTACGCGAACACCACGGACGGCCACATGAGCGTGGCGATCCAGGGCTTCCCGTTCGTGACGCAGGCGCTCGACGGCGACTTCCGCCATGTCACGCTGGACGCCGACCACTTCTACGTCGACACCGTCGACAACCGGCAGGGCGGCTATCTGTACGTCGCCCGGCTGCGCATCGATCTGCGCGACGTGAGCGTGACCTCGGTGACGGCGCGCAGCGCCCAGGCCAATCTCGCCACCGGCACCCTGACCCTCTCGTACAAGGACCTGTCCGGTGTGGTGTCACGGCTGGCGAGGGCCGGTGGCACGATCAAGATCTCGCAGGCCCCGGGATCGGACGGCCAGGCGGCACGCGTCCAGGTCTCGGGAACGGTCGGCGGAGCACCGCTGAGCAGCACGGGAACGCTCCTGGCGCAGGGCTCGGAGCTCACCCTCTCCGTTCCCGGTGCCGAACGCGCCGGTTGCGAGTGGAGGGTCGCCCTCCCGGAGGGCATCGGCTTCAGCGCGGCGCGTGCCACCGCCGACGGCATCGAGATCAGCCTGGTCGGGCACCAAGTGACGCTCGGTTCCTCGCGTTTCGACGGGTGACGTCACTCCACCGGTACGGCGGCGGCGAACGCGACGAACGCCGACCACTGCTCGGCCGGGAACACCAGCACGGGCCCCGCGGGGTCCTTGGAGTCCCGGACGTGGACGGCGGCCGGACCGGTGGCGACCTCGACGCAGTCGCCGCCCTCACTGCCGCTGTAGCTGCTCTTGAACCATGCGAGTTCGGAGGTCATAGCTCCCCTGCAATCTGCTCGATCACCTTCGCGGATTCCCCGACGCTGAGGGCCTGCGACCGGATCATCGCATAGCGCTGGTTGAGCTTGCTGACCTCATTCCGCTCGCTCATCAGAACGCCGCGGCCCTGGACTTCGAGATAGGCGAGCAGCCGCAGATCGGTGGTCTCCAGCAGGGTCATGGGCCCGTCGAAACCGGCGTGCGCCTCGTGCGCGAGCGGCATCACCTGGACGGTGACGTTCCGCAGCGAGGCCACCTCCAGCAGCCGTTCCAGCTGCCGCCGGTTGACCTTCCGGCCGCCCACCGGGCGGCGCAGCACCCACTCCTCGATGACAAAGGCGAGCTGCGGCGCCGGGGCCCGGGTCAGCAGCGACTGCCGGGCCAGCCGGGCCTGCACCCGCCGTTCCACCTCGTCCCCTTCGAGGGTGGGGCAGTAGGCGCCGAGCACCACCCGGGCGTAGTCCTCGGTCTGGAGCAGGCCGTTGACCACGTGCGCGTCGTATTTGTACAGGCAGACCGCGGTGCGCTCCAGCTCCGCGTACTCCTCGAACCACGAGGGGAACTCACCGCGCTCCAGATGCCGCGCCGCCGCCCGCAGCACCCCGCCCGCGTCGCCGAGCAGCGCCTCGGCGCCCTCCACGAACGCCGGCGGCGGCATCCGCTCCCCCCGCTCCACCTTGATCACCAGCGACTTCGAGTAGCCGACGTGCGCGGCCAGTTCCTCGGTCGACAGCCCCCGCGCCTCCCGCAGCGACCGCGCGACCGAGCCGAACATCCGCATGCTGGCCGAGCCCTCGCCCTTCGTCGCGGACACGGCACCACCTCCCCGATACACAGCGCGTACACACCGGCCCGGCCGCCCCGACACAGCTGACCCGGGGTCAGGTCGTCCCTGGTCAGGCTAGCCACGGCACGGAACCGTTGACCCCATGACGCAGGAATCCCCACCCGGAACGGCGATGCGCGTCGTCGCCGAGCCCGCCCGCATCGCCGCCGTGCGCACCGCCGTGCGCGAACAGCTCCGCGCCTGGGGCCGCGAGGACCTCGCGAACGCCGCCGCGCTGTGCGTCACCGAGATACTCGCCAACGTCCACCGCCACGCGGGCTCCCCCGAATGCGAACTGACCCTGCACGACCTCGCCGACGAGGGAGTGCGGGCCACGGTCAGCGACCGCTCGCACCGGCTGCCCGTCCCCGCCCCGCTGCCGCTCGACTGGTCGGCCGAACGCGGGCGCGGCATGCACCTGATCGCGACGGCCGCCCACCGCTGGGGCGCCCGCCCGACCCCCACCGGCAAGCAGGTCTGGGTGGTGCTGCGGTGAGGCCCGCCACCTGGGCCTGGCTCGACGACACCGCCTTCGGGCCGGTGGCCTTCCTGCTGCTGGCCCACCCGCGCGGGCACGGCGCGGCCGGGCTCGCCGCGCTGCTCGGCCTGACCGAACCGGGGCGGCGCCTGCCCGACCTGGGCGAACGCGTCACCGTGCCCGGCCCCGGCCGGGCGGTCGTGCACGGCGAAGCGGGCGGCTGCCTGCTCGAAGCCGCCGTCGGGGAGCGGTGGTCCGCGTTCGTGGCGGACGGCGGCCCGGTCGCCCTCGTCGTCGGCCTCGAACCGCTTGCCCGCCGCGCCCCGCTCGCGGAGGTGGAGCACTACCTCGCCACCGGAGCGCTGACCGCCCGCATCCGGCTGGGCATCAGCCGGCGGCGGGCGGCCGCTCAGCCGTGCACAGGGGGCTGACCGGCCCGGTCGGCGATCCCCACCTCGATCACCGCGGTCCGCGTCGTCCCCAGGAACGCCAGCGAGGACGGGTCGAAGACCCACGTCGTGTCGCGCCGCGACCCGAAGAACGTCAGGCCCACCCCGCGGCGGCCCGCGCCGTCCGCCGTGTGGTTCACGACCACCATGCCGGGCAGCAGGGAGGCGGCCCGGTACAGCGCGGAGTTCAGGCTGGGGACGAGGAGGGAGTCCGGCAGCATCGCGCCGATCGACTCGAAGACCGCCTCCTCATGGGTCGGCCCCTGGCCCGTGGTCCGCGCGTACAGCGCGCGCAGCAGCGCGGCCGGATCGGTGGGCAGGGCCGTGAGCTCGCGGTAGGTGGTGCCGTTCGGGTCGGCGTCCAGGCTCATGTCGATGTGGCCGGTGGCACCGCCGTCCGCGGGGATCGCGCGGATACGGGCCAGGCCCTTGCGGCGGCCGTCCACGGCGTGCCAGTCCTCGCGTTGGGCGAGGGTGTCGCCGGCCGGCAGGAAGTCGGCGAAGTACCGCTTGGCGCCCCGGACTTCGGTGTAGACGTACTGGTCGTCGCGGACCGCGGCGGCCGGGCGCGAGTCCGCCGCCAGCGCGATCCGGGCGAGCAGCACCTCGGCCCGGTGCCGCTGGGCCGCGCTGACGGCGGGGCCGTCGTCGAGGATCCCGCCGGCCTCGACGCCGGCCAGGACGGCGAGCGCCAGTGCCGCGGGGACACCCGTCGTGAGCAGCCGGTGCCGTATCCGGGAGCGCAGCGGCCGCGGAGCCGGCTTCGCGTCCCGGGCGATCTCGCGCAGCAGGTGCTCCTTGAGCACCCGCTCGCGGGCCGGCGGGAGGACCGGGTCGCCCGGCGGGGGCAGCAGTTCCACCAGTTCGGCGTGCTCGTTCACCGGGGCTCCCTCCCGACCTGCTTCTCCGGCGCCGGACGCCGCCCCGCGGCGGCCCGGCCCCGCGCCAGCTCGTCCTCCGTCAGCTTCCGCAGCCGCTCCCGGGCCCGGAACAGCCGCGAGCGGACCGTGCCGACCTTGATGCCCAGCGCCTCGGCCGCCGCCACAGAGTCCAGCCCCGCCCACACGCACAGCGCGAACACCTCGCGTTCCGGCCGCCGCAACTGCTCCAGCGCCCGGCGGGCGGCACCGAGCTGTTCGGCGTCCGCGAGCCGGTCCGCGAGCTCGTCCGCGAAGTCCGGCACCGCGTCGCGCAGCGGCAGCCGCGCCAGCGCGCCCTGATGACGCCGGGCGGCACGGGCCGTGTTGCGCATGACGTTCGTCGCGATGCCCAGCAGCCACGGCTGGAGGCTGTCACCGTCCACGCGCACCCGCTCGCGCGTCCGCCACGCCTCCAGGAACGTCAGCGACACGATGTCCTCGGCCGTCGCCCAGTTGCCCAGCACCCGCACGGCGTGCCGGTGCACCACGCCCGCGTGGTCGTCGAAGAGCTGCGCGAACGCGGCCGGGTCCCCGGCCCGCACCCGGGCTCGCAGTGAAAGCTCCACGTCAGTTCCTGTCCGGCCGCCGCCCCGCGTCGCGGTGACGTGTGTCACCCAGGAGAACGTACCGCCCGCCCCGGTGGCTCAACGCGGGTCAGTCAAGAGCGTGCAGCTGGTCCAGGAACCACCGCTGCGGCGGCAGCGCGGTGGCCGCCGCCACCAGGCGCTTGGTCGCCTCGGCGCGCTCCCCGTGGGAGAGCGAGAGGGCCTGGTGCAGCGCACGGGCGGTGGCCAGGATGTCGTAGGGGTTCACCACGAAGGCGTCGTCGCCCAGCTCCTCGTAGGCGCCCGCCTCGCGCGACAGCACCAGGGCGACACCGTCGTCGGCGACGACCGGGATCTCCTTGGCCACCAGGTTCATGCCGTCGCGGATCGGGTTGACCAGCGCCACGTCGGCCAGCCGGTACGCCGCCAGCGAGCGCGCGAAGTCGTCCTTGACGTGCAGGATCACCGGCTCCCAGCCCGGGGTGCCGAACTCCTCGTTGATCTCCTCGGCCAGATCGGAGACCTCGTCGGTGTACTCGCGGTAGATCGCCAGGTCGTGCCGCGACGGATAGGCGAACGCGATGTGCACCACGCGGCCCAGCCACTCGGGACGGTCGCGCAGCAACTGCGCGTACGCCAGCAGGCCGCGCACGATGTTCTTCGACAGCTCGGTGCGGTCCACCCGCACGACGACCTTCCGGTCCGGGCCGCCCACCGCCTCCCGGAGCACCGCCAGGCGCTCCTCCACGTCCGGCCGGTGCGCCCGCTCCCGCAGGAACTCCGCGTCCGCCCCCAGCCCGTGCACCCCGATCCGGGTGGTGCGGCCCTGGTGGGTCACCGACAGCGCGTCCCCGTCCCGGCTCACGGACGCGCCCAGCACATCGGCACAGCACGCGGCGAACGCCTCCGCCCAGCGCCGGGTCAGGAACGCCGCCCGGTCCGCGCCCAGGATGCCGCTCAGCACCTCGGCCGCCACGTCGTCCGGCAGCAGCCGGAAGTAGTCCGGCGGCGCCCACGGCGTGTGCGAGAAATGGCCGATCCGCAGGTCGGGGCGGCGCGAGCGGAGCATCTGCGGCACCAGCGTCAGGTGGTAGTCCTGCACCAGGACGGCCGCGCCCTCCCCGGCCTCCTCCGCCAGCGCGTCGGCGAACGCGCTGTTGTACGCCACGTACGCCGCCCACTGCTCACGGAAGTCCTCGTCGAAGACGGGCTCCAGCGGCGTCTGGAACAGCAGATGGTGGACGAACCACAGCACGGAGTTCGCGATCCCGTTGTACGCGGACGCGAAAGTGTCCGCCGGGATGTCCAGCATGCGCACCCGCTGGTCGCCGGTGTCCTCCGCGGCCAGCCGCCCGCTCCCGTCCGCGGTCCGCAGCACGGCCGCGCGGTCGCCGTCACCGAGCGCGGCGCACACCCACACGGCGTCCGTGTCCGGCCCGATCGCGCTCAGTCCCGACACGAGACCGCCGCCTCCGCGCCGCGACTCCAGCGTCCCGTCCTCCCGGAGGCTGTACGAGACGGGCCCGCGATTGGACGCCACCAGAACCCGCGCGCCATGCGATGCGACCATGCCGCCAGCCTAGCCACGCATCCCCACCCGCAAACGTGTGCGCTACGCCACCCGAGCGTCCCCAGGGCCGCAAGGCCCTGCGCCCCCCTCAGGGGCGCGGGGAACTGCGCGCCCAGCCACGACGCACCGGCACGAAGCACACAACGCTCACCCCTCAGGGGCGCGGGGAACTGCGCGCTCAGCCACATCCCACCGGCACAGTGGGCACGACGCCCACCCCCTCAGGGGCGCGGGGAACTGCGCGCCCAGCCACATCCCACCGGCACAGTGGGCACGACGCCCACCTCCTCAGGGGCGCGGGGAACTGCGCGCTCAGCCACGACGCACGGGCACGAAGCACACAACGCTCACCCCCCAGGCGCGCGGGGCGAAGCCCCGAGCCTCAGGCGACCTCACGCCCCCGCACATACTCGGGCACCGTCATCATGGGCGGCCGCTCCTCCGTCGTGACCTCATGCACCCGCGGAGCGAACCCCTCCGCGGTCCGCTCGAACTGCGTGAGGACGGGCCGCACCAGATGCCCCCGCGCCAGCCGCGTCTGCGCCGTGCGATAAATCGTCGCGGCCATGCGACCCAGCGCCTGCCCGTCCTGGTGCCGATGGTGCCGTACGCCGACGTCGACCTGCGCGAGCGCGTCGAGCCCGACCGCGTTGAGCGCGTCGATGAGCAGCCCCAGTTCGACGCCGTACCCCACGGGAAACGGCAGCCGCTCCAGCAGGGACCGCCGCGCCGCGTACTCGCCGCCGAGGGGCTGCACGAAGCCCGCGAGCTGCGGCCAGTGCAGATTGAGCAGGGGCCGGGCGACCAGTTCCGTGACGCGTCCGCCGCCCGTCGGCTCCACCGTGCCGCCGGCCTCCAGGGGCCGGTCGTACATCGCCTTGACCAGCTGGACGTCCGGCTCCGTGAGCAGCGGCCCGACGATCCCGGAGACGAAGCGCGCGTCGAATTCGCGCAGGTCGGCGTCGATGAAGCAGACGATCTCGCCGCGCGTCGCGAGCAGTGAGCGCCACAGCACCTCGCCCTTGCCGGGTACGGCCGGCAGCCGCGGCAGGATCGCGTCGCGGTGGACGACGGTCGCGCCCGCCTCCGCGGCGACCGCGGCGGTCCCGTCCGTGGACCCCGAGTCCAGGACGACGAGCTCGTCGACCAGCGGCACGGCCCCGGGCGCGTCGGACATCAGCGCGCGGCGGATCTCCGTGACGATCGCCCCGACCGTGGCCTCCTCGTCGAGCGCGGGCAGCACCACGCTCACCGTCCCGTGCGGGCCCGCGGCCCGCTTCGCGGCGAGGAGCTGGCTCAGCGGCCGGCGCTCGGCGGTCCAGGACCGCCGCCGCAGCCAGCCGGCTACCTCGTCCAGCACTGCGTTGCTCCGTTTCTGCCCCTCTTCGGCCTGTCTCGAAGGACGGACGGGCTGTGACCAGGTTCGAGGTCGTCGGTTACAGTCGTGAACACGAGGCATGACCATCGTATGTCCGCGGTGATCGCGCCTCGCACGACAAATGCCCGGGCCCCGCGCCCGGTGCCATACCGCTCATCCAGAGGGGCAGAGGGAACGGCCCGTTGAAGCCCCGGCAACCCTCCCGCCGACCGCGAGGTCCAGGTGGGGAAGGTGCCAATTCCGTCTCGCGGCGAGATGCGCCGCGAGGAAGATGAGGAGAAAGGGCCTCGCCTGACATGGCTGCGCAGACTGCTGTCACCGACGTCGCGTCCACGGATTCCCCCTTCGGACCCGCTTCCGCACTGTCCTGCCGGGAGTGCGGCGAACGCTTCCCACTGAGCCCGATCTTCGCGTGCGAGGTCTGTTTCGGGCCGCTCGAAGTGGCCTACGACCTTCCCGCCGGCGATCCCGAGACGCTCCGCAAGCGCATCGAGTCCGGTCCGAACAACATCTGGCGCTACGCGCCGCTGCTGCCCGTCCCCGCCGACGTGGCCACCAAGCCCAATCTGAACCCCGGCTTCACCAAGCTCGTCAAGGCCGACAACCTCGCCCGTGAACTGGGCGTCACCGGCGGCCTGCACATCAAGGACGACTCCGGCAACCCCACGCACTCCTTCAAGGACCGTGTGGTCGCCATCGCCCTGGAGGCCGCCCGCACCTTCGGCCTGACCACGCTGTCCTGCTCCTCCACCGGCAACCTCGCGGGCGCGGTGGGCGCCGCGGCGGCCCGCGCCGGCTTCCGGTCCTGCGTCTTCATCCCGCACGACCTGGAGGAGGGCAAGGTCGTCATGGCCGCCGTCTACGGCGGCGAACTGGTCGGCATCGAGGGCAACTACGACGACGTCAACCGCTTCTGCAGCGAGCTGATCGGCGACCCGATCGGCGAGGGCTGGGGCTTCGTCAACGTCAACCTCCGCCCGTACTACGGGGAGGGCTCCAAGACGCTCGCGTACGAGATCTGCGAGCAGCTCGGCTGGCGGCTGCCGGACAACCTCGTCATCCCGATCGCCTCGGGCTCGCAGCTGACGAAGATCGACAAGGGGCTCCAGGAGCTGATCAAACTCGGCCTGGTCGAGGACAAGCCGTACCGCATCTACGGCGCCCAGGCCGAGGGGTGCTCCCCGGTGTCCACCGCCTTCAAGGCCGGGCAGGACGTCGTGCGCCCGCAGAAGCCGAACACCATCGCCAAGTCGCTCGCCATCGGCAACCCGGCGGACGGCCCCTACGTGCTGGACATCGCCCGGCGCACCGGCGGCGCGGTCGAGGACGTCACCGACGAGCAGATCGTGGACGCCATCAAGCTGCTCGCCCGCACCGAGGGCATCTTCGCGGAGACGGCGGGCGGCGTGACCGTCGGTGTCCTGAAGAAGCTGATCGAGAGCGGGCAGTTGGACCCGGCCGGCGAGACGGTCGTGCTCAACACCGGTGACGGGCTCAAGACCCTGGACGCCGTCGCCGCGACCTCCCGGCCCACCGCCACCATCCGCCCGAGCCTCGACGCGTTCCGCGCCGCCGGCCTGGCCGGCTGACCCCGGCCGCCGATCGCCGTCCGTCCCGATACGAAGGTGAAGCCCGCATCATGAGCGCGAACGTCCGCATCCCCACCATCCTCCGCCCCTACACCGGCGGCCGGGCCGAGGTCCCCGCCGAGGGCGGCACGCTGGCCGAGGTCATCGCGTCGCTGGAGAACAACCACCCCGGCATCGCGGCCCGTGTCCTGGACGACACGGGCAAGCTCCGCCGCTTCGTGAACGTCTATGTGAACGACGACGACGTCCGCTTCTCCGAGGGCCTGCAGACCGCGGTGGCCGAGGGCGCGTCCGTGTCGATCATCCCCGCGGTCGCCGGGGGCTGTTGAGCCGCCTGCGCCGCGGAACGGGCAGGGGTGCCGGGAGTTGCTCCCGGCACCCCTGTGTGCGTGAGGGGTAGTTGAAGGGCTGTACAGTTGTTCCAGAGGCTCGCAACCCTCTGCAACGCTCTGCGTAAACCCTCTTCCCGGGGCGTCCTTGTCGACGATTTATCGCCAAATTCCTGCGATGATTGTCGTGTTGGCGTCATATGTCCCGCCCGACTTGCCCCGGATCATTGGCCGATCGAGCCGTTCTTCCCTTTCCTCCTGCCCGGATTTCTCGTCGGATTGACCTGTTGCAGACAGCGTTCGTGCAGATACATTCAGCCGCGGTCGACGCGTTCCGGCGCACGCCCCCTTGGCTGTAGGGGGTGAGGTCTGACCCGGGTCCGCGAGGTGCGGGCCTGCGAAAGGCCAGCAATAGGGGAGTTAGGAATGGCTCAGGGCACCGTCAAGTGGTTCAACGCGGAGAAGGGCTACGGCTTCATCGCGGTCGACGGTGGTGCGGACGTCTTCGTGCACTACAGCGCGATACAGATGGACGGCTACCGCACCCTCGAGGAAGGTCAGCGGGTCGAGTTCGAGATCTCGCAGGGCCAGAAGGGGCCGCAGGCGGACATGGTCCGTCTCGCCGCCGGCTGACGCCGCGCACCGGCCACGGAGCGCCTCGCACCGACGCGCTCAAACGTACATGTCAAGGCCCGCCCTCTGAACGGGGGCGGGCCTTCGTCTGTCCGGCGCCCCCCGCCCGCCCCCGCCCGCCCCGGCACCTGACGGGAGACCGGCCGAGCGGCTTGCACTCTCCTAGGGCGAGTGCTAATCATTGGCGTTAGCACTCTGACGTTGAGAGTGACAAAGGACCGAGTGGGTGAGGCCCGCTCGACCGCCGGAAAGGAACCGGCGGAAGGGCAGGCCGTCCGTCGCGGGCGCCGGCGCGGTCCTGGAGTAATCCTTCCCCGCAGCCGTGCGCCGCGGGGGGACCCCAAGTCCGGGAGGACCACTTCACATGGCCAAGATCATCGCGTTCGACGAGGAGGCACGGCGCGGTCTCGAGCGCGGGATGAACCAGCTCGCCGACGCCGTCAAGGTCACCCTCGGCCCCAAGGGCCGCAACGTCGTCCTCGAGAAGAAGTGGGGCGCCCCCACGATCACCAACGATGGTGTGTCCATCGCCAAGGAGATCGAGCTCGAGGACCCGTACGAGAAGATCGGCGCGGAGCTGGTCAAGGAGGTCGCGAAGAAGACGGACGACGTCGCCGGTGACGGCACGACGACCGCGACCGTCCTCGCCCAGGCGCTGGTCCGCGAGGGCCTGCGCAACGTGGCCGCGGGTGCGAACCCGATGGCCCTGAAGCGTGGCATCGAGGCGGCCGTCGAGGCCGTTTCCGCCGCCCTGCTCGAGCAGGCGAAGGACGTGGAGACCAAGGAGCAGATCGCCTCCACCGCCTCCATCTCCGCCGCTGACCCCCAGATCGGCGAGCTCATCGCCGAGGCGATGGACAAGGTCGGCAAGGAAGGCGTCATCACCGTCGAGGAGTCCCAGACCTTCGGTCTGGAGCTGGAGCTCACCGAGGGTATGCGCTTCGACAAGGGCTACATCTCGGCGTACTTCGCCACCGACCTGGAGCGTATGGAGACCGTCTTCGACGACCCGTACATCCTGATCGTCAACTCCAAGATCTCCGCGGTCAAGGACCTGCTCCCGCTGCTGGAGAAGGTCATGCAGTCCGGCAAGGCGCTGCTGATCATCGCCGAGGACGTGGACGGCGAGGCCCTGTCGACCCTCGTGGTCAACAAGATCCGCGGCACCTTCAAGTCCGTCGCCGTCAAGGCCCCGGGCTTCGGCGACCGCCGCAAGGCCATGCTCCAGGACATCGCCATCCTCACCGGTGGCACCGTGGTGTCCGAGGAGGTCGGCCTCAAGCTGGAGAACGCCGGTCTGGAGCTGCTGGGCCGCGCCCGCAAGGTCGTCGTCACCAAGGACGAGACCACCATCGTGGACGGCTCCGGCGACGCCGACCAGATCCAGGGCCGGGTCAACCAGATCCGCGCCGAGATCGAGAACAGCGACTCGGACTACGACCGCGAGAAGCTCCAGGAGCGCCTCGCCAAGCTGGCCGGCGGCGTGGCCGTCATCAAGGCCGGCGCGGCCACCGAGGTCGAGCTCAAGGAGCGCAAGCACCGCATCGAGGACGCGGTGCGCAACGCCAAGGCCGCCGTCGAGGAGGGCATCGTCGCCGGTGGTGGCGTGGCTCTGCTCCAGGCGTCCAACGTCTTCGAGAAGCTCGAGCTCGACGGCGACGAGGCCACCGGTGCGGCGATCGTGAAGCTGGCCCTGGAGGCCCCGCTGAAGCAGATCGCGGTCAACGCCGGCCTCGAGGGCGGCGTCGTGGTGGAGAAGGTCCGCAACCTCACCCCGGGTCACGGCCTCAACGCCGCGTCCGGCGAGTACGTCGACCTCATCGCCGAGGGCATCATCGACCCGGCCAAGGTGACGCGCTCCGCGCTGCAGAACGCGGCGTCCATCGCCGCGCTCTTCCTCACCACCGAGGCCGTCATCGCCGACAAGCCGGAGAAGGCCGCGGCCCCGGCCGGCGGCGGCATGCCGGGCGGTGACATGGACTTCTGATCCCGCGAGGGTTCAGCAGTACACGAACGAGGGCGGCACCCCCACGGGGTGCCGCCCTCGGGCGTTCCCCGTCCCCGCCTCCCGGCGCTGAGCGATGAGGCGGCCCTCGCGGCCGCCTGCCCCCGGCCTCGCCGGCGGCCCGCGCCGGCTGCGTACGGCCGCCGCGCCGACCGGGCCCGACCAGCCGCCCGTGGCGGACCGTGGCGCGTCCGGATTTCGCCTGCCGGACGGACACGACGGTGCTGAGGTGCGGCCTCTCGGGCGGCCCGCCCGGCTCCCCACCGACGAAGCGGTCCGCAGCGGCTCAGCGGGCGCGACTCCGGGGTGGAACGGGAGGCCGAGCCCTACGACCGACTCACGGAAGAGGTCCGCCGTGAGAGCGGCAGGAACTGGTCGAGCTGATGCCGGGCGCGACGCGGTCGCGACCACGGCTTCCGGAACCGCTTCGCGTGCGACGACGCCGAAGCCCTGATCGAGCGGCACGGCTGCCAAGGGAGCCGGTCCATCTCACGGCCGATGCCAACTCCGTCACCACGGACGGGACGCCGCCCTTCCGCCGCCCGGCCGAGCGGGCGTTCCCGCGAGGACCGGTTCGAGGCCGCATTCTCGCTGCCCGGTCGGAGGTCTGGCCCACGGCGGCCGGGGCGTCGAGCAGTTCGCGCCAGGTGCGGACGGCCTCCGCGTCGACCGGGCCCTTTGGCGCAGTGTCTTGCTGCTCCTCCGCTTGCCGGCCAACGTGGCGAGGGGCGTGGGCGGGCGGGTATTCCTGCGAGGACCGGTTCGAGGCCGCATTCTCGCTGCCCGGTCGGAGGTCTGGCCCACGGCGGGCGCGTCGAGCAGGCAGCGCCGGGGGTGTGGGGCCGCCCCGCCGACCGGGCCCCCTGGCGACCCTCCGTCGCCGGGCCGATGGGGCGGGCCGGGGGAGGAGGGCGCAGGGAGGTTCGGGCGGGGGGCCGAGTCGGGCTAGCCCACGGCGACCGGGGCGTCGAGCAATTCGCGCCAGGTGCGGACGGCCTCCGCGGCGACCGGGCCCGACCAGCCGTCGGGGCGGACCGCGCCGCCGACGTGGAAGGCGTCGATGCCCGCCGCCAGCAGCCGGGGCAGGTGCTCCGCGCGCAGGCCGCCGCCGACCATCAACTGGGGATCGCCGGGCGCGCCCTCCGCCGCCTCCGCGACCAGCACGTCCAGGCCGGTGTCGACGCCGCGGGCCGATCCCGCCGTCAGGTACGTGTCGTGTCCGGGCAGTCCGCGCAGGGCCGCGCGCAGCGCCGCGCGGTCCGCGCAGTGGTCGATCGCGCGGTGGAACGTCCAGCGCGCGCCCGGGCCCACGGCGTCGGCCAGCATCCGCACCGCCCGCAGGTCGGGGCCGCCGTCGGCGTCGAGGAAGCCGAGCACGAACTCGTCGGCCCCCTCCGTGCGCAGCGCGGCCGCCGCGGCGCACAGCGCGTCGACCTCCTGGGCGCCGCCCGCCGCGAAGTCGGCCCGGCCGCGCAGCATGACGCGTACCGGCACCTCCACCGCGGCGCGTACGGCCGCGAAGACCTCCCGGCGCGGGGTCAGGCCGTCGGCGGACATGTCGGTGACCAGTTCGAGGCGGTCCGCGCCCCCCGCCTGGGCCGCGCGTGCGTCGTCGGCGTCGAGCGCGATCACTTCGAAAATTGGTCTAGACATATATTCAGGATCCCACATGCCTCCACCGACCCGCGACCCCCGTGCTCCACAATGGCCGACATGGCCGCCACCGATCCCGAGCTGCTGACGCACTGGAGCGCGCTGCTGCGCCGCTGCCAGACCGAGTCCGTCGACCCGAGGCCCTACGGCGAGGACCTGCTCGCCCGCTGGGCCGAACCCCAGCGCCGCTACCACACCACCGACCACCTGGCCGCGGTGCTCGTCCATGTCGACTCCCTGGCCGAGTACGCCGAGGACATCGACGCGGTGCTGCTCGCCGCCTGGTTCCACGACGCCGTCTACCGTCCCGACCGCTCGGAGAACGAGGAGCGCAGCGCCCGCCTCGCCGAACGCGCGCTGCCCGAGGCGGCCGTCCCCGACACCATCACCGCCGAGGTCGCCCGCCTCGTCCGGCTCACCGTCACCCACCACCCCGGCGACGGCGACCGCAACGGCCAGGTGCTGTGCGACGCCGACCTCGCCGTTCTGGCCGGCGACCCCGTCGCGTACGCCGCCTACGCCGCCGCCGTCCGCGACGAGTACGGCTTCGTCCCCGACGACGCCTTCCGCGCCGGCCGCGCCGGCGTACTGCGCCAGCTCCTCGCGCTGCCCCGGCTGTTCCGAACCACCATCGGCTACGAGCGCTGGGAGGACACGGCCCGCCGCAACCTCACCACGGAACTGGAACTCCTGCTCTCCGCCGATGACTCCGCGCCGCCGGACCGGTCTGCCCTCTGAGACCTGTCCTGCCCGCACCCACCGGAAGGCGGCCGCCATGACCGATGACGCCGTACTGCGATCCGCGATCACCACCGCGTACCTCTCCCTCGCCGACCTGCTCGACGGGGCGGGCAAGGACCGGTGGGACAGCCCCTCGCTCTGCGAGGGCTGGCGGGTGCGCGAGGTCGTGGCGCACATGACCATGGCGGCGCGCTTCACCGAAGCGGAGTTCATGGCCGAACTGCGCGCCTGCGACTACGACTTCACCCGCCTGTCGAACGCCGTCGCGACCCGCGACGCGGCGCTGCCGGAGGACACCCTCGTCGCCGGGCTGCGCTCGCAGGTCATGCACCACTGGACCCCGCCCGGCGGCGGGGTCCGCGGCGCCCTCAACCACGTGGTGATCCACGGCCTCGACGTCACCGTGCCCCTCGGCGTGGAGCGCCGTGCCCCGGAGCAGGCCGTCACCACCGTCCTGAACGACCTGACGTACGGCGGCGGCCACGCCCACTTCGGTGTGGCGGTCGACGGTCGCGCGCTGCGCGCCACCGACCTGGACTGGTCCTACGGCTCGGGACCCGCCCTGAGCGGCGAGGCCGGCGACCTGGCGTCCGCGCTGTGCGGACGAAGGCTCCCGGAGGGGCGGCTCCAGGGCGACCCCCTCTGACCGGGACGGGGCCGAACCGGTCAGGATTCGAGAAGCCCCGGCGGCCGGGTCCCGATTAGCGTGGCGGACAGAGCGGGCGACGGCGCCACCGCCGCCGCCCCGCCCCGACCCACGACTCAGGAGTGACCATGAGCGGCTCTTCCACCCAGGGCATCAAGACCGTGCTGCACCCCGTCTCCGACCTCACGAAGGCCAAGGAGGTGTACACCGCCCTGCTCGGTGTCGCCCCGCAGCACGACAGCGAGTACTACGTCGGCTTCGAGGTCGAGGGCCAGCAGATCGGCCTGGTGCCGAACGGCGGACCGCAGGGCATGACCTCGCCGGTCGCCCACTGGCACGTGACGGACATCGAGGCGAAGCTCGCCGAGGTGACCGCCGCGGGCGCCACCGTGAAGGAGCCGGTGCACGACGTCGGCGGCGGCCGCCTCGTGGCCACCTTCACCGACCCCGACGGCAATGTCCTCGGGCTGATCCAGGACCGGTGAGCCGCGGCCGCCTCCGGCCGGCCGGACCGGCCGGCCGGAAGCGCGGACACGGCGACCGGACGTACTGTTCGATGCCGGTGGGACACCAGCACCGACTCAGAGGGACCGAGGGAGACGCGATGAGCACGGACACGAGGACGGACCCGCGGCCGCACGCGCTGCACAGTGCCGACAGCCACGATCTGATCCGCGTGCACGGCGCGCGTGTGAACAACCTCAAGGACGTCAGCGTCGAGATCCCCAAGCGCCGGCTGACGGTGTTCACCGGGGTCTCCGGCTCGGGCAAGAGCTCGCTGGTCTTCGGCACGGTCGCCGCGGAGTCGCAGCGGCTGATCAACGAGACCTACAGCGCCTTCGTGCAGGGCTTCATGCCGACGCTGGCCCGGCCCGAGGTCGACGTCCTCGACGGGCTGACCACCGCGATCATCGTCGACCAGCAGCGGCTGGGCGCCGACCCCCGCTCCACGGTCGGCACCGCCACCGACGCCAACGCGATGCTGCGCATCCTGTTCAGCCGGCTCGGGCAGCCGCACATCGGCTCGCCCAACGCGTTCTCCTTCAACGTCGCCTCGGTCCGGGCGAGCGGCGCGATCACCGTCGAGCGCGGCGCGAAGAAGACGGTGAAGGCGACCTTCAACCGCCTCGGCGGCATGTGCCCGCGCTGCGAGGGCCGCGGCACGGTCACCGACATCGACCTGACCCAGCTCTACGACGACAGCAAGTCGCTCAACGAGGGCGCGATCACCGTCCCCGGCTACAGCATGGACGGCTGGTTCGGCCGCATCTTCCGCGGCAGCGGCTTCTTCGACCCGGACAAGCCGATCCGCAAGTACACCAAGAAGGAACTCCACGACCTCCTCCACAAGGAGCCGACCAAGATCAAGGTCGAGGGGATCAACCTCACCTACGAGGGGCTGATCCCGAAGATCCAGAAGTCGATGCTCGCCAAGGACGTCGACGCCCTCCAGCCGCACATCCGCGCGTTCGTGGAGCGGGCGATGACGTTCACCGTCTGCCCCGAGTGCGACGGCACCCGGCTGACCGAGGCGGCCCGCTCCTCGAAGATCGGCGGGATCAGCATCGCCGACGCCTGCGCGATGCAGGTCAGCGACCTCGCCGAATGGGTCCGCGCGCTGGACGAGCCCTCCGTCGCACCCCTGCTGACGGCCCTGGTGGACACCTTCGACTCCTTCGCCGAGATCGGCCTCGGCTACCTCTCCCTGGACCGGCCGTCGGGCACGCTGTCGGGCGGCGAGGCGCAGCGCGTCAAGATGATCCGCCACCTCGGCTCCTCGCTCACCGACGTCACGTACGTCTTCGACGAGCCCACCGTCGGCCTGCACCCCCACGACATCCAGCGCATGAACGGACTGCTGCTGCGGCTGCGGGACAAGGGCAACACGGTGCTCGTCGTGGAGCACAAGCCGGAGGTGATCGCGATCGCCGACCACGTCGTCGACCTCGGGCCCGGCGCCGGCACCGCGGGCGGCAGCGTCTGCTTCGAGGGCACGGTCGACGGGCTGCGGGCGGCCGGCACGGTCACCGGCCGCCACTTCGACGACCGCGCCCGGCTCAAGGAGAGCGTGCGCAAGCCCACCGGCACCCTGGAGATCCGCGGCGCGACCGCGCACAACCTCCGGGACGTCGACGTCGACATCCCGCTCGGGGTGCTGGCCGTCGTCACCGGCGTCGCCGGCTCCGGCAAGAGCTCGCTCGTGCACGGGTCGATCCCGCCCGGCGCGGGCGTGGTCTCGGTCGACCAGAGCCCGATCCGCGGCTCGCGGCGCAGCAACCCGGCGACGTACACCGGGCTGCTGGAGCCGATCCGCAAGGCCTTCGCCAAGGCCAACGGCGTGAAGCCGGCGCTGTTCAGCGCCAACTCCGAAGGCGCCTGCCCGGGTTGCAACGGCGCCGGCGTGATCTACACGGACCTGGCGATGATGGCCGGCGTCGCCACCACCTGCGAGGAGTGCGAGGGCAAGCGGTTCCAGGCGGCGGTGCTGGAGTACCACCTCGGCGGCCGCGACATCAGCGAGGTGCTCGCGATGTCCGTGACCGAGGCCGAGGAGTTCTTCGGCGCGGGCGAGGCCCGCATCCCGGCCGCGCACGCCATCCTCACCCGCCTCGCCGACGTCGGCCTCGGCTACCTCAGCCTCGGCCAGCCGCTCACCACGCTGTCCGGCGGTGAGCGCCAGCGCCTCAAGCTGGCCACGCACATGGCCGACAAGGGCGGCGTCTACGTGCTCGACGAGCCGACCGCAGGCCTCCACCTCGCCGACGTCGAGCAACTGCTCGGCCTGCTCGACCGGCTCGTCGACTCCGGCAAGTCGGTCGTCGTGGTCGAGCACCACCAGGCGGTCATGGCGCACGCCGACTGGATCATCGACCTCGGCCCGGGCGCCGGCCACGACGGCGGCCGCATCGTCTTCGAGGGCACCCCCGCCGACCTCGTCGCCACCCCCACCACCCTCACCGCCACCCACCTCGCCCAATACGTCGGCCCCTGACGCCCCCCGCCAGGGGCGCGGGGAACTGCGCGCTCAGCCGTCACCCCCTCAGGGGCGCGGGGAACTGCGCGCTCAGCCGGAACGAACGGGCACGGTCGGCACAACCGTCACCCCTCCAGGGGCGCGGGGAACTGCGCGCCCAGCCACGACGAACCGGCACGGAACGCACAACGCTCACCCCCGAGGGGCGCGGGGAACTGCGCGCTCAGCCGGAACGAGCCGGCACGGAACGCACAACCGTCACCCCCACAAGCCCACCCCCAGAAGCAAAAAACTCACGCCCCCACATCCGAAGGCGGCCGCCGCTTCCGCACGCGCAACCCCGCCTCCGTAAGCCTGCGCAGCAACTCCTTGCTGCCGACCTCCGCCGCCCCCGCGGCCACCGCGGAGGCGTAGCGCTCACTGGGCAGGTCGTAGTGGTCCCCGTCGAACGCCCGCGGCGGGCAGCCGATCGCCGCGGCGAAGAGGTGCAGCTCCTCGTAGGAGGCGTCGCTGACCAGGTGCGACCACAGCCTGCCGTGACCCGGCCAGGTCGGCGGGTCGATGTAGAGGGCCACGGTCAGCGGGCCCCGCCCATCGCGGCGGCCAGCGAGCCGACGGGGGCCACGGCCTCGCCCAGCGACTCGCAGACCCAGTGCGGGTCGGGACCCAGTTCGGGTTCGATGTCCAGGGCGTGCGGGTCCTCGCAGCGCGGGCACAGCGGCCACCGGCCCGTCCGTTCCAGCAGGGCGTCCTTGATGTCCTGCGCGACGAGGCCCGCGACGAACGCGGCACCGTCCGGCCACTGCTCCACCCACCACCGGCGCTGCGCGACGGTGTCCTCGACGAGGGAGACGATCCCGGGGTCGGTCACGTCGGTGGCGGTGAGGTCGGCGAGGATGAGCGCTCGCGCGCCGTGCAGCGCGGCTTCCAGTGCGGCGGGGGCGCCCGGGGCGCCGGGAACGTCGGGATCCATGCCCCCTATTGTCGCCCAGTGGCCGTCCTGACGTCCTTGACGCCGTACGGCCGTGAAAATAGCTTTCGCGGTGTGGCCGAGAAAATGAAGGAAACTTTCAGTGCCGGGGGGCTGGCCGCCAAGGTCAGGACCCTGGCCCCCACCATGACCCGCTCCATGCAGCGCGTCGCGGAGGCCGTCGTCGCCGACCCCGCGGAGTGCTCCCGGCTCACCGTGACCGCGCTGGCCGTCCGCACCGGGACCAGCGAGGCCACCGTCGTCCGCACGGCACGGGTGCTGGGCTACCCCGGCTACCGCGATCTGCGGCTCGCCCTGGCCGCCTTCGCCGCCCGCGAGGAGGCGGGCGGCCGGCCCGCCGTCACCCCGGACATCGCCGTCGGCGACCCGCTCTCCGAGGTCGTGGCCAAGCTCGCGGAGGACGAGCAGCGCTGCCTCGCCGACACCGCCGCGCAACTGGACGTCTCCCAACTGGAGGCCGCGGTCGCCGCGCTGGCCGCCGCCCGCCGCATCGACGTCTACGGGATAGGGGCGTCCAGCCTGGTCGCCCAGGACCTGGTGCAGAAGCTGCTGCGCATCGGCCTGATCGCGCACGCGCTCTCCGACCCCCACCTCGCCGTCACCAACGCGGTGCAGCTCCGGCAAGGCGACGTTGCCGTGGCCGTCACCCACTCCGGGCACACTCACGACGTGGTCGAACCCCTGCGCGCCGCCTTCGACCGGGGCGCCACCACCATCGCGATCACGGGCCGCGCCGACGGCACGGCCACCCAGTACGCCGACCATGTGCTGCTCACCTCCAGCAGCCGGGAGAGCGAGTTCCGCCCGGCGGCCATGTCCAGCCGCACCAGCCAACTGCTGGTCGTGGACTGCCTGTTCGTCGGCGTCGCACAACGGACCTACGACACCGCGGGACCGGCCCTGGCCGCGTCGTACGAAGCCCTGGCCCATCGTCACAGCCCCCGAAGGAACCACCGCACATGACGCACGCCGAGCTCCGCCGCGAACTGGACCTGCTGACCACCGAGGCCTTCCGCCCCGACCTCGCCGAGATCGACCGGCTCGCCACGCTCGACATCGCCCGTCTGATGAACACCGAGGACGGCTCCGTGCCGGCCGCGGTCGCCGCCCAACTCCCCGCCATCGCCGCCGCGATCGACGGCATCGCCGTTCGGATGTCCCGCGGCGGCCGTCTGGTCTACGCGGGCGCGGGCACCGCCGGGCGCCTCGGCGTCCTGGACGCCAGCGAGTGCCCGCCGACCTTCAACACCACGCCCGGCCAGGTCACCGGGCTCATCGCGGGCGGCCCGCGCGCGATGTCCGACGCCGTCGAGGGCGCGGAGGACAGCCGCGAACTGGCCGCCGCCGACCTCGACGCGCTCGCCGTCGGCCCGGACGACGCGGTCGTCGGCGTCTCCGCCTCCGGCCGCACCCCCTACGCCGTCGGCGCCGTCGAGCACGCCCGCGCCCTGGGCGCCCTGACGGTCGGGCTGTCCTGCAACGCCGGGTCCCCGCTCGCCGCCGCGGCCGAGCACGGCATCGAGGTCGTCACGGGCGCGGAGTTCCTGACCGGTTCCACCCGGCTCAAGGCGGGCACCGCCCAGAAGCTCGTCCTCAACATGCTCTCGACCATCACGATGATCAGGCTGGGCAAGACCTACGGGAACCTGATGGTCGACGTCCGCGCCTCCAACGAGAAGCTGCGCGCCCGCTCCCGCAGCATCGTCGCCCAGGCCACCGGCGCCCCCGACGAGGAGATCGAGGCCGCCCTCACCGCGACCGGCGGCGAGGTCAAGGACGCCGTCCTCGTCCTGCTCGCCGGGGTCGACGCGGCGACGGCCGCCCGCCTCCTCACGGACGCGGACGGCCACCTGCGGGCGGCCCTGGCCGCGGCGGCCTCCGCACGCTGACACCGCCGTCTGGGCCGCCCACGGGACGACTCTCCGTCCCTGCGGCGCACCGCCCTGGAGGAGCTCGCGTAACGGCGTGCCTAGCGCAGCGCCTCCGGCAGCGGTGCGGAGTGCAGGACCGCGAGGCCCGAGACGGCGCGGGTGAGGGAGACGTACAGGCGGCGCAGGCCCGTGCGCTCGTCGGGCTCGCCGTCGACGACGGCGGCGGGCTCGTCCAGCACGACGTAGTCGTACTCCAGGCCCTTGGCCAGCGAGGCGGGGACGAGCGTGAGCCGGACGTCCGGGGTGGTCTCCTCACCGGGCGACAGATACGTCAGCCCGGCCGCCCCCAGCGCCTCGGCCAGCGCCGGGACGCGGGCGTCGGCCGCGATCAGGCCCGTGGAGCCCTCGCGCTCCAGGGCCTCCCGGCAGGCGGTGACCACCGCGTCGGTCAGTTCCCGCGCGGGCACCTCCGTGACGGAGAACGCGCCCGGGTTGTCGCGGACGGACGTGGCCTCGGTCAGGCCCGGGGCGATGGCGGGCAGCAGCCGGGAGGCGTAGGCGATGACCTCCAGCGGCACGCGGAAGCCCTGGGTCAGCTCCTCGACCTGGGAGCCCGGCTTGCCCAGGTGGGCCAGCGCCTCCTCCCAGGTGGCGGTGGCCCACGGCGTCGTGCCCTGCGCCAGGTCGCCCAGCACGGTCGCGGAACCGGTGGAGCAGCGCCGCCCGACGGCCCGGTACTGCATGGGGGACAGGTCCTGGGCCTCGTCCAGCACCACATGGCCGAGCGAGCCGGTGCGGTGCACCAGGTCGTGGGCCTCGTCGATCAGCACGGTGTCGGCCGCCGACCACTTCGCGGAGGCGATCCCCCGGGCCGGCTTCGCCCACAGGACCTGCTTCTGCTCCTCCTCCGTGAGCAGGCCCTCAGCGCACCGCGCCAGGAACTCCGGCTCGGACAGCAGCCGCAGCACCGTCTTTGCCGGGTCCACCGGCGGCCAGGCCTCCTTCACGGCCGCCTTGACCGCCGCGTTGCGGGCCACCGCGTCCTGCACCCGGTCGTCCGGTGCCTCGCCGGCCGCCTCCATCTGCACCAGCACGGCGTGCGCGATCCGCTGCGGCAGGGCCTCGCGGGCGGCGCCGTACCGGATGTCGCGGTCCATCAGCTCGCGGACCAGCTCCTCCAGTGCGTAGGCCGGGACCCTCCAGCGCCGCGAGCCGCGCACCACGACGACGGGCTCGGTGGGCATCCGGATGCCCGAGCGGACCGCCCGGCGCAGCACCTCCGCCATCCGCGCGTCGCCCTTCACCTGGGCGGCGGCCGCGCTGTCCGCGCCCCTGACGGGGACGTGCGCGACCAGGTCGTCGACGGTGGCCTGCTTGACGCTGAGCTCGCCCAGCGCGGGCAGCACCTGCTCGATGTAGTGCAGGAAGGAGGCGTTCGGGCCGATGACGAGGGTGCCCGTGCGGGCCAGGCGTTCGCGGTGCGCGTACAGCAGGTACGCCACCCGGTGCAGGCCGACGGCGGTCTTCCCGGTGCCGGGCGCGCCCTGCACGCAGACTGTGCCGCCGATCCCGGCGCGGACGATCTCGTCCTGTTCCGGCTGGATCGTGGCGACGATGTCCCGCATCGGGCCGACGCGGGGCCGCTCGATCTCCTGCTGGAGCAGCTTGCTGGAGGTCTGCGCCTCGCTCGGGTCGGTGAGGTGCTCGTCCTCGTACGCGGTCAGGTCACCGCCGGTGTAGCCGAAGCGGCGGCGCAGCGCGACGTCCTGCGGGTCCTTGCGCGAGGCGCGGTAGAAGGGCTGGGAGACCGGCGCACGCCAGTCGATGACCATGGGGTCGCCGTCGGCGTCGTGGACGTGGCGGCGGCCGATGTAGAAGCGGTGCTCCTCCTCCTCGGCGGCTTCGGGCTCGGCGGCCTCGGCGTGGGCGGCCTGACCTTCCAGGTAGTCGAGGCGGCCGAAGAAGAGCGGGGTGTGGGCGAGGTCCGCGAGGGCCTTGATGCGCGCGTCCATGTCTCGCTGGAGCACTTCGGCGTTCACCCAGTTGGCGGTCACGTCCTTGATGTCGAGCGCCTCGACGTCGGCGCGCATGGCGCGCAGCGCGGAGCGGGACGCGGCGAGGTGGGCGCGTTCGCGGTCGAGCGGATGATCGGTGGTGAGGGATTGTTCCCCGGGCACGGGTTGCCTCCGGCGGCACGTAGGGCATGGCTCAGCCGGCCCCGGACCGGCGCGCGCGGGGGCGCGGCGGCGGGGCGCTGTCCTGATACGAATGCGAGTAACACCATGACCCGGCCGGTTTCCGTCCGGCCGGTGGCACCGTCCCCTCGGGGGCGGGCGGCAAGACGAAGGATCCTACGCCGCCGGGACGGACGGCGCGAATGGATTTCCCGTCACGCCCGTGCGCAGCTCTCCCCAAAGCATCACATGTGCGTACATTGGGGTCATGGCACGAGCCCGTACATCCCGCGTCCGGGGCAGCACCGCCTTGACGGCGTACGCCGCGCACCGCCGTCCGCGGTACCTGCTCGGCAACGCGCTGCGCGCCGCCAGGGTCTACGTGACGAGCGCCTGCCGCGTCGTCCTGCTCGGCCCCGACGGCACGCGCTACTGACGGCCCCGGACAGCCCCCGTCAGAGCAGCTCGTCCGCGTCCACGATGCGGTACGCGTAGCCCTGCTCGGCCAGGAAGCGCTGCCGGTGGGCGGCGAAGTCCTGGTCGATGGTGTCGCGCGCGACCACCGAGTAGAACCGGGCCTCGTGGCCGTCCGCCTTCGGCCGCAGCACCCGGCCGAGGCGCTGCGCCTCCTCCTGGCGGGAGCCGAACGTGCCGGACACCTGGATGGCGACCGTCGCCTCGGGCAGGTCGATGGAGAAGTTGGCGACCTTCGAGACCACCAGCACCGAGATCTCGCCCTCCCGGAAGGCGTCGAAGAGCTTCTCGCGCTGCGCGTTGGTCGTCTCGCCCTTGATCACCGGGGCGTTCAGATGCTCGCCCAGCTCGTCCAGCTGGTCGATGTACTGGCCGATGACCAGCGTCTGCTCGCCCTGGTGCTTGGCCACCAGGGCCTCGGTGACCTTCCGCTTGGTCGCGGTCGTGGCGCAGTAGCGGTACTTCTCCTCGGCCTCGGCGGTGGCGTACGCCAGCCGCTCGGAGTCCGTGAGGTTGACCCGCACCTCCACGCAGTCCGCGGGCGCGATGTAGCCCTGCGCCTCGATCTCCTTCCACGGCGCGTCGAAGCGCTTGGGGCCGATCAGCGAGAAGACGTCCGACTCCCGGCCGTCCTCGCGCACCAGCGTCGCGGTCAGGCCCAGCCGGCGGCGGGCCTGGAGGTCGGCGGTGAACTTGAAGACCGGCGCGGGCAGCAGGTGCACCTCGTCGTAGACGATCAGGCCCCAGTCACGGGAGTCGAAGAGCTCCAGGTGCGGGTAGACGCCCTTCCGCTTGGTCGTCAGCACCTGGTACGTCGCGATGGTGACCGGGCGGATCTCCTTGCGGGTGCCGCTGTACTCGCCGATCTCGTCCTCGGTCAGCGAGGTCCGCTTCACCAGCTCGTGCTTCCACTGCCGGGCCGAGACGGTGTTCGTCACCAGGATCAGCGTCGTGGCCTTCGCCTCGGCCATCGCACCGGCGCCGACCAGCGTCTTCCCGGCGCCGCAGGGCAGCACGACCACCCCGGAGCCGCCGTGCCAGAAGCCCTCGACGGCCTGCTTCTGGTACGGGCGCAGCGCCCAGCCGTTCTCCGCCAGCTCGATCGGGTGCGCCTCGCCGTCCACGTAGCCGGCCAGGTCCTCGGCGGGCCAGCCCAGCTTCAGCAGCACCTGCTTGATCTGGCCGCGCTCGGAAGGATGCACGACCACCGTGTCCGGATCGATCCGGGCGCCCACCAGCGGGGCCACCTTCTTCGAACGCAGGATCTCCTCCAGCACCGGCCGGTCCGTGGAGGTCAGCACCAGGCCGTGCGCCGGGTGCTTGCTCAGCGTCAGCCGACCGTACCGGTCCATGGTCTCGGCGATGTCCACCAGCAGCGCGTGCGGCACGGGATAGCGGGAGAACTTCACCAGCGCGTCCACCACCTGCTCCGCGTCGTGCCCCGCGGCCCGCGCGTTCCACAGGCCGAGCGGCGTGAGGCGGTAGGTGTGGATGTGCTCCGGCGCGCGCTCCAGCTCCGCGAAGGGGGCGATGGCCCGTCGGCACTCGTCGGCCAGCTCGTGGTCGACCTCCAGGAGCAGGGTCTTGTCGCTCTGGACGATCAGACAGGACACACAAACCTCCGCATAGGGACGGGCCGGGACCGGGCCCGCTGCCGGGCTGAACTACCCATGGTCCCTCATCGCCCCTCACTAACGCTCCCCTCCCCGTCTTCCATCCCCGGGCTGCCCCTGAGTCGCCTCAACCGGGGTCCGGGCGGCACGTGCCGCCCGGGTGCCCCGCGGGGCACGGTGCCTGTCTGCGGTGGCGGGCGGCCGGCGCTTCGTCGGGGTGGTCACGGGCCACGCGGCCGGCCGTGCGGGGTTGCCGGTAGCGCCGGTGCGGGGGGTGAGTGACCTGCGCCGTGCGCCTCGCCGCGCCGGGCCGCGGGCGGGCGGGTCTCATCGCGCTGCGGTGAGTCTCGCCCTGGCGGTCCGTATGCCTGAGGGGGCAGGGCGCGAAGGCGCGGCCTGCGTGGGCGGCGTGGGCGGCGTGGGCGCAAATCGGTCGGGCCGGCGGTTGCCGTGCCGCAGCGGGGCTTGCCGCTTGGGGGTGGTCGGGCACGGCTGCCGCGCGGCGTAGCGAGGGCGTCGCGGCCCGACCGCGAGACGGGACGTTCCGGCATGACGGGGCCGCCGTGCGCACGAAGGCGGGGGCCGCGCATGTGCGGGCCGTCGCGTCGGCGGCTGCCGTGCCGCGGTGAGTCCCGCCACCGGCGGGCTACGCGAGGTCGTCGGCGAGTTCGGAGACGCCCGTGATGCGGTGCAGGGCGAAGGTGCGGACCTCGTCGGCGGTGTGGTCGTAGGCGGTCACGAAGCCGCCCTCGACGCGCAGCGGGCCGATGACGCGCTGGCTGGCGGCGCCGTCCGCGTTGACGTAGCCGATCCACACCGACTCGCCGGTGAGCACCGCGGCCTGCATCGTGGCCAGGGTCTCCGCCGCGGCCGTGCGGGGCAGTCCCCGTTCGCCGCCCGCGGCTGGGCGCGGCACGCTCTCCCGGCGGACCGCCGTGGAGGCGCGGTCGCCGGCCCTTATGGCCTTCACCGCGGCCCCCAGCAGGGTGTCGTCCGGGACCGGCGGGCCGTCCGTCACGGGGACGGGGGCGCTGCGCGGCGGCGTCCTGCGGGCGTCGGCGCGGGTGATGAGCACGTCTCCCTCTGCGGACTCCGCGGCCGGGGCCAGCCCCATCGCCCGCAGCCGTTCCAGCAGCGTGCCCGGGTCGGCCTGGGCGGCGAGCACGGTCGGCGCGAGGCGGCGCAGCCCGAGACCCGCCGTACGGCGGTCCGCCAGCACCTCGCTGATCAGGGCGTCGTCGTCGCAGCGCAGATACGCCGAGGCCGCGCCGACCCGCAGCCGGCCGTGGCGGCGGGCCACGTCGTCGATGAGGTAGCTGAGCGGCTGCGGCACGGGGGTGCGCGAGTGCGCGGCCAGGAAGGCGTGCAGTTCGGCCGCCGTACGTCCGGCGTCCAGGGCGCGCCGCACGGACTCGGGCGTGAAGCGGTACACCGTCGCACCGCCCTTGGACTCGATGTCCGCCAGCACGTGCAGCGTCTCCGCCAGATGCGGCTGGAGCGGGCCCGGCGCGACGGCGGTCAGGTCGGCCTGGAGCAGCACGTGGTCCAGCGGCTCGGGCAGCAGCGGCCGCAGCAGCGCGGCGGCACGCGCGGCCCGGTCCCCGTCGCCGGACAGCAGCGCCCGGCCGTGCGCCGCCAGGGCGCCGCGCCCCGTGACCCCCAGCAGTTCCGCCTCCGACGCCGACCACCGCACGAGGTCCGCGCGCAGCCCGTCCATCGACACACCGCCGCGCAGCGGACGCTCCCAGCGCAGCCGCGCCAGCAGGGCGTCGGGCGTGGCGGAGGCGCCGGCCGGCAGCGCGGCGAGGAAGTCCAGGACCTGACGGCGGATCTCGGGCGCGATCGAGCGGTCCAGATCGGGGCCGAGCGCGGCCAGGGCGCGGCCCTTGGGGTCCCGGGTGCCCACCACCCCGGAGGTCCGGGTGGCCGTCAGCCACGCCGTGACCAGCGCCGCCCAGCGCAGCTCGGCCGGCAGCAGCAGCCACTCGTCGTACCCGGGTGTGGGCGCGTACGCCTCGTCCACTTCGCCGTCGGAGGCGACCAGGCCCGCGGCGTAGGCGAGCTCCAGCCAGAACGCGGCGACCGGCTCCGCCACGTCCAGGGCCGTCGCCAGCCGCTTCAGGTCGCGCACGCTCAGGCCGCCCGCGCGCAGGATCTGCGGGCCGCCGGTCTCCCACTGCTTGAGCAGTTCCTCGACCGTGCGGATGGCCGTGAACGCCTGGCCGGCCGCGGTCGCGTCCACAGCCTGTGGATCGTGCGCGCGCGGCTCCACCACCGGCGGCACCGGCTCGGGCGTACGGTGCGCGCGGCCGTCCCGCAGATGCAGCGCCACTTCCCGGGGGAGGACGACATTGCGGGCCCCGGCGGGCAGCAGCAGCCCCCGCTCCAGCAGCCACCGCACGGGCGGCGGCGGGGCGCCGACGTCCGCCACCTCGCCGTACGGCGGACCCCACGTCAGCCTGCCCAGGACCGCGGTCGCTTCCGGCGGCGCCTCCTGGAGCAGCGCGGTCATCCGCGTCCGGTCCCCGAACAGCGAGGTCAGCGCGTCCACCGCACTCACCGGGTCGTGCGTCGGCGGCAGCCCGGCACCCTCCAGGATCTGCTGGAGGCGGCCCGGCGACATCCCCGACGTCGCCTCGGCGACACTCGGGCCCAGCCCGGTCGGCGAGAGGCTGCCCGCGGCCGGGGCCAGGATGTCCCGCGCGGTCCGCACCAGCCGCAGCCGGTCGTCCCCGCCCCACAGCAGGGCCTGCGCCCGCAGCGTCTCCAGCGCCCCGGGCAGCGCGCCGGCCGCCTCAGGGCCCATCAGCGCGAGCAGCGTCCCGTACGGCGCCCCGTCCGGGGCGATCGCGAGCGCCTCCGCCACCTGGAGCGTGAACCGGTCCAGCCGCTCCAGGGCCCGCACCACCGACGCCCGCGTCCCGGCGCGGGTCGCCAGCTGCGACAGGTCGTTGGGCACGGGACTCAGCAGATCCGGACGCGCCCTGAGCAGCGCGGACAACGCCCCGTCGCCACGGGCGCGGAGATCCTCCGCCAGCGTGCGCGGCTCCGCCGCGGGCCCTTCGGTGGTCATCTCACCCACATTAGCCGCGCCGCCCGCGCCCGTAATCCCCCCGCCCGTTCCGGCGGCGCTCCCCGACGGGGTGTCCGGGGGGCCGAACGCCGGGGGGCGGGGCGGGCGTTGGGGCGGGCCGAGGCGGTAGTTTCAGGGGCATGGGTGCGGAGGGCGACCAGTTGGTGCTGGACTACCTGAGCAGGGTGGGTGACCTGGCGCAGACGGCGCTGCCCGCGGCCCGCCGGGCCGAGCTCGTGGCACGACTGCGGCAGGACATCGACCGGGAACGCGGGCGGAGCGACAGCTCCGCGGCGGTGCGGCGCATCCTGAAGCGGCTGGGGACACCCGACGAGGTGGTGCGGGACGCCGCCGCGCTGCCCGCGGCCCGGCCCGCCGGGCCCGAGCCGGGGCCGGAGCCGCGGCCCGCCGCGGAGCCGGACTGGTGGCGCCTGGCGGAAGGGCGGCAGCCGTCGCTGCGCCCGGTGGTGCCCGGCGACGAACTGGCGGGGCTGCCCGGCATGACGGGCGGGGTGACGATCCCCATGACGCCCCCCGAGCCCGAGCCGGAGCCCGATCCGGAGGAGGAGGCCGAGCCCGAGCCCGAGCAGGCCGAGGCGCCGCCCCGCAAGCGGCCGTGGCGGCCGTCCGCCCTGCTGGAGACGGTGGCCGCGCTGCTGCTCCTCGCCGGCGCGGTCCTCGGATCCTGGATCGCCCTCCTCACGGGCTGGGCGATCGCCTACTCCTCGCGCCGGCTGTCCCGCCGCGCGGCCCGCTTCGCCGCGCTGGGCGTGCCCGGCACGGTGGCCGCGGGCGCGCTGGTGTGGCTGTGGGGGCGGCTGGACGGCCGCTGGGGCGAGCCCATCCCGCAGGGACACATGAGGGACGCGATCGGCGACACCCTCCCCGTCGCCCTGCGCATCGCGGCCGTGGCCTCAGCCCTGTTCCTGCTGTGGCAGGGCCACCGCGCCGCCCGCCCCCGCCGCTAGCCAAGCCCTGCCGCCGACCGCCGCTGGGGGGGGGTGCCTCCGTGCCGCGCCTGCTCAGCTCCGCTGGGGGGGTGCCCCGAGCACGGGGCTTCTTCAGCCTTCGGCTGGGGGTGTCTGCTGAGGGGCGATGCGCCCGTGCCGCGGCTCCCTCGGCTCCGCCGGGGGTATCCCTGCACGTCGCCGGCCTTCGGCCGAGGACCCTGGCATGGGCTGCCGCTCGGAGGCGCTCCCGTGCCGCGGCCTCCTCTGCATCGCCGGGTCCCGTGATCCCCCGGCCTTGGGCCGGGGGTGCGTGCCGCGAGGGCTACCGCTGGCACCGTGCCGCCTGCTGCTGGGGTGCCCCCGGAGCGGGGAGCTTCCCGGCCCGCGCCGGGGGCACACCCGGGCTACTGCCGGGACCGTGCGCTACTGGGGTGCCCCGTGCGGCGCTCCCTCAGCTCCGCCAGGGGTACCCCCGAGCACGGCACTTCCCAGCCCTCGCCGGGGGCGTCCCCGCAAGGGTCACCGCTGGGAGGCGCCCCGTGCCACGAATCCCTCAGCTCCGCCGGGGTATCCCCGAGTGCCGCAGGTCCACAGCCCTCGGTCGGAGGCCGATGTCCCCGCGGCGTGTCGCCCCGTCGTCGGAGCAGTTCGCCACGCCCGTCGTGGGGACGGCGCACCGGTGGGGCAGGGGCCCGGAGGGGCCGGGGTGGGCTGGTTAGGGTGTTTGCTATGCCCATAACCGTCGGCTTCGACCTCGACATGACCCTGATCGACTCCCGCCCCGGCATCAAGGCCGCCTACGACCGCCTCTCCGCTGAGACCGGCGTCGCCATCGACTCCGCGCTCGCCGTGACCCGCCTCGGGCCGCCGCTGGACTGGGAGCTGGCCCAGTGGTTCCCCGCCGAGGACATCCCGGCGGCCGCCGACCGCTACCGGGCGCTCTACCCCGACTACGCGATCGCCCCCACCCCGGCCATGCCCGGCGCCCGGGAAGCCGTGGCCGCCGTGCGCGCGGCCGGCGGGCGGGTCGTGGTGGTGACGGCCAAGCACGAGCCGAACGCCCGGCTGCACCTCGACCACCTGGGCATCGCCGTCGACGAACTGCGCGGGTGGCTGTGGGCCGAGGCGAAGGCGGAGGCGCTCACCGAGTACGG
Source organism: Streptomyces sp. NPDC046977 (assembly GCF_040644455.1). Taxonomy (NCBI): domain Bacteria; kingdom Bacillati; phylum Actinomycetota; class Actinomycetes; order Kitasatosporales; family Streptomycetaceae; genus Streptomyces; species Streptomyces sp. NPDC046977. The sequence continues at coordinate 326,909 of NZ_JBEYWO010000002.1, forward strand.
GGCGACCGTCTACGTCGGAGACCATGTCGGCGATGTCGTGGGAGCCCGTACGGCGGGTGCGCTGTCCGTGGCGGTCCCCACCGGGCCGGTCGGCGCGGACGAACTGCGCGCCGCGGGCGCGGACGTCGTACTCGCTGATCTGACGGAGTTCCCCGCCTGGTTCGCCGGCTACGTCCCGGACGTCGCCTGACGGCTCTGCGCCCTGGCCGACCGCAGCAATCCGGCCAGTGCCAGCGCGAAGCCCACGCCCATCAGCATGGACACCAGGTAGGCGGCGGTCGGCAGCGGGTCCGAGCCGAGCAGGAGAGGTGCCACGGTGGCGAGTGTGGCCAGTGCCCCGACGGCGAAGACCACGCCGCCGACGCGTACCAGCACATCGCCCGGTTTCCGGGTTTCGTTACTCACCGCACCAGGGTAGATCGCGGGAGGAAGACGCAGCGCATCGGCCGGATGACGACCACCGGGGAGAGAAGCCGACGGCGTCTTGTCACACGCCCCGGGGCCATTAGCCTTGGGGCAGCGGGTCTGTGAAGGGACCCGCTGTCTTGCTATCCAAGAGCTTTTTTCCTTCTACAGCGAGGACGAGGTCGGACGTGCCTACCGGCAAGGTGAAGTGGTTCAACAGCGAGAAGGGCTTCGGCTTCCTCTCCCGCGACGACGGCGGTGACGTCTTCGTCCACTCCTCCGTGCTGCCGGACGGGGTCGCCGTGCTCAAGCCGGGCCAGCGCGTGGAGTTCGGCGTGGTCGCCGGACAGCGCGGCGACCAGGCGCTCTCGGTGGTCCTGCTCGACCCCGCGCCGTCCGTGGCCGCCGCGCAGCGCCGCAAGCCGGACGAACTGGCCCCGATCGTCCAGGACCTCACGACCCTGCTGGAGGACGTCGCCCGCTCGCTGCAGCGCGGCCGGTACCCGGACAAGGAGCACGGCCACAAGATCGCGTCCGTGCTGCGGGTCGTCGCCGACCAGCTCGACGTCTGACCGACGCGCGGTCGGGCCGGCCCGCGCGGCCGGAGACCGGCGTCAGAAGTCCAGCGCGCCGGGGCCGAGGGGCGGTACCAGTCCCTCGGCCGCCGCCCGGGTGAGCAGGCCGCGGATCGCCGCGTAGCCGTCCTCGCCGAGGGCCGAGGTGAACTCGTTGACGTACAGCCCGATGTGCTGGTCCGCCACCTTCGGGTCCATCTCCTGCGCGTGCTCCATGACGTAGGAGCGGGAGGCGTCCGGGTCGTCCCAGGCCATGTGGACGGAGGTGTGCACCGCCGCGGCGAGTGCGCGCAGCCGCTCCTGGCCCAGCGAGCGCTTGGCGATGATCGCGCCCAGCGGGATCGGCAGGCCGGTGGTCTGCTCCCAGTGCTCGCCCATGTCGGCGAGCTTGTGCAGGCCGTAGTTCTGGTAGGTGAAGCGCGCCTCGTGGATGACCAGGCCCGCGTCCACCCGGCCGTCGCGCACCGCCGGCATGATCTCGTGGAACGGCAGGACCACGATCTCGCCCACGCCGCCCGGCACTTCGGCGGCCGCCCAGAGCCGGAAGAGCAGGTACGCCGTCGAGCGCTCGCTCGGCACCGCGACCGTGCGCCCGCTGAGGTCGGCGCCCTTGCCCGAGCCCTCCTCGGCGGTCAGCACCAGCGGGCCGCAGCCCCGGCCGAGCGCGCCGCCGCCGGGCAGCAGCGTGTACTCGTCCAGGACGTACGGCAGCACGGCGTACGACACCTTGAGCACGTCGAGTTCGCCGCGCTCGGCCATGCCGTTGGTGATGTCGATGTCCGCGAACGTCACGTCCATCTCCGGCGCGTCCGGCACGAGGCCGTGCGCCAGGGCGTGGAAGACGAACGTGTCGTTGGGGCAGGGGGAGTACGCGATGCGCAGCGCGGCGGATTCACTCATGTCGGATCTCCAACGTCCAGCAGGTCCGGCTGCTTCCGCAGCAGCGCGAACGCCTCCGTGAGCGCGTCGAGCGCGTCAGGCACCCGCCAGGACGCCCGGTCCCGCGGCCCGACGGGATTGGAGACGGTGCGGATCTCCAGCACCGGCACCCGGTGCACCACGGCGGCCTCGGCGACCCCGAAGCCCTCCATGGCCTCGCCCACCGCGCCGGGATGCCGCTTGATCAGCTCGGCGGCCCGTTCCGCGGATCCGGTGACCGTGGAGACGGTCAGCAGCGGCCCGTACCCGGCGCCCAGCGCCTCCGCGACGCGCCGCGACAGCTCCCGCGGCGGATGGTGGGCGGAGGTGCCGAAGCCGAGTTCCGCGACCGGGATGAAGCCCTCCGGTCCCTCGGCGCCGAGGTCGGCCGCCACGATCGACTCCGCGACCAGGGTCGAACCGATGCGTGCCACGGGCTCGAACCCGCCGGCGATACCGGCCGAGACGACCAGGTCGTACGGGGCGCTGGCCAGCGCCGCCGCCGTTCCCGCCGCCGCGGCGGCCGGGCCCACGCCCGCGGCCAGCACCGTGGCCGTCGGGGCGCGCAGGGCCGTCCGCCCGCCGGGCAGCGGATGTTCGGCGGGACGGCTGCCGAAAGCGCGCACGACCGCGTCCCGTTCCGCCGCTACGGCGGTGACGACCAGAAGGCGGGGAGTCATCCGCGGCGCGCCGGTCAGTCCGCCATCTTCAGCTTGAACTGCCAGACGCCCAGATACTCCTGGGTGCCGGCCGTCTCGATGACGTTCAGGGTGACCTCGTCGGTGGTCTGCCCGGTCTGGGAGTCCGAGAACAGCGTCTCCGCGTCGATGGAGCGGTAGGTCACGTCCTTGAGCAGACCGGACTTGCCGGAGGTGCCGGCCGCCACGACCCAGCCCTTGTCGGAGATCGACGGGTCCACACCGATCCGCACCTTGTCGCCGGTGTGCACCGTGAGCGTCTTCTTCGGCGTGCCGTTCAGACAGGCCAGGAAGGCCTTCTCCGTCAGCTTGTCACCGTCTGCGTAACAGTTGTCGGCTGCCTCGGTGGTCACACTGTCGCCGCCGACGGTGACGGTCACCATGGGCGTCGGCTTCTCGCAGGCGGAGAGGGCGATCAGCCCGAGGGACACGGCCCCGAGGGCGGCGGCGCGGCGGCGAATGCTCATGGGGGTGAGGCTACCGGGCGGGTGCGTCCGCGCTGCGCGGGGGTCGGCTCGTGTCCCCGCCACCTCGGGTTTCCGCCGCCCGGCTGCCGCCCGGCCTCCCGCGGCACGCGGCCGCCGCGGGAAAACGCCGGGCCCTTTACACCGTCCGGGGGCGCGTCGCCCGGCGGCGCGAGGCGGAGACCAGCCCGCGCACCGAGAAGGTGAAGCCGACCGCGACCATGAAGGCGGCCACGGACATCCCCAGGGTGCCGTTGAGCGGCAGCACGATGCCGACGGCACCGCCGATCACCCACGCGAGCTGCAAAGCGGTCTCGGACCGGGCGAAGGCCGAGGTGCGCACCTCCTCCGGCACGTCCCGCTGGATCATCGCGTCGAGGGAGAGCTTGCTCAGCGCCTGCGCGACCCCGGCCCCCGCCGCGACCAGCGCGATGGTCAGCAGCCCGTACCGGGCCGCCGCCACGCACGTCGTCGTCAGCGCGCCGATCATCGCGAACATGATGATCCGCTCCGGGCCGCGGTCCTTCAGCCATGAGCCCAGCGCGGTGCCGAAGGCGTTGCCCACCCCCGCGGAGACCGCGGCGACACCGAGCGAGACCGGGCCCGACAGCCCGCCCAGCGGGTGGTCGCGCAGCAGGAACGCCAGGAAGAGCGTCAGGAACCCGGACAACGCGCGCAGCGCCGCGTTCGCCTGGAGCGCGTACAGCACCGGGCCGCCGACGCTGCCCAGCCCCGGCCGACGCGGCCGGCCCGGTCGCCGGTCCTCCTTGTCCAGGGAGGTCGCGCCGGCACCGGCCGTCAGTTCGGCGCGCGCCTCGCCCTTCGCCGAGTCGACCTTGTGCGGGAGCGAGAAGGACAGCAGCGTGCCGCAGGCGAAGACCACGAAGGCCCCGTACAGCGGCGCGCCCGGCCCCAGCAGGTGCAGCAGGCCGCCGATGGGCGCGGCGGCGGCCGTGGCCAGCAGACCGGCCAGCGTCACCCGTGAGTTCGCCTTCACCAGCGTCGTACGGGCCGGCAGCAGCCGTGGCACGACCGCGCTGCGCACCACGCCGTACGCCTTCGAGGCGACCAGCACGCCCAGCGCGGCCGGGTACAGCTCCAGCCCGGCCGTCGCCACCACACTCGCCATCGTCCAGGCGAGGATCGCCCGTACGAGCATGGAGACCGCCATTGCCGCGCGCCGCCCGTGCGGCACCCGGTCCAGCAGCGGGCCGATGACCGGCGCGAGGAGCGCGAACGGCGCCATCGTCACCAGCAGGTACAGGGCGACCCGGCCGCGGGCCTCGCCCGTCGGCACCGAGAAGAAAATCGTGCTGGCGAGCGCGATCGTGATCAACATGTCGCCCGCGCTGTTCACCGCGTGCAACTCGATCAGCTTCGCCAGACCCGACTCGCCCGCGCCCCCGGCATGCGTGTGACGTCGGACGCGGCGCACCACAGCGCCCGACGAACGCTGCGCGGCACGCGCGACAGCGGTCCCCGCCCTGCGGACCGGACCGGGGCCGGACGTCACTGTGCGTGCCACGCTGGCCAGTCTGCCCTACCGGGCGGCTTTCCGAACGGGGTGCGCACCGATAGCGTGCGATCGCGCAGAATGGAGTCAACAGGTGCGCCCGAGCTCGTTCGGGCCGGCAGCGTTGAAGCGGTCCTCCGGTCCGCTCCGCCACCGCCCGCCCGGTCTCGGCGGCGCACGCGTGAAACGGCGTAGGAGAGAATCGATTCTTGTGAGTGCTGCGATGCGAAGCCGTACCCCTGACCGCCTGTGCGCCGAGGCGATCGACGTTGCCTTCGAGGCGGCCGTCGAGGCTTTCGGCCCCGAAGCGGTCGGCGAGCACCTCGGAGCGGTGGCCGAGGGCGAGCGTGTCGTCACCCACCTCTTCGACTGCCGCGAGGCGGGCTACCGGGGCTGGCGGTGGGCGGTCACCCTCACCCGCGCCTCCCGGGCCAAGGCCGTCACCCTCGACGAGACCGTGCTGCTCCCCGGCCCCGACGCGGTCCTCGCCCCCGAATGGGTGCCGTGGAGCGAGCGCCTCCGCCCGGGCGACCTCGGCCCCGGCGACCTCCTGCCCACCGAGTCCGAGGACCTGCGCCTCGAAGTGGGCTTCTCCGGCGAGGACGTCCCGCCGCCGAACTCCGCCGTCTCCGAGGAGATGGCCGAGCTCGTCGAGGCCGAGGACGCCGACGTCGCCGCCGGCCCGCCGGCGCAGCTGCCCATGGCGCCCTCCTTCGGGACCATCGCCGCGGTGGCCGAGGAGATCGGCATGGGCCGCCCGCGCGTGCTCTCCCGCTACGGGCTGCACGTCGCCGCGGACCGCTGGGAGGACGAGTACGGGCCCAAGGCCCCCATGGCGCAGTCCGCCCCGGCCCAGTGCGTCTCCTGCGGCTTCCTCGTCCCCCTCGCGGGCTCCCTCCGGCAGGCCTTCGGCGTGTGCGCCAACGAGTTCGCGCCCGCGGACGGGCGCGTCGTCTCCCTCGCGTACGGCTGCGGCGCCCACTCCGAGGCGGCGGTCATGCCGAAGACGCCGCGGCCGGCGCCGCCCGTTCTGGACGAGACCGCGGTGGAGCCGCTGCCGCTTCATCCGGACCGGCAGGGGTCGGTCGAGGACTCGACTCCGCAGGAGGAGTTGGGCCACAGCTAGGCGCTGCGCTTCGCCTGACCGGGCCTGGGTTTTTTCCCCGCCCTCCCGCCCGTGTGCCCGGCGCGGTAAGTGCGGGCCCCGCACGTGTGCTGTGGGGTCGGTGCCGCGCCGGGGTACGTCCTCAGCGCTCGCGGGTCGGCCCTGACATTCGTGTACCGCGGTCACCGCTCGTCGCTTCCGGGCGCACCCCGCCACACCCCCTCCCGGGTCGGTTGGGGCGGCTTACGGCCGGTGGGGTGTCTGTGGGCGGTGACGGCTGCGCACTTGGACGGCGCGGCGCCAACGGGTGCCCGAGCACGGTTCCGTCCATACCCACCCACCGGGGATCAGGCGCGAGAGCTCACGAAGGGGGCGGGGGAGTTGGGGGCACCTCCCAGCGGTAGCTGGGGGAGGGTGGATGTTCTGGACGGCATATTTGTGTGCGGTACCCGGGGCGAACAGCGGAAAGTGCTGGAAACGCACGTAAATATCCAGTCCAGGACGTGCAGCCCCGGAGGCCCCGAACCCGGCCCCCGCACCACTTGCGTCGGGGCGCCCGGACCGCGCCGGGCACACGGGCGGGAGGGCGGGGAAAGACGGTAGCGTCGGGCCCACAGGCTGGACGTGAGGGGAAGAGGCGACGTGAGCGGGACCGCGATGGACCGGGGCGCAGATCCGTTCGGGACGGACCGGCTGCGCCGGGCCGTGCTGGACGCGTGGGCGGCGTCGCCCGCCCGGTTCCGTGAGGACGCCAACGCGGAGGAGGACCTCGCCCTCGGCGGCTACCGGGACCGCCTCGTCGTGGAGCTGGCCCAGAACGCCGCGGACGCGGCGATCCGCGCCGGCGTGCCGGGCCGGCTGCGGCTCACCCTCCGGGGGGACGTGCTCGCCGCGGCGAACACCGGCGCGCACCTCGATGCCGTCGGCGTCGAGTCCCTGTCGACGCTGCGGGCGAGCGCCAAGCGCGAGGCGGCCGATGCCGCGGCCGTGGTCGGCCGCTTCGGCGTGGGTTTCTCCGCCGTGCTCGCCGTGTCGGACGAGCCCGCAATCCTCAGCCGCACCGGGGGTGTGCGCTGGTCGCTGGCGGAGGCACGCGATCTGGCGAACGAGACCGGCGGCCGTTCGCCGGGGCTCACCGACGAGCTGCGCCGGCGTGACGGCCATGTGCCGGTGCTGCGGCTGCCGCTGCCGGCCGAGGGCACCGCTCCGGACGGCTACGACACCGTCGTGGTGCTGCCGTTGCGCGACGGCGCCGCCGCCGACCTCGCGGGCCGTCTGCTCGCCTCGATCGACGACGCGCTGCTGCTGACCCTCCCGGGCCTGTCCGAAGTCGTCGTGGAGACGCCGGAGGGCGTGCGCACGCTGACCCGCCGCACGGACGACGGCCTGACCGTGGTCGAGGACAGCGCGAACGGCACGACCCGCTGGCGCACGGTGACCGACGCCGGGCAACTGGACCCGGCGCTGCTGGCCGACCGGCCGGTCGAGGAGCGGCTGCGGCCGGTGTGGTCGGTGACCTGGGCGGTGCCCGTCGGGGCCGAGGGCGAGCCGGAGCGGCCGCGTACCGCGCCGTTCGTGCACGCGCCGACGCCGACGGACGAGCCGCTGGGCCTGCCCGCGCTGCTGATCGCCTCGCTCCCGCTGGACCCGACCCGCCGGCACGCCGCGCCGGGCCCGCTGACCGCGTTCCTGGTGGAACGGGCCGCGGAGGCGTTCGTGACGCTGCTGGCCGGCTGGCGGCCGGTCGGCCCGGGCATCGTGGACCTCGTGCCCGGACCGCTCGGCAAGGGCGAGCTGGACGCAGAGCTGCGCCGCCGGGTGCTGGAGCTGCTGCCCCGGGTGGCTTTTCTGCCGCGTGCGGCGGACGTTCCCGTGGGCCCGGACGAGGAGGACACTCTGCCGGCCGCGCTGCGCCCGGTGGAGGCGGAGGTCGTCGAGGGCGCGGGGGCGGAGACCGTCCGTGTGCTGGCCGAGGTCTTCCCGACGTTGCTGCCTCCCGGTCTTGAGCGCCGCCCGGAGCTGCGGGTGCTGGGCGTGGCGCGGTTGCCGCTGGGCGACGCCATCGACCGTCTCGCCGGTGCGGAGCGTCCGGCGCCCTGGTGGCGGCGGCTCTACGACTCGCTGGCCGGTACCGACCCGGACCGCCTCAGCGGGCTGCCGGTGCCGCTGGCGGACGGCCGTACGGTCGTGGGGCCGCGTCAAGTGCTGCTGCCGCTGCCGGAGATGGACAGCGTGTACGGCGACGGGGACCAGGCGGCGGCCGGCACGGCCCTGCCCGCGGCCTCCGAACTGGCCCGGCTGGGGCTGAAGGTGGCCGATCCGGACGCCACGCACCCGCTGCTGGAGAAGCTGGGCGCCACCCCCGCTACCCCCCGTGCCGTTCTGACGACTCCCCAGGTGCGGGCGGCGGTCGCCGCGTCCCTGGAGGCCGGTCAGGTCTGGGACGAGAACGCCCTCGACCCCGAGGAACTGGCCGAGGTCGTCCTCGGCCTGGCCCGTGCCGCGAACCTCGCGCCCGGCGACGAGCCGTGGCTGGCGGCGCTCGCGCTCCCCGACGACGAGGGCGAACTCGCCCCCGCCGGCGAACTCGTCCTGCCCGGCAGCCTGTTCGAGCAGGTCATCCGCGAGGGTGAACTCGGTACCGTGGACGAGGACCTGGCGTCCCGCTGGGGCGAGCAGCCGCTGACCGCGGTCGGTGTACTGGCCACCTTCGCCCTGGTCCGCGCCACCGACGTGGTGCTCGACCCGGACGAGCTGGAGCCCCGGGAGAGCGACTGGGCGGAGCCGGACGACGCCGGGCTGCTCGACGCGGTCGACGTGTGGTGCGAGGACGTCCTCGACCAGCTGCCCGACACCGATGTGCCGCCGGTCGCCACCGAGATCGTCGCCGTCCGCGACCTCGACCTCGTCGACGACGACGCCTGGCCGCAGGCGCTCGCCATGCTGTCCGTGCCGCCGCTGCGCGACGCGATCACCCAGCCGGTGCGGGTGCTGCTGCCCGACGGCACGACGGAGTCCGTGAGCCCGTACACCGCATGGTGGCTGCGCGACCATCCCGTCCTCGACGGGCGGCGGCCGGTCGGTCTGCGCGCCGCGGGCAGCGACCCGCTGCTCGCCGGGCTGTACGACGAGGCCGAGGCCAGCGCCGTGGACGACCAGGTGCTGCGCGCCCTCGGCGTGCGCACCTCCGCCGCCGCCCTGCTCGACGAACCCGGCGGTGCCGCCGAACTGCTCGGCCGGCTCGTCGACCCGCGCCGCACCGCCACCCCGGCCCAGCTGCACCACCTCTACGCGCAGCTGGCCGCCCTCGACCCCGAGCAGGTGACGCTGCCCGACGATCTGCGGGCCGTTGTCGACAGCCGGTACCCGGAGATCGTCGAGGCCCCCGACGCCCTCGTCGCGGACACCCCGGACCTGCTGCCGCTCGCCGGGGGCCTCCCGCTGCTGCCCGTACCGCCGGCGCGTGCCGCCGCTCTTGCCGAGCTGTTCCAGGTGCGCCGGCTCAGCGAGGCCTTCGCCGCCCCCGTCGTCTCCGAGGGCGAGCTCCACGACGTCGCCGAGGCGGTGCGCGAGCTGCTGCCCGGCGCGCCCCTGACGTACGTCGAGCACGAGGAGCTGCTCGTCGAGGGCCCCGACGGCGCCCGCGTCGAACTCGACTGGCGCTGGATCGACGGCACCCTGCACGCCGCCACTCTGGAGGGCGTCGCCGCGGGCCTGTCCTGGGCGGCGGGCGCCTGGCAGCGCCGGTTCGAGGTCGCCGCGCTGCTGGAGGACGAGTCCCGGACGGAGGAACTGGCCCGGGACCGCTGGTTCGACTGAGCTCGCGCGGGGCCCGGCGTACATGAACTGCGGGTGCTGCCGTGCGACATGACCGGTGACCATGTCCGCGTCCGGTAATAGCGGGTCGACGAGCCGTCGCCGGTCGCCGGAGAACCCTCGGCAGGGCGGAAAAGCTCGTGCACATTGGTCACGACGGCAACGTCACCCGCCGGGGGGAAACGCGGCGGGACCGTTTCGATGTGGGGGTAATCATGCACAAGCGCATTCGCGCTGCCGCGGTCGTCGGTGTCGGCGCCCTGGCCCTTTCCGCTCTCGCGCTGCCCGCCGCCCAGGCCGCTCCGGCCGCCGGCGACACCAACCTGTACAACGTGAGCGTCAACGACGGCAAGCCCATCGTGATCGGCTCCTCGGGCATCGCGTCGTCCGTGACGGTCAAGATGACGGCCTTCGACCGGAACGGCCTCAACGACATCAGCGGGATCCTCTACCACGGCACGGACGTCAACCACCACGACTGGGGCGTGTCGCTGCCCAGCTGCGGCAAGCACGCGGTCACCACCTACACCTGCACCATCGTGCTGAAGAGCACCGACGTCTACCGTCACTTCGGTGTGAACAAGAACTCGCAGGCGGGCTCCTGGAAGATGTGGGGCTACGCGCTCGGCGCCGACGGCGACTCCATTCAGAAGGACCCGGCGAAGACGTTCAGCGTGCTGCGTGGCACCAAGCTGACCGTCAACGCCGCCCCGGAGCCGGTGAAGAAGGGCAAGACCATCACGATCACCGGCACCCTGAAGCAGGCCAACTGGGAGAGCCACCTGGACGTCGGCCACAGCAACCAGTTCGTGGCCCTGCAGTTCCGCAAGGCCGGCACCACCAAGTACGTGGACGTCAAGGGCACCCGGTCCAGCGTGTCCGGCTACCTGAAGACCACCGTCCACGCCGCCGCCGACGGGTACTACCGATTCGCCTACAAGGGCACGCCGACCGCTGCCCCGGTCGTCACGGCCGGCGACTACATCGACGTCCGGTAACCACACCACTCGCGCACCCGGGCGGCGCCGGGCTGTCCTCAGGGACGGTCCGGCGCCGTTCCCTGTTCGTCGCTGTCCGCCCGGTACACCCGGCGCCACACCACTTCCAGGACGGCCGACGCCGCGACCGCCACGGCGACAGCGGTCCAGGGCGCCTGGGTGCCGACGAGGCGGAGCGCGAAGAAGTCCTGGAGCCAGGGGACGGCCAGGACGACGAGGAAGGCCGCTCCCATGGCGAGCACCAGGACGACCCGCCACCAGGTGTAGGGGCGGGCGACGATCGCCAGCACCCACATGGCGATGAGGAAGAGCGTCAGCGTGGCCGCGCTGGTCTCGGCGGGGAGCGCGTCCGGCCCCTGGTAGTGGTGGCGGGCGAGCAGGTACGTCACGAAGGTGGCGACACCGGCGATCACCCCGGCCGGCAGCGAGTAGCGCATCACCCGCCGTACGAACTGCGGCTTGGCCCGCTCCTTGTTGGGGGCCAGGGCCAGGAAGAAGGCGGGCACGCCGATGGTGAGGGTGGACAGCAGCGTCAGGTGCCGGGGCAGGAACGGGTACGGCGCGTGCCAGATGACCACCAGCAGGGCGAGCAGCACCGAGTACACCGTCTTGGTGAGGAACAGCGTCGCCACGCGCGTGATGTTGCCGATGACGCGGCGGCCCTCGGCGACGACCGAGGGCAGGGTCGCGAAGCTGTTGTTCAGCAGGACGATCTGCGCGACGGCCCGGGTGGCCTCGGAGCCGGAGCCCATGGCGACGCCGATGTCGGCGTCCTTGAGCGCGAGCACGTCGTTGACCCCGTCGCCGGTCATCGCGACGTTGTGGCCGCGGGACTGGAGCGCGCCCACCATGTCCCGCTTCTGCTGCGGCGTGACACGCCCGAAGACCGTGCCGCGGTCGAGGACGGCCGCCATCTCGCCGCGGTCGGCCGGCAGCCGGCGGGCGTCCACCGGGGCGTGCGCGCCGGGCAGGCCCAGCTTCCCCGCGACCGCGCCGACCGAGACCGCGTTGTCGCCCGAGATGACCTTGGCCTGCACGTCCTGCTCGGCGAAGTAGCGCAGCGTGTCGCCCGCGTCGGGGCGCAGCCGCTGCTCCAGCACCACCAGCGCGGCCGGGGTCACCGAGGCGGTGACCGCGGGGTCGGCCAGCCCCTTGCGGGCACGGGCGAGCAGCAGGACGCGCAGCCCCTGGGCGTTGAGGTCGTCGATCTCGGCGAGGGCGCGGTCGCCGCCGGGGAGCAGCACGTCGGGGGCGCCGAGCAGCCAGGTGCTGCTGTCGCCGTCGGGCTCGGTGAAGGCGGCGCCGCTGTACTTGCGGGCGGAGGAGAACGGCAGTGCCTCCGTGACGTGCCAGCCGTCGCCGGGCGCGGGGTAGGCCTCGGCGACCGCCGCGAGCGTGGGGTTGGGCCGCGGGTCGGAGGCGCTGACGGCGCCGAGCACCTGCCGTACGTACGGCTCGGGCAGGCCGTCCAGCAGGCGCAGCGCGGAGACGTCCATGCCGCCCTCGGTGAGCGTGCCGGTCTTGTCCAGGCACACCACGTCGACCCGGGCGAGTCCCTCGATCGCGGGCAGTTCCTGCACCAGGCACTGCTTGCGGCCCAGCCGGACCACACCGATCGCGAAGGCCACCGAGGTCAGCAGCACGAGTCCCTCGGGCACCATCGGCACGATGCCGCCGACCATGCGGCGGACGGCCTCGCGCCAGTCGTCGGTCTCCAGCACGAGCTGGCTGACGATGAGGCCGATCGCGGTCGGGACCATCATCCAGGTCACGTACTTGAGGATGCGGCTGATGCCGCTGCGCAGTTCGGAGTGGACGAGGGTGAAGCGGCTGGCCTCCTCGGCCAGTTGCGCGGCGTACGCCTCACGGCCGACCTTGGTGGCGGTGAAGGCGCCGCCGCCGGCGACGACGAAGCTGCCGGACATCACCGGGTCGCCGGGGTGCTTGACCACCGGGTCGGCCTCGCCGGTGAGCAGAGACTCGTCGACCTCCAGGTTGTCGGCCTCGGCGACCTCGCCGTCGACCACCACCTTGTCGCCCGGCCCGAGCTCCATCAGGTCGCCGAGCACGATCCCCGAGGTGGGGACGCGGGTCGGGACGCCGTCCCGGCGCACCACCGGCTTGGCCTCGCCGATGACGGCGAGGCCGTCCAGGGTCTTCTTGGCGCGCCACTCCTGGAAGATGCCGATGCCGGTGTTGGCGATGATCACGAAGCCGAACAGCCCGTCCTGGATGGGGCCGACCACCAGGATGATCAGGAAGAGCACGCCGATGATGGCGTTGAAGCGGGTGAAGATGTTCGACCGCACGATTTCGGCCAGCGAGCGCGAGGACGTCACGGGGACGTCGTTGACCTCGCCCCGTGCCACCCGTTCCGCGACCTCGGCACCCGTCAGCCCCCGCAGTGCCGGCGGCAGGGCGCCCGCGGTGTCCCGTGCCTCTGTTCCCGTGCGGTCCGTCATGGGTTCGACGGTACGTGCGGATCGCCGAGGACGCGTCGCGGGGTGGTGCGTCTCCGGGAGGTCTCCGGGGCCGTCGTCCTTCTGGGGGAGGAGGTCAGGCGTGCTCGGCGTGCTCGCCGTGTTCCGGCTCGCCCGGCCGCTCGGCCGCGGCGCGGGCGATGGCGTCCCGGCGGGCGCGGACGTACCAGAGGCCGATCAGGCCGAGGCCGCCGCCAGCCAGGCAGGTCCAGATGATCCACGCGTGCCCGTGGTCGGCGTACCAGCCGTAGAAGGGCAGCTGCAGGACGAACAGCGCGAACCAGACGACGGTGCCGACGGTGACGGTCGCCACGTCGTTGGCCTCCAGCGGCGCCGGGGCCTCGCGCAACGGTGCCTTCGCGCCCGTGGCCGGCCGGTTGGTGCCGTCCGTGCCGTCTGTGCCCGCGGTGCGGTGGGGGGTGCCGGGGTCGCTGCTGCTCATACCGCACAGCCTACCCATGCCCGCCAGGGGGTCTACGCGCGGAGATAGCCTCGAAGCCGTTCATATGTTCATACTGAAACCATCCACGCATGACGTGAATCATTCGTAGGAACCTCCAAGTAAGTCCGATCAATCCGGCCCGATCCCCCCACGCAAGGACCCGCATGTCGCCGTCGACCACCGCAAAGGTCGTGTCCAGCTCCCCGACCCCGCCCCCGGCGACCGCCCCCGGCGCGCTCGACCGGTTCTTCCGGATCTCCGAGCGGGGGTCCACGATCCCCCGCGAGATCCGCGGCGGACTGGCCACCTTCTTCGCGATGGCCTACATCATCGTCCTGAACCCGATCATCCTCAGCTCGGGCGTGGACAAGTACGGCCACCACCTCGACAACGGCCAGCTCGTCACGGCCACCGTCCTGACCGCCGCGTTCACCACCCTGCTGATGGGCGTCATCGGCAATGTGCCGATCGCGCTGGCGGCCGGCCTCGGCGTGAACACCATCGTCGCGCTGCAGCTCGCGCCCCGGATGAGCTGGCCGGACGCCATGGGCATGGTCGTCCTCGCCGGCCTGGCGATCATGGTGCTGGTCGCCACCGGCCTGCGCGAGCGGGTCATGAGCGCGGTCCCGCTGGGGCTGCGCAAGGCGATCGCCATCGGCATCGGCCTGTTCATCGTGCTGATCGGCCTGGTCGACTCCGGTTTCGTCTCCCGCATCCCGGACGCCGCGCACACCACCGTGCCCCTGCAGCTCGGCGGCAACGGGCATCTGCTCGGCTGGCCGGTGCTGGTCTTCATCCTCGGCGTGCTGGTCACCCTGGCCCTGCTCGCCCGCAAGGTCCCCGGCGCGATCCTCATCAGCATCGTGGCGATGACCGTGCTCGCGCTGGTCGTGGACGCCGTCGCGCACATCACGCCGGGCGCGTGGGGCCTGACCGTGCCGCACTGGCCGGGCAACCCCGTCTCCACCCCCGACTTCGGGCTGCTGGGCAAGGTGAGCCTGTTCGGCGGCTTCGGCGAGGTCGGCATCGTCACCGGCCTGCTCTTCGTCTTCACCGTGCTGCTCAGCTGCTTCTTCGACGCGATGGGCACCATCCTCGGCGTGAGCGACGAGGCGCACCTGCTGGACGAGGAGGGCGACCTGCCCGGGATGAGCAAGGTGCTGATGGTCGACGGCATCGCGACCGCGGCCGGCGGTCTGACGTCCTGCTCGGCCAACACCTGCTACGCGGAGTCCACCGCGGGTGCCGGTGAGGGCGCGCGCACCGGGCTCGCGTCGGTCGTCACCGGTCTGCTGTTCGTGGTGGCGCTGTTCCTCACCCCGCTGGCCACCATGGTCCCCGCCCAGGCGGCGACTCCGGCGCTGGTGGCGGTGGGCTTCCTGATCATGGCGGGCGCGGTCCGGGACATCGACTGGAGCGACTTCACGATCGCCGTCCCGGCGTTCCTGACGATGCTGCTGATGCCCTTCACCTACTCGATCACCAACGGCATCGGCATCGGGTTCATCACCTTCTGCCTGCTGCGGCTGGCGACGGGACGCGGCCGTGAGGTGCCGCCGGCGCTGTACGTGGTGGCGGGTGTCTTCGTCTTCTACTACCTGATGCCGGCGCTGGGGCTGGCGTAGCCGTCGGCGTAGAACTGCTCGGTCTCGTCGACGGAGGCCTTGAGCCGTTCGTCGAAGTCGTCGCGAATGAGCGTCCGGACTATGTAGTCCTGGACGCTCATTCCGCGTTTCGCGGCGTGAGCCTGGAGACGGTCCAGCAAGTCCCCGTCAATGCGCATGCTGAGCACTCTCGAAGCCATGGGGCCAGGGTCCGCGCCGATCGGTCGTGCGTGCGTCGATTTCAGGGCGGAACTCACCCGGATGGGTGAGTTCGCTCACGAATGCGTTTGGCACGGGAGGCCGGATTTTCCTTAGCATAAGTAATGAGCTAGGCTAAGTAACGTGAGTGAACTGTCCGAGGACGACCGCACAGCGGTGAACACGCTGCGCGGCGCCGTGATGCGGCTGTCCCGTCGTCTGCGCCACCAGAGAGTCGACGAGTCGCTGAGCCCCACGGAGATGGCGGTGCTGGCCACCCTGGCCCGCTGCGGCTCCGCCACACCCGGTGAGCTGGCCCGCAAGGAGCACGTCCAGCCGCCGTCGATGACCCGCATCGTCGCCATGCTCGAGTCCAAGGGCCTGGTCCACCGGGACCCGCACCCGGACGACCGCCGCCAGGTCGTCGTCCGGCAGACCGAGGCCGCCGAGGCGATGCTCGAGGAAAGCCGGGCCAAAAGGAACGCCTTCCTCGCGCAGCTCATCGAGGGGCTGGACGACGACGAGCGCGCCGCGCTCCGTGCCGCGGCGCCCGTCCTGGAGAAGCTCGCCCACTCCGACATCAGCCCTCGATGAGGAGGCGAAACCCGATTGAGTTCGGCAGCCGCATCTGACGCCGCACCCGAACCGACCACCCCCGGCCCCGCGCCCGACGAGGGCGGGCCCGAAGACCCCGCAGCACCCCCCGGCCCGGCAGCTCACGACGCCGCTGCCGGCGCCGCCGACCCCGCCGACCTGGTGAACCCGGCGGGCGCCGACACCGCCGCGGGCGCCGCGGAGGCGTCCCGCGTCGCCGGCCCGCCCGCCCCCGCCCGCGGGGGCACCTTCAGCTCGCTGCGCAACCGCAACTACCGGCTCTTCGCCTCGGGCGCGCTGATCTCCAACACCGGGACCTGGATGTCCCGCATCGCGCAGGACTGGCTCGTACTGAGCCTGACCGGCTCCTCCTTCGCGGTCGGCATCACCACCGCGCTGCAGTTCCTGCCGATGTTGCTCTTCGGGCTCTACGGCGGCGTGATCGCCGACCGCTACCCCAAGCGCCGCATCCTGCTGGGCACCCAGATCACCATGGGCGCGCTCGGCCTGCTGCTGGCGGCGCTCACGCTCTCCGGCACGGTGCAGGTGTGGCACGTCTACGCGATCGCGTTCGGCGTCGGCATGGTCACCGTGGTCGACAACCCGACCCGGCAGGCCTTCGTGGTGGAGATGGTCGGACCGGCCGACGTGCGCAACGCCGTCTCGCTGAACTCCGCGAACTTCCAGAGCGCCCGGCTCATCGGCCCCGCCGTCGCCGGTGTGCTGATCACGGCGGTCGGCAGCGGATGGGCCTTCCTCTTCAACGGCCTGTCCTTCATCGCGCCGCTCGCCGGGCTGCTGATGATGCGCGTCGGCGACCTGTACGCCGTCCCCACCGCCCCGCGCGGCAAGGGCCAGCTGCGCGAGGGCCTGCGCTACGTGGCCGGCCGGCCCGAACTGATCTGGCCCATCGTGCTGGTCGGCTTCATCGGCACCTTCGCGTACAACTTCCCGATCTGGCTGACCGCCTTCGCCGACCACGTCTTCCACGGCGATGCCGGGATGTACGGCCTGTTCAACTCCGTGCTCGCGGTCGGCTCCGTCATCGGCGCCCTGCTCGCCGCCCGGCGCGGCAGCACGCGGCTGCGGCTGCTGGTGGGGGCCGCGTTCGGCTTCGGCGTGCTGGAGATGGTGGCGGCGCTGTCGCCCACGTACTGGGTGTTCCTGGTGCTCATGCTGCCGATCGGCATGTTCGGGCTGACGTTCAACACCACCGCCAACGCCAGTGTGCAGCTCGCGACCGACCCGGTCATGCGCGGTCGCGTCATGAGCCTGTTCATGATGGTCTTCGTCGGCGGCACCCCGCTTGGCGGCCCGCTCGTCGGGTGGGTGACCGACGAGTTCGGCGCCAGGACCGGTTTCCTCGCGGGCGGCCTGGTGGCGGCGCTGGCGGCCGTCTCCGTGGGCGTGTTCCTGGCCCGGCTGGGCGGGCTCCGGCTCAGGATCGACCTGCACCGGGGCAAGGACCACAAGCTGATCGAGCTGGTGCCGAGGGAGTCGGTGACCGCCTGAGCGCGGCGTCGGCCGGGGCGGGGGCTGCGCCGCCGATCGCGGCACTGCCGCATCGGCTCGGCCCGCACCGGCGGTCGGCCGGGTCCCGTCCCGCGCCCCGATGACGCCCTCCAGGGCGACAGGTGATCGTCAGGCTTGCAACGCAGACCGTCACCGGCCCTCCCCGGTCCGGTGGGCGCCGCGGCCCCCAGCCCTTCGCGGCCGGCCAGCGCAGGGCCGCGGTCGACGGACGCGGCTGTCCCGGCGTCGTGGCGCTCGCGGGGCGAGGCTCGCGCCGAGCGGGGTGAGGGCGTAGTCGACCCGAACCGGGACGGACGGTGTGACGGTCCGCGAGACCAGGCCGTCGCAGGGGACCGGCGCAGCAGCCGGCCCCGGTCCGGCGCCCCGGTCCGGTGGGCGCCGCGGCCCCCAGCCCCTCGCGGCCGGCCAGCGCAGGGCCGCGGTCGACGGACACGGCTGCCCCCCGGCGTCGTGGCGCTCGCGGGGCCAGGCTCGCGCCCAGCGGGGTGAGGGCGCAGTCGACCACCCCGTACCGGGGCGGACGCCGCTGCGTGGGGCCGGCGCAGCAGCCCCGGCCCCGTGCCCGGTCCGGTGGGCGCCGCGGCGGCCCCCTCAGGACGCGGGCGTTCCGGCGTCGTAGCGGTCGCGGGCCTCGAAGACCTCCTCGATGTGCTCCTCCGCCCAGTTCTTCACGGCGGAGAACAGCAGCGCCAGGCTCGCGCCCAGGGGGGTGAGGGCGTAGTCGACCCGTACCGGGACGGACGGCGTGACGGTCCGCGAGACCAGGCCGTCGCGCTCCAGCGTGCGCAGGGTCTGGGTGAGCATCTTCTGGCTGACGCCCGGAATGCGGCGGCCGAGGTCGCTGTACCGCTGCGGGCCGGCCTCCAGTGCGGAGAGCAGCAGGCCGGCCCATTTGTCGCTGATCCGGGCGAGCAGCTCGTTCGTCGGGCAGCCCTTCATGAACGCGTTGTAGACCGCGCGGGCCTCCTCGCGCCGCTGGGCCGCGGTGGTCGTCGCCATGGGGCTCCCTCCGGACTTCCCGGTACGGTACGCACTTCCGGGTACGTACTTACCAGAAGAGAGTAGCTCTCCCTAGGTTTGCGGTGGGCGGGATCAGCCGCCGTACACCGTTGAGAACAGGGAGTTTCCGCCATGCGCGCTGTTGTGATCAGGGGATTCGGCGGGCCCGAGGTGCTGGAGGTCGTCGAGGCGCCGCTGCCCGAGCCGGGACCGGGCCAGGTCCGGATCCGGGTCGCCGCGGCCGGCCTCAATCCGGCCGATCTCGCCATCCGGGCCGGACTGTTCGGGCCCCGGGAACTGGGGCCCGGCGAGTTCCTCGGCCTGGGCTGGGACGTCGCCGGGACGGTGGACGCGCTCGGCGCCGGGGTCCCCGGCCTCGCGGAGGGCGCGGCCGTCGTGGGTCTGGTGAGCGGGTCGGGCCGGCTCAAGGCCCACGCCGAGTACGTCGTGCTCGACGCGGAGGCCGTCGCCGCGGCCCCCTCGTCCGTCGACCTCGTCCACGCCGCCACCCTTCCGGTCACCGCCCACACCGCCGACCAGGCACTCGGTCTGCTCGGCGCCCGGCCCGGCGACCGCCTGCTGGTCACCGGCGCCGCGGGCGCGGTCGGGGGCTTCGCCGTGCAGCTGGCCCACCACGCGGGGCTGCGCGTCGTCGCCCTGGCCCGCGGCGGCGACGCGCCGCTGCTGAGGGAGCTGGGGGCCGACGAGGCCGTGTCGTCCCTGGACGGCGTACGGGTCGACGCGGCGCTCGACGCGGCGGCGCTCGGCGGTCCCGCCCTCGCTGCCGTCCGCGACGGCGGCGCCTACGTCACCACCCGGCCCGACGCGGTCCCCGCCGCCGGACACGGCATCCGCGTCGCCGCCGTCCAGGTCCGCCCGGACGGCGCCCGCCTCGCGGAGCTCGCGGCGCTCGTGGACCGGGGCGTGCTCACCACCCGGGTGGCCGACACCTACCCCCTGGAGGAGGCGGCCAAGGCGCACGCGCGCCTCGCGGAGGGGGGTCTGCGGGGCAGGCTCGTGCTGGTGCCGTGACCGGGGGCCGGCGGCGACGGGCGCGGCTTCATCGTTTCGAGTGAATGTGCGATCGGGGCGCGACGGGATGGCGGCGGCTGCGTGAGAATCGGAGCTGTCGTCAGTCGTACGTGCGGCCCCTGGAGGACCGATGAGCTCTCAGCCCCACTCGGGCCCCGCAGGGCACTCCTACGTTGCCGACGACCCGGAGACCGCACTGAAGTTCGCGATCCAGCACATGCGGGGGGACCGGGTGCAGCTGGTCGAGGGGGTGATCGATCAAGTGCCGCCGACCTGGGACCACGAAGACGTCGCGGACAGGGTCCGGGAGCAGATTCGGCCGGCCCTTCGCGTGCTCGGGTGCATCGCGGGTTCGGGCAATCTCGATCTTCCCGGGTCGGACAACTGGTACGTACCGGATCTGGCCGTGGTGCCCCGCGAACTCGCCAAGGGAGCGCGGGCACTGCTGCCCGATCAGACCCTGCTGGTCGTGGAGGTCACCTCGGAGTCCAACGGCGACACCGACCGGATCGTCAAACGCCGCCGGTACGCCGAGTACGGCGCCCCGCTGTACCTCCTTGTCGACCGGCAGGAGCGCAGTTGCACCTTGTACGCGGAGCCGGGAGAGCTCGGCTACCAGGTGGTGGACGGTCCGCATCCCTTCGGCACACCGCTGCGCCTTCCCGAGCCCTTCGGTCTGGACCTGGACACCACGGAGTTCTGAGCTCGCGCCCGGCCGTCACAGCCCGTCGGCCAGCACTTCCGCGAGGTGCCGGGCGGGTACGCCCGCGAGCTGGGCGATCTGGGTGCGGCAGGAGTAGCCGTCGGCGAGGACGGCGGTGCCGGGGCGGGCGGCGCGCAGTGCGGGCAGCAGCTGCTCCTCGGCGCAGGCGACGGAGATGTCGTAATGGCCGCGCTCGAAGCCGAAGTTGCCCGCGAGACCGCAGCAGCCGGCGGAGAGTTCCCCGGTGAGGCCGGCCCGGGCGCGCAGCCGGCGGTCGGGGCCGTCGCCGAGGACGGCGTGCTGGTGGCAGTGCGTCTGACCGGCGACGGGCGCTGCGAGCCGGGGCGGGGCCCAGCCGGGGGCGAACTCCTCCAGGGCCTCGGCGAAGGTGCGCACGGAGGAGGCCAGCGCGCGGGCGTCCTCCGTGCCGAGCAGTTCGGGCAGGTCGGTGCGGAGCGCGGCCGCGCAGCTGGGTTCCAGCACCACCACCGGCAGCCCGGCGCCGAGGACCGGCCGCAACCGGTCCACCGTGCGCCGCATGACGGCACGGGCCTGGTCGAGCTGGCCGGTGGAGACCCAGGTCAGGCCGCAGCAGACGGCCCGCGGGGGCAGGACCGGCCGGAGCCCCGCGGCTTCCAGGACGCGCACCGCGGCCCGGCCGGTCGCGGGGGAGAGGCGGTCGGTGAAGGTGTCCGGCCACAGGAGGAGGTCCCCCGCGGCCGGGGGGCCCGGTGACCGGTGCGTCCGCCGCCACCAGCGGGTGAAGGACTCCTCGGCCAGCCGCGGCAGTGCCCGCTCCGGCGCGATGCCGGCCGCCCGCCGGGCCAGTGCCGCCAGTGGGCGGATCCCGGCCAGCGTGTTGAGCGGGCCCGCGAAGGGGCCGGCCGCGCGCAGCCACACCGGCAGCCGCCCCATCGCGTAGTGGGCGGCGGGCCGCAGTCGCCGCCGGTAGTGGTGGTGCAGGAACTCGGCCTTGTACGTGGCCATGTCGACACCCACCGGGCAGTCGCTGCGGCAGCCCTTGCAGGACAGGCACAGGTCCAGCGCGTCCAGGACCTCCGGTGAGCGCCAGCCGTCCGTGACGACCTCGCCCGCCAGCATCTCGTGCAGCAGGCGGGCCCGGCCCCGGGTGGAGTGCCGCTCCTCGCCGGTCGCGCGGAACGAGGGGCACATCACGCCCGCGCCCTGCGGCGGTTCGGCCTCACGGCACTTGGCGACGCCGACGCAGCGGCGCACGGCCGTGGCGAAGTCCCCGCCGTCGTGCGGATATCCGAAGGCCACCTCGACGGGCTCCTTGGGCAGCACGGCGAACCGCAGGCCGGTGTCCAGCGGTTCCGGCCGCACCAGCATGCCGGGGTTGAGGCCGCCCGCCGGGTCGAGCAGGTCCTTGAACCGGCCGAACAGGCCGACCAGTTCGGGCCCGTACATGCGCGGCAGCAGCTCCGCGCGCGCCTTGCCGTCGCCGTGCTCCCCGGACAGCGAGCCGCCGTGCGCCACCACGAGCGCGGCCACGTCCTCCGAGAAGCGGCGGAACCGCGCCACGCCCGCCTCCCGCACCAGGTCGAAGTCGATGCGCACATGGATGCAGCCGTCGCCGAAGTGCCCGTACGGCGCGCCGTGCAGCCCGTGCTCGGCGAGCAGGGCGCGGAAGTCCCGCAGATAGGCGCCCAGCCGGGCGGGCGGCACGGCGCAGTCCTCCCATCCGGGCCACGCCTCGGTGCTCGTTTCCGGCCCGGTCCGGATACGTGTCGCCGTGCCGGCCGCGTCCTCCCGCAGCCGCCACAGGGCGCGTTGCGCGGCGGGATCGGTGATGACCGCGGAGGCCAGCGCGCCGTCGGCGCCCGCCAGCCGGCGCAGCGCGTTGGCCTCGCCGACGCCCGGCATCTCCACGAAGAGCCAGGCCGCGCCCTCGGGCAGCAGCTCGTTCCGGCCGCCCGTGGGGCTGCCGACCAGGTCGGCGGCCATGCCCTCGACGGTCAGCGGCCCGTACGGCAGCAGCGCCGGGGCCGCGTCGGCGGCGGCGCCCTCGTCCGGGTAGCCGAGGACGAGGAGCACCCGCACCGGCGGCGCCGGCACCAGCCGCACCTCCGCCTCGGTGACGACCGCGAGCGTGCCCTCGCTGCCGGTCAGGGCGCGGGCCAGGTCGCGGCCCCGTTCGGGCAGCAGCGCGTCCAGGGCGTAGCCGGAGATGCGGCGCGGCAGGTCCTGCGGGTAGCCCGTGCGCAGCAGCGCCAGATGCGCGTCGGCGAAGGCCCGCACGTCGGCCCGGACCGGGTCGCGGGTGCGCAGCGGGTCGCCTTGGTAGGTGAGCGCCTCCAGCCCGCGCACGTTGTCCGCCGTGGTGCCCCAGGCGACCGAGTGCGCGCCGCAGGCGTTGTTGCCGATCATGCCGCCGAGGGTGCAGCGGGCGTGCGTGGACGGGTCGGGGCCGAAGGTCAGTCCGTGGTCGGCGGCGGCGCGCCGCAGGTCGTCCAGGACGACACCGGGCTGCACGCGGGCCGTCAACGCGTGCGGGTCCAGTGACACGATCCGGTGCATGTGCCGGGTGAAGTCCAGGACGACCCCCGTCCCCGTCGCCTGTCCCGCGATCGACGTGCCGCCGCCGCGCGGGACCACCGGCACCCCGTGCTCCCGGCACACCGCGAGCGCCGCCGCCACGTCCTCCGCGTCGCGCGGCGCCACCACGGCCAGCGGGACACGCCGGTAGTTGGACGCGTCCATCGTGACCAGCGCCCGGCTCTGCGGGTCGCAGGCGACCTCGCCCCGCACGGCCCGCTCCAGCGCCCGGCGCAGATCCTCCGTCATGCCCCCAGCCTGCCCCACCGCCGCGCATGTCTCACCGCGTGGACTACTCCCCGAAACCACGCCGTAACGCACTACGCTGCGAACGTGGCCGAGATCCAGATCCCCGCTGACATCAAGCCCGCCGACGGACGTTTCGGTTCGGGCCCCTCCAAGGTGCGGCCGGAGGCGCTCGACGCGCTGGCCGCGACCGGCACCTCGCTGCTGGGCACCTCTCACCGGCAGGCTCCGGTGAAGAACCTGGTCGGCCAGGTGCGCGACGGCATCAGGCAGCTGTTCTCCCTCCCCGAGGGCTACGAGGTGGTGCTCGGCAACGGCGGTTCCACCGCGTTCTGGGACATCGCCACGCACGGCCTGATCGAGCGCAAGTCCCAGCACCTCAGCTTCGGCGAGTTCTCCTCGAAGTTCGCCAAGGCCGCCAAGCTCGCGCCCTGGCTGGACGAGCCGACCGTGATCGCCGCCGACCCGGGGTCCCACCCGGACGCGGCCGCCGAGGCCGGTGTGGACGTCTACGCCCTCACCCACAACGAGACCTCCACCGGTGTCGCGATGCCGCTGCGGCGCGTCGCGGGCGCCGACGAGGGCGCGCTGGTCCTGGTGGACGCCACCTCCGGCGCGGGCGGCCTGCCCGTGGACGTCACCGAGACCGACGTCTACTACTTCGCCCCGCAGAAGTCCTTCGCCGCCGACGGCGGCCTGTGGCTCGCGCTGTTCTCCCCGGCCGCGCTGGAGCGCGTCGAGCGGATCGCCGCCTCCGGCCGCCACATCCCGGCGTTCTTCGACCTGCCGACCGCGATCGACAACTCGAAGAAGAACCAGACGTACAACACCCCCGCGCTGGCGACCCTCTTCCTGCTGAACGAGCAGCTGGAGTGGATCAACGGCCAGGGCGGCCTGGAGTGGGCCGTCTCGCGCACCGCCGACTCCTCCTCGCGCCTGTACACCTGGGCCGAGAAGTCCGAGCACGCCACGCCGTTCGTCTCCGACCCGGCCAAGCGCTCCCAGGTCGTCGGCACGGTCGACTTCGCCGACGGCATCGATGCTGCCGCCATCGCCAAGGTGCTGCGCGCCAACGGCATCGTGGACACCGAGCCGTACCGCAAGCTCGGCCGCAACCAGCTGCGCGTCGCGATGTTCCCGGCCGTCGACCCGGCCGACGTGGAGGCGCTGACCGCCTGCGTCGACTACGTCGCCGAGCGGCTCTGACCCCAGCGGTCCGCGAAGCCGGTGGGCGCCGCGCCCACCGGCTTTCGCGCGCTCAGGAGGGGCGGCGGCCCCGGCGCAGCAGCCGGCGGCCCGCCACGACGATCGCGGCCAGCGCGGCGATGGTCAGGGCGCCGACCGCGAACTGCCCCATCGAGCGCGGCCCGACGCCGTCCGAGCCGTCGCCCGCCGCCTGCGCCCCGCTGCCCGAGCCGGACGACGAGCCGGACGGGGAGGCGCCGGCCTTGCGGACGTCGTCCGGGCGGTCGTCCCCCGTCAGCGGGACACGGTAGACCTCGCTGTCCTCGCCCTCGCTGCCGTACATCAGGTCGCGCCCGTCGGTGGTGAAGGTCACCGCCTCGCCCTGCCGCTGCAGCGGCACGTGCATCTGGTCGATGCGGTGCGGGGTGCCGTCGGACCAGCGGTACATCAGGGCGCCGAAGTAGCCGCGCAGCACCAGGCGGCTGCCGTCGGGGGAGAAGGCGCCGTCGGTGATCCACAGCGGGATGTCGGCGGTCCGCCGGAAGACGTTCGTGCCGGCGGAGCTCAGCTTGGCCGGACCCTCGTAGAGCGCGCCGCCGTCCTCGTTCTTGCTCGCGATCCAGACCCGGCCGGTGCGCGGGTCGACCATCATCGCCTCGGCGTTGCGCGGCCCGGCGTCGTACTTCACGACGTACTGGGTGGCCTTCACCGTCTCGTCGGCCAGGCGCTTCGGCTCCGGGAAGCGGTAGATCCACACGTACGGCCAGCTGCCGCCCAGGTTGTCCCCGATGTCGCCGACGTAGATGTCGCCGTCCGGGCCGATGGAGATCGCCTCGACGTCGCGCGGACGGCCGACCCCGCGCATGGTGACGGTCGCGACGGTCTTCCCGGTCGCTGAGTCCACGGCGTAGACGTACGGGCCGTCGTCGCTGTCGTTGTGCGTCCAGTAGACCCCCTTGTGCAGCCGGCTGGCGGCCAGGCCGCTCGACTCGGTGATCCGCGGGTCCGTCATCGTGAAGGCCAGGGACTCGCCGTCGCTGTCGGCGGCCGCCGCGCTGCCGGCGAGGCCGGGAAGGCCGAGGAGCGGGACCGTGACGAGTGCGGAGGCCGCGGCGGCGGCGAACAGAGGGCGCATGCGCATGCGCCCAGCCTGCCAGGTGAGCGGCTCAGCCGAAGTCCGGTGCCCCGGTACGGCTGCGCTTCAGTTCGAAGAACGCCGGGTACCCCGCCAGCAGCCGCACCCCCTCGAAGACCCGCAGGGCCTCCTCGCCGCGCGGCACGGAGGTCAGCACGGGCCCGAAGAACGCGACCCCGTCGATGTGCATCGTGGGGGTGCCCACCTCCTCGCCGACCGGGTCCATGCCCTCGTGGTGGCTCTTGCGCAGCTCCTTGTCGTACGCGGTGCTCCCTGCCGCCTCCGCGAGCGCCTCCGGCAGTCCCGCCTCGGTCAGTGCCTCGCGCAGCAGCGCGTCGGAGACGGGCCGGTCCTGGACGTGCAGCCGGGTGCCGAGCGCCGTGTACAGGTCGCGCAGCACCTCCTGGCCGTGGTCGTGCGCGGCGGCGACGCAGACCCGCACGGGGCCCCAGCCGGTGCGCAGCAGGCGCTCGTAGCGCTCCGGCAGGCCCTCGCGGCCCTCGTTGAGCACGGACAGGCTCATCACACGGAAGCGCAGGTCCAGGTCGCGCTGCCGCTCGACCTCCAGGATCCAGCGCGAGGTGATCCAGGCGAAGGGACAGACCGGGTCGAACCAGAAATCCACGGAATGCGTCACGGCCACGACACTAGGAGTGCAACGGCCCAGTGGACAGGGCCACTTCGGCTGCGGTGCGGTGGGCCAATCCCGGGCCGGACCGGAGTGTTTATCATCTCGTCCATGTCACGGCAGTCCCGCGCGTCCCTCCCGCCCCGCACCTCCTGGATGTTCGTCGGGGACTCCATGACCATCGGCAGCGCCGGCGACCTCACGTGGCGCTACCGCATGTGGCGGCATCTGCGCTCGCTCGGCGAGCCGTTCGCGGTGGTCGGCCCGCGCACCGCGCTGTACGACGCGGCGGCCGACGCCGCGGTCTCCCACGCCTACGGCGACCCGGCCTTCCCGGACGAGGCGCGCCGCCACCTCGCGGGCTGGGGCGAGGGCTGGCTGCACATGGCGCCGCTGATCGAGGACGCGGTGCGCGAGCACGGCGCGGACGTGCTGCTGGTCTCCCTCGGGCTGATCGACCTCGGCTTCTACACCGACCCCGCGCAGACCGAGGAGAACCTGCGGCTGTTCGTCGAGCGGGCGCGGGCCGCCAACCCCCGTGTCGCGGCGGTGCTGTTGCCGGTGATCCCCAACACGCGCTGCGCGCAGGACCCCGGATTCGCCGCGCAGTGCGAGGAGTTCAACACCCGTGCCGCCAAGGCCGTCGCGGACCTGGGCACCCCGGCGTCGCCGCTGCTGATGGCCTCCCGCCCGGCCGGCTGGGACCTGGACCGGCACACCTGGGACGGCACCCATCCCAGCGCCGCCGGGGAGCACTTGCTCGCCGCCGCCTTCGCCGACGCGATGCACCAGGCGTGGGGAACCGGGGCGCCGTACCGGGGCGTCTGACGGGTCCTCGGAACGGCCCTTGATTCGAGCGCACTCGAAGAGCTTGGGTGGTGCTCCATGGAGTACACACAGCTCGGACGCACCGGACTCAAGGTCAGCCGGCTCGTACTGGGAACGATGAACTTCGGCCCGCAGACGGACGAGGCCGACAGCCACGCGATCATGGACGCCGCGCTCGACGCGGGCGTCAACTTCTTCGACACCGCCAACGTCTACGGCTGGGGCGAGAACAAGGGCCGCACCGAGGAGATCATCGGCACCTGGTTCGCCCAGGGCGGCGGCCGCCGCGAGAAGACGGTCCTCGCGACCAAGGTGTACGGCAACATGGCCGCCGACGGCGCCCCCTGGCCCAACGAGGACAAGCTCTCCGCGCTCAACATCCGCCGCGCGTGCGAGGCGAGCCTGAAGCGCCTGGGCACCGACCACATCGACCTCTACCAGTTCCACCACGTCGACCGCGCGACGCCGTGGGAGGAGATCTGGCAGGCCGTCGACGTCCTGGTGCAGCAGGGCAAGGTGCTCTACGCCGGGTCGTCGAACTTCGCCGGCTGGCACATCACCCGCGCCAACGAGGCCGCCGCGCGCCGCGGTTCGCTCGGCCTGGTCAGCGAGCAGTGCCTGTACAACCTGGCCGAGCGACGCGCCGAGATGGAGGTCGTCCCGGCGGCCGAGGCCTACGGCCTGGGCGTCATCCCCTGGTCGCCGTTGCACGGAGGCCTGCTCGGCGGTGCCCTGCGCAAGGAGCGCGAGGGCGGCGGTGCCCGCTCGACCTCCGGCCGCAGCGCCGACACCCTGAAGGACCCCGCCGTGCGCGCCCAGGTGCAGAGTTACGAGGACCTGGTCGACAAGGCGGGCCTGCAGCCCGGCGATGTCGCCCTGGCCTGGCTGCTGACCCGGCCCGGCGTCACCGGCCCGATCGTCGGCCCGCGCACCCGCGAGCAGCTCGACTCCGCCCTGCGCGCGGTCGAACTGGAGCTGACGGAGGACCTGTTGGCCGACCTGGAGAACATCTTCCCGGGCACCGGCCCCTCCCCGGAGGCCTTCGCCTGGTGACCTCAGGCCCGCGGCGCGGGCGGCCCCGGTACGGACACCGTCCGTGCCGGGGCCGCCCCGTCCGGCGCAAGCGCCCTGGTCCGGTCGCAGATTCACCCGGTCGGGCGCACGATGAGGGTATGACGACAGCCAAGCAGATCATGCATCCAGGCGCCCGTGCGATCCCGGCGACCGAGAGCCTCGACCGGGCCGCGCAGCTCATGCGCGAACTCCACGTCGGCGCGCTTCCCGTCCACGGACCGGACGACCGGATGATGGGCATCATCACGGACCGCGACATCGTCGTGAAGTGCGTGGCGGCCGGCCGTGATCCGTCGAAGGTCACCTGCGGGGACCTCTGCGAGGGCACCCCGCGGTGGATCGACGCGGGAGCGGACGTCAACGACGTGCTGAGCGAGATGGAGACCCACCGCATCAAGCGGCTTCCGGTCGTCGAGAACAAGAAGCTCATCGGAATGATCACCGAGGCCGACCTGGCCCGGCACCTCACCGACGAGCAGATCGCCGAGTTCGTGGCGAACGTCTACGCCGAGACCTGAGCCGGACTCCGGCCCGTCCCGCCGCCCCGGCCGGCTGCCGCGGGCCCGCAGACCCGTCGTCAGCGGATCAGCGCGCCCACGATCACCACGATCACCAGCAGGGCGAGGGCGGCGGTCATCACTCGGGTTCGGGTCTTGGGGTTCACACCACGAGGTTAACCCCAGCGGCTCAGTGCCCCAGTGGGCAGGTCCGCAGTCGCTCGTAGCGGGGCTGTGCGCCCGGCACCCCAGGTGCGGGCGGATGGCTCCGCACGAGGGCGACGGAGTCGGCCTCCCACGAGGTGCCCCGGAACGCGGCGAGGGCGTCCGTGAAGGGCCGCAGGCCCACCCGCCCGCGGTGGCCGCGCTGCCGGGCCAGGGTCAGATGGGCGTGGAAGCGGCTGTGCTCGTCCTCGTAGTGGACGCCGGCCCTGCGGGCGGCCGCCTGGGCGGCCTCCGCGACACGGGCCATCTCCAGGCCTTCCCGGCCGTCCCCGCTCTGTTGCCCGTCCAGTCCCGCCCACAAGGTGCGGTCCCCGAAGCGCCCGCCCCCGGCCAGGCCGGTGCGGTACGGCTGATGGCGCCGGGCCGCCCGGTCCAGGCGCTCGGCGAGTGCGGGCAGCAGGTCCTCGCCGACCTCGCCGAGGAACGCCAGCGTGATGTGCCACCCGGCCGGGTCCGTCCATCTCAGGCCGTCGGCGTCCGGCAGGGCGCGCAGCGCGGCCACCGCCTCGCCGAGTTCCGCCAGCGCCGCCCTGGGGGGCATGACCGCCACGAACAGCCTCATGCCCCCAGGGTCCCGCCGTCCGGGCTAGTCCGCGATGTCGCCGTAGCCCTCGACCTCGCGCGGGTCGCGGGGGCCGGGGCCCACGTAGCGGGCCGACGGGCGCACCAGGCGGCCGGTGCGCTTCTGCTCCAGGATGTGCGCCGACCAGCCGGCGGTGCGGGCGCAGCTGAACATCGACGTGAACATGTGCGCCGGGACCTCGGCGAAGTCCAGCATGATCGCCGCCCAGAACTCCACGTTCGTCGCCAGCACGCGGTCGGGGCGCCGCGCATGCAGCTCCTCCAGCGCGGCCTTCTCCAGCGCCTCGGCGATCTCGAAGCGGGGGGCGCCCAGCTCACGGGCGGTGCGCCGCAGCACCCGCGCGCGCGGGTCCTCGGCGCGGTAGACGCGGTGGCCGAAGCCCATCAGGCGCTCGCCCTTGTCGAGGGCCTGCTTCACGTACGCCGTCGCGTCGCCGGTGCGCTCGATCTCCTCGATCATGCCCAGCACCCGCGAGGGCGCGCCGCCGTGCAGCGGTCCGGACATCGCGCCCACCGCGCCCGACAGGGCGGCGGCCACGTCGGCGCCGGTCGAGGCGATGACCCGGGCGGTGAAGGTGGAGGCGTTCATGCCGTGCTCGGCGGCGGACGTCCAGTAGGCGTCCACGGCCTTGACGTGCTTGGGGTCGGGCTCGCCGCGCCAGCGGATCATGAAGCGCTCGACGACGGTCTCCGCCTTGTCGATCTCGCTCTGCGGCACCATCGGCAGCCCCTGGCCGCGGGCGGACTGCGCCACGTAGGACAGCGCCATGACCGCGGCCCGCGCCAGGTCCTCGCGCGCCTGCTCGGCGTCGATGTCCAGCAGCGGCTTCAGGCCCCACACGGGGGCCAGCATCGCCAGCGCCGACTGCACGTCGACACGGATGTCGCCGGAGTGCACGGGGATCGGGAAGGGCTCGGCCGGCGGCAGGCCGGGGTTGAAGGCGCCGTCGACCAGCAGGCCCCACACGTTGCCGAAGGAGACATGGCCCACGAGGTCCTCGATGTCCACGCCGCGGTAGCGGAGGGCGCCGCCTTCCTTGTCGGGTTCGGCGATCTCCGTTTCGAAGGCGACGACTCCCTCGAGTCCGGGTACGAAGTCGGACATCAGGCGGCTCCTCTTGATGCGGTCGACGATCGGCGTGGGCGGTGCTTGTGGCACAGGGGTGTGGCACGGAGTGCCCGAACGATAACCCCGGGTGTCCGTCGGCGCTGTGAGCCCATGGATACCCGGCCTGTAAGTCTGTCCCCTCCCACCGATGGCGTGAAGCGTGAGGTGGGGCACATAATTCGCGGCACACCGTGCCGCGGGACGGCCGCCGTGCTGCAAGATGTGGCGGGTGCAGCACCTCCATCACGATCCCGCCGCCATGCGCAAGCAGTACCGCACCCGCGGACTGGCCGAGGACGAGCTGGCCGCCGACCCGTACACGCAGTTCGCGCGCTGGTTCGCCGACGCCGTGAACGGCGGCATCGACGAGCCCAACGCCATGGTCGTGTCCACCGCGGACGCCGAGGGGCGGCCCGGTTCCCGGACCGTCCTGCTCAAGAGCTACGACCACCGCGGCTTCGTCTTCTTCACCAACTATCGGTCCAGGAAGGGCCGCGAGCTCGGCGAGCGGCCGTACGCCTCGCTCCTCTTCCCGTGGCACCCGATCGCCCGGCAGGTCATCGTCGGCGGCCCGGTGGAGCGCGTGACCCGGGAGGAGACGGAGACGTACTTCCGCAGCAGGCCGCACGGCTCCCGCATCGGGGCCTGGGCGAGCGAGCAGTCCCGCACGATCGCCTCGCGGGAGGAGCTGGAACGCCGGTACGCGGAGCTGGCCGAGCGCTGGCCGGAGGACGCGGACGTACCGGTGCCCCCGCACTGGGGCGGCTTCCGGGTGGTCGCGCGGACCGTGGAGTTCTGGCAGGGCCGGGAGAACCGGCTGCACGACCGCCTGCTGTACGAGGCGGACGGCGGGACCCCGGCGGAGGGCGGCTGGACGGTGCGGCGCCTGGCGCCGTAGCCGCCGTGGCCCTCACGGGGTCCGGAGACGCAGGCGACCCGCGGGCTCATCCCTGGACGGAAGCCGTCCAGGCATCGGCCGGACGTATCCGACGAGCCCGCGGGTCGGGTGACTGCGATGGATTGGCCCGCGTCGCGCATCGCGCGCAGGCGAGGAGCGCGGTGCTAGCCCGCAGCCACCTCACGCGTCCGATGGGAACTCATTCTCCGGACCACCTCCCTTCGTGTGTGCTCGTCACTCTAGGAACGGGTTCGCCGCGCCACAACCCATTTATTGGGTCCCCCCTTAATGCACCCGCTGCCGCTGCGCACCGATTTCGGCGAACCGGCTGTGTCCTGGGTCACATCCGGGTTGAATGTTCCGACGTGCAGTCATTCGATGCGACGCCGCAGCTGCTCGCCGCGCTCCTCGACGGCATGGAGGCCGGACTCTGTGCCTTCGACCGCGACGGAGTGATCACGCACTGGAACTCCGAGGCCGTGCGGATCCTGGGCTGGACGCCCGAGGAGGCCGTCGGCCGCAAGGGCTTCGCCGGCTGGGCGGCCCGCACGGCCGACGCCGAGGAGGTCCGCACCCGGCTGCTCGCCGTGATGGACGCCGCCGGGCGGCAGGTGCACGAGTTCGCGCTGCTGACCAAGGACGGCCGCCGGGTGCTGGTGCGCACCCAGTCCGCCGCCGTCCAGGGCGCCGACGGGCGGCCGGCCGGGGTCTACTGCGCGTTCTCCGAGGTGCACGCCCAGATCGACCTGGAGCGCTCGATCGCGCTCAGTGAGGCGCTGTTCGACGACGCCTCCTCCGGTGTCGTCCTGGTCGACGCGGACCTGCGCCCCGTCGTCGTCAACGCGTACGCCGCCCGCGTGCTGCACACCAGCCGGGACGCCCTGCTGGGGAGGCCGCTGGGCGACTTCCTCGACCAGGGCGTGGAGGAACTGGAGTCCGCGATGCAGCACGTGCTCGCGGAGGGCGCGCCTCCGGCGCCGTCCGAGCTGTGGGTCGGCCTGCGCGAGGAGGGCGGTACCCGCTGCTGCTGGCGCAGCAGCTTCGTGCGGCTCGGTTCGCCGCTGGGGGAGGAGCCGGTGCCGCTCGGGGTGGGCTGGCTCTTCCACGACATCACTGACGCCAAGCTTGCCGAGCAGGAGGCGGCGGTTCTGCGCTTCCGCGCCAACCAGCTGCAGCGGGCGGCCCGGGCGGTCGCCGAGTGCCGGGAGCCGATGGAGGCCGCCACCTGCTACGTGGACTTCGCGCTCGCGGGCTTCGCGGAGAACGCGCTGCTGGACGTGCTCACCGGGGACGGCACCCGGCTGGTGCGCGCCGCCGCCACGCCCGCCGGCGGCTCGGGCCCCTGCCTGCCCGTCGCCGGTGGCATCCCCGTGCGCTACGGGGAGGGCCATCCCGCGCTCCAGGCGGTGGCCCGCACCGGCGCCGTCCGCGCCTCCTTCGGCGCCCTCGCGGGTTCCGAGCCGGCCTCCCGCGCCCAGATCGACGCCTGGTCCGCCGCCCGCCGCTGGCCCGACGGCACGGTGCACGGGCTGTGCGCCGTGCTGCGCAGCCGCGGCCGCACCCTGGGCACGCTCACCTTCCTGCGGGGCATGGGGCGGCGACCCTTCGACCGCGTGGACGCGGCCTTCGCGGAGGACGTGGCGCTGCGGGTGGCCGCGGCCCTGGACCTGGCGCCGCGGGAACGCTGAGGGCCGAGCGTTCAGTGGCGGTAGAAGATCCGGTCCCGGTACTCGTCGAAGACCGCGGCGTTCCACTCGTGGCCGCCGTCCACGTTGCCCGAGCGCAGCATCGGAGGCGTGGTCCCGCGCTCCGCGAGCCGCTGCGCCGCCGTCGCCACGACCGCCTGCATCAGGGCGCTGGTGACCACGGTGGAGGCGGGCCCGAAGGGCGCCGGGATGCCCTCGACGGACAGCTCCGCGTCGCCGAGCGCGATCTTGCTGTCGATGACGATGTCGCAGTGGTCCTTCAGGAACGTGCCGCTGGAGTGCCGCGAGCGGGTCTCCTTCGTGTACGCGACCGAGGTCACGCCGACGACCGTGACGCCCATGGCGCGCGCGTCCCGCGCCATCTCCACGGGCAGCGGGTTGCGGCCGGACAGGGAGACGATCACCAGCACGTCGCCGGCGCGCAGCGGCGAGGTCCCCAGGACGACCCCGGCGAGGCCGCCGACCTGTTCCAGGGCGCTGCCGAGCGTCGCGGGGACGACATCCACCCCGACCGCTCCGGGCACCGCGAGCAGGTTGACCAGCGCGAGACCGCCGGAGCGGTAGACGACGTCCTGGGCGGGGAGCGAGGAGTGCCCGGCCCCGTAGGCGAAGACCCGCCCCCCGGCGGCCACCGCGTCCGCGACGGCGGTGGCGGCCGCCTGGATCCCCTCGGACTCCTCGTCCCTCACGCGCCGCAGGAGTGCGATGGCGGCGTCGAAATATGTGGTGGCCAGATCGGTCATGCGGAGAACCGTGGTGGGCGCGGCGTCCACCTGTCAACCGCGGGGGGCCGGTTGTCGGTCCGATGCGTCAGAATTGAGGCCAGGGCCACGCACGAGCCACCGAGGGGCACGCATGTCCGGACTCATCGACACGACGGAGATGTATCTCCGCACCATCCTGGAGCTGGAGGAGGAAGGCGTGGTCCCCATGCGCGCCCGAATCGCCGAGCGACTGGACCAGAGCGGTCCGACGGTGAGCCAGACCGTCGCGCGCATGGAGCGCGACGGCCTGGTGCACGTCGCCGGCGACCGCCATCTGGAACTGACCTCCGAGGGGCGCCGCATCGCCACCCGCGTGATGCGCAAGCACCGGCTCGCCGAGTGCCTGCTGGTCGACGTGATCGGCCTGGAGTGGGAGCACGTGCACGCGGAGGCCTGCCGCTGGGAGCACGTGATGAGCGAGGCCGTCGAGCGCCGCGTCCTGGAACTGCTGCGGCACCCGACGGAGTCGCCGTACGGGAACCCGATCCCGGGCCTGGAGGAGCTGGGCGACAAGGACGGCGCGGACCCGTTCCTGGACGAGGGCATGGTCAGCCTGAGCGAACTGGAGAGCGGGCTGTCCGGCGCGAGCGTGGTGGTGCGGCGGATCGGCGAGCCCATCCAGAACGACGCACAGCTGATGTACACGCTGCGGCGGGCCGGTGTGCAGCCCGGCGCGGTGGTGTCCGTGACCCCGTCGGCCGGCGGCGTGCTCGTCGGCAGCGGCGGCGAGGCCGCGGAGCTGAGCAGCGACACCGCCTCGCACGTCTTCGTCGCCAAGCGATAGGCGTCCGGCCCGCGCGGGAGCCGCTGTGGTGGGAGGGACCCCGGCGCCTCCCCTTGCGCCGGAATCCCCTCCTCCCCCTCCCCGTCCCCCCGGTCCCCGTGGAGGCCACCCGGATCCCCGAGCTGTCCGGGTGGCTCCCCGCTGCCCGTCTTCCCCGCCGGGCCGCGTCCCGCTGAAGTCCTCCCCTCGGCGCGCGCCGACAATCCTTGAGCGCTGTCACTCGAAAGAGCGGTGTTGCGTGTGTGAAGACCCCTATCGAACAGAAATTCGATAGCGTGGGGTCCTGAGAACGTCACGCACCAGGGGGCGCCACATGGCCAGGCGTAGGGAAATCACCGGAGCGGACGGCCTCCCGCTCACCGCGTGGGACCACAGCGGCGGGCCGGGAGCGGCCTCCGGCCCCGCCGTCCTGCTGCTCCACGGGCTGATGGGCCGTGCCTCCCAGTGGGCAGGCACCGCCCGGCGGCTCGTCGGGCGCCACCGTGTCGTCGCGCTGGACCAGCGCGGGCACGGACGCAGCCCCAAGCCCGAGGGGCCGTACTCGCGGGAGGCGTACGTCGGCGACGCCGCCGCCGCGATCGAACAGCTGGGGCTCGGCCCGGCCGTTGTCGTCGGGCATGCGATGGGCGCCCTCACCGCCTGGCAGCTCGCCGCGCGCCGGCCGTCCCTGGTCGGCGCCGTGGTGCTGTGCGACATGCGCGCGGCGGCCGTCGGCGAGGCCGACCAGCGGTCCTGGGAGGACTGGTTCCGGGCCTGGCCGGTGCCCTTCCCCAGCCTGGACGCGGTGCGCCGGTGGTTCGCCGAGGAGGACCCCCGGGTGGAGGGCCGCCGTCCGGCCCGTGGGGAGTTCTTCGCCGAGGTGATGGAGGAGGGCGGCGACGGATGGCGCCCGGTGTTCGACCGGCGTCACATGCTGCGTTCCCGCGAGCCCTGGGTGCACGACGCCCACTGGGAGGAACTCGCCCTGGTCTCCTGCCCCGCCCTGGTGGTGCGCGGGCCGGACGGCGACCTCGGCCGGGCCGAGGCCCAGGAGATGGTCCGCGTCCTGCCCCGCGGCGCGTACGCGGAGATCCCCGACGCCGGGCACCTGGTTCCCTGGGACCAGCCCGAGGCCTGGTGCACGGCGATCGAGAGCTTCCTCGCGGACGTCGCGGACGTCGCGGACGTCGCGCACGCCCCGGACGTCGCCGCGGCCCCGGTGTGCCGCGCGGGCTAGGGCCTGTTTCGAAAGTAGCGCCGGCAGCCCGGAGGGCGGGTCCCGCGGCTCCCCCAGCTACCGCTGGGGGTACCCCCTGGTGCGGTGCATCGCAAGGCGGAGGGTCGTCCTCGTAGTGGGCTAATCGGACGATTCGACAACGCAGCGTGGGGGCACCCCCGGCCGAAGGCTGGGGGAGTGCCGTGCCAGGCGTCGTGGGACAGGCGGGACTTTCGAAACAGGCCCTAGGCGGGCGCCCCCGGGGCGGTCCGGCGGGGCGTCAGGCGAAGACGACCGTGCGGTGGCCGTTGAGCAGCACGCGGTGCTCGCTGTGCCACTTCACGGCACGCGCCAGGGCCTGGCACTCCACGTCGCGCCCGACGGCGACCAGTTGGTCGGGGGTCAGGTCGTGGCCGACCCGCTCGACCTCCTGCTCGATGATCGGCCCCTCGTCGAGGTCCGCGGTGACGTAGTGCGCCGTGGCGCCGATGAGCTTCACACCGCGGGCGTGGGCCTGGTGGTAGGGGCGGGCGCCCTTGAAGCTCGGCAGGAAGGAGTGGTGGATGTTGATGATCCGCCCGGACAGCTCCTTGCACAGGTGGTCCGAGAGGACCTGCATGTAGCGGGCGAGGACGACCAGCTCCACGCCCTCCTTCTCCACCAGCGCCAGGAGCTGCGCCTCGGCCTCGGCCTTGGTCTCCTTGGTCACCGGGATGTGGTGGAAGGGGACGCCGTAGGAGCCGGCCAGCTCCTTGAAGTCGGTGTGGTTGGACACGACGGCGGCGATCTCAACGGGCAGCGCGCCGATGCTGGTGCGGAAGAGCAGATCGTTGAGGCAGTGCCCGTACTTGCTGACCAGCAGCACGATCCGCATCCGCTCGCCGGACGGGGTGATCTGCCAGTCCATGCCGTAGGCGTCCGCGACGGCGGCGAAGCTGGCCCGCAGCTTCTCCGCGCCGACCGGGTGGTCGGAGGTGAAGTGCACCCGCATGAAGAACAGTCCCGTGTCCCGGTCACCGAACTGCTGGCTGTCCTCGATGTTGCACCCGGTCATGAAGAGATAGCTCGACACGGCGTGCACAATGCCCGGCTTGTCGGGGCAGGACAGCGTGAGGATGTACTGCTCGGCAGGCTGCGGCGACTCGTCGACGGCGTTCACGGGCTCAGCCTCGCACACACGGCGCCCGCTGATCCAAGACGTCCACGGGCCGGTCCTGTGCCGCGTCGCTCAGGCGGTCCGCATGTAGATCTTGAGGACATCCAGTGAACGCGGCGGCGCGTCCGGGTCCTCGCCGTCGGCCGTCGCCAGGCGTACGTGCGCCTCGCGGGCCGCGCGGACCGCCTCGGTCCAGGCGTGGTGCTCCAGATAGGCCGAGATCGGCGCGTCGGCGCCCACCTGGTGCAGGATCTTCAGGACGCGCAGCACGGCGACGTCGACGAGCGCGGCCTCCTGCGAGTCGCGGAAGACCGTTCCGACGTACTTCTCGGCGGACCAGTTGTCGAGCCACGTGTCCTCGACCAGGCGGTAGACGGCGTCCGTCACGTCCCCGTAGCCGGGCCGGCCGGCCAGCCAGGTCTCCTCGTGGAAGACCGGGTCGCTGATCATGTGCAGCGCGGAGCGCACATTGGCGCGCCAGCGCCACCACGGCATGTCATTGAGCGGCATGTCCCCCATCGTGGAGGAGCGGACACGCCGGCGGGAAGACTTCTCGGCACTCTGCACAGTGCACGATCGTACGTGCTCCAGATAGGAGCACATTATTTTCACCCGGCCGTTGGTCTGCGTTCCCTTGCGTTCACCCTGGAGTTGTGGATCGAGCGGAATCGTCCCGTTCCATGAGTGATTGGCGTTCGCGAACGGCCGTTCCCCTTGTCAGTGCGGCGGCCGGTGTCGCTCTGCTGGTCGGCTGCGGCGTGCTCCCGGGGGGGACTGGGGGTTCGACCGGACCGGTCGTTGTGATGACATGGGCTCCTCAAGGGACCAGCGCGACCAATATGCCGGGAATGCCGGCCATGGCACAGACCTTCGCCAAGTACGTCAACGCCAAGGGCGGTATCGGCGGACGTGAGCTGAAGGTCATCAGCTGCAACGAGCACAACACCTCCCTGGGCGCACAGGATTGCGCCCAGCGCGCCGCCGACGAGGGCGCCGTCGCCGTCATCGGTTCGTACAGCCAGTACGGCGCCGCCTTCACCTCCACGCTGGAGGCGGAGGGCATCCCCTACGTCGGTGGTTACGGCGTCACGCAGGACGAGTTCCAGAGCCCGCTGTCGTACCCGATCAACGGCGGTCTGACCGTGCTCATGGCCGGCAGCGGCCGCCAGCTCGCCGGCAAGTGCGACAAGGTGAGCCTGGTCCGCCCCGACACGGCGGCCGGCGATCTCTTCGCCCGTTTCCTCGACACGGGCCTGAAGGACGCCGGGTCGAAGAAGGCGAAGGACCTGCGCGCCAAGGAGGACTCCACCGACTACAACCAGATCGCCCAGCAGGCGGTCGGTGACAACAAGGCCGACGAGTGCGTCAGCGCGGCCCTCGGTGACAAGACCGCCACCTTCTTCGACGCGTTCCGCCGCACCACCACGCACAACCCGCTGACCGGCAAGGACGAGAAGCCCAAGGCCCTCATCGCGTCCGTGCTCGGCAGTGTGCAGCAGTCCACGCTCGACAGCACCGGCGGCGCGAACAGCCCGCTGGAGGGCGCGTACGTCACCGGCTGGTACCCCCCGGCCTCCGACGCGCGCTGGGCGACGATGCGCCAGGCCATCGGCAAGTACGCGTTCGGCAACAACGACATCGACCCCGACGACCCGGGCGTGCAGACGACGTGGATCGCCTACACGGCCTTCGCCGAGGTCGTCGGCGAGATGGGCAACGACGCGCCGATCACCGCCGGCACCGTGAAGACGGCCTTCGACAAGGCGCACGGCATCTCCACCGGCGGGCTCACGCCGGTCCTGGGCTGGCGCGAGGACGACGCCGTCTCGATCATCGACCAGCCGCGCATGGTCAACGGCGAGGTGACCTTCCAGAAGGTCGTGGACGGCAAGCTCGTCGCGGTGAGTAACGGCTTCGTCGACATGGCCAAAACGCTGGAGCGCGCCCCGCGCGATTGAGCCGGGAACCGGCCCGGGACCAGGGCCGGCCGCACGCGCGAAAGCCCCGGAGCCGTGTGCTGCGGGGCTTTTCCGCGCGCGGGCCGCGCCCGGTCAGATCTGGGTGTACTGGTGCTCGGTGAGGTCGTACTTCTTGGCGATGGTGTTCCACAGGCCGACGGCCGTCTTCTTGGCCTGCGTGGCGTTGCCGCTCTCGTTGTTGCCGGCGGCGCGCTGCGGGGTGGTGCGGGCCTGTCCGTGCTTGCACATCCGCTTGCCGTCGCGGACCTGGTCGGCCCAGGCCGCGTAGTGGTTGTCGGCGGCGGCCGAGGCGGACCACGCCTTGTTCAGGGCCTCCACCAGCCGCTGGTGATCGGGCAGCTGGTCCACGGAGAGGGTCTTCAGGCGGGCTATCAGCTCACCGCGCTGCTTGGCCGCCGCCCGCAGGTCGGCGGCCGCCTGGTCCAGGTTGTCGCACTGGTTGATGTTCGCCACCGCGTTGATGACGGCGGTGCGGCTGCCGCCGCTCTCCTTCAGCAGCGAGTCCAGCTCTCCCGCCTGCTTCGCCGCCGCGCTCGCGTCGTTGCCGCCCCCGGAGGCGTCCGGGGCCGCGGAGGAGGAGGCGGACTGGCCGGCGGCCGGGGTCGGGCCGGTGTCGTCCCCGCCGCTCATGAGGGCTCCGGCGGCGAGGCCGGCTATCGCGCAGCCGCCCACCACGATGCCTATGAGGGCCGCGGGGGAGAGCTTGCGGCTGCGGCGCGGGCGCTCCTCGTAGGAGGCGTCGTACGTGTCGTACGTCTCGTACGAGGGGGCCTGCGGCTGCTGCTGGTAGACCTGCGGCTGGTAGGCCGACTGCTGCTGCGGCAGGTTCTGCGCCGGCGACGGGCCGTCCTGGCGGTACAGGTGGCCGAAGTCGTCCTGCGGCTCCTGCTGGGGCTGCTGCGGGTAGCCGTAGGCCGGTGCCGCCGGGGACGCGGAGAGGTCCTCGTAGCGCGGCAGGTGCTGCGTCGCCTCCGCCGGACCCGGGGCGCCGGGGTGGAGGTCGAAGGGTGCCGACTGGGACGACGCGGCGAACGGGGGCAGCATCTGGGTCGCGTCGGCCTGGCCCGGGAACTGCGGCAGGGGCTGTCCGGCGTCCTGGACGGCCGGGGGCTGCGCCTGCGGGTAGGGCGGGAAGAGCTGTGTCGCGTCGCTGTCCGGCAGGGGCGCCTGGGGCGCGTAGTACGGGTCCTGCTGCGCCGGCTGGCCCCAGGGCCGGCCGCCGGACGGACTGCCGCCCCACGCCGGGGGCAGCTCGGGCTCGGGTGCGCGCCCCTGTGCGGGCAGCACCACTCCCTCGTGCACCTCCGGATACGCCTCGTCACCGCGTCCGCCGTGCATCACCGCTACCTCTGCCTTCTCCGTCGACACGGAATCGTCGGCTCACGCTACCGGGTCGGCTTCACGAGGCAACACGCCGCGGGGGGTCCAGGACGTCCCCGCCGGGTGCCCCGGCGCAGAACAAGGTGCCCGCGGTGGTGGGTTGATGTCGTTCGCATAACGATTCGGTTCCGCCCCCCGGCAGGCCGGGGGGCGAACCCCCGTCAGGCCGCGGCCTCCTGCTCCTCCAGGCGGGCGTCGAACTCCCGGACCGCCGACTCCGCCGCGTACGGCTGGAGCCGCGTCCGCAGGTCCTCCAGATACTCCGCGCCGCGGTTGGAGCGCAGGGTGGACAGCAGGTCCACGGCCTGCGCGCCGGTGTGGCAGGCCTGTTCGACCTCGCGCTGCTGCACCTGCGCCTGGGCCAGCACCAGCAGCCCGATCGCGCGCCGCCGCGCCTTCTCCGGGCCCAGCGCGGACAGCGCCTCCTCGGCGCGGCGCGCGGCCTGCGGCGCCTGGTTCAGATCACGGTGGCAGTGCGCCAGTTCGTCGGCGAGATAGGCCTGGTTGAAGTGGGCGATCCAGTCGGGGTCGTCCTCCGGGACCGAGCGCTCCAGCGCCTCCACGGCCTGCCCGGCGACCGCGCCGCAGGCCCGCGCGTCGCCCATCAGCGCGTGGCCCCGCGCCTCGGCGGCGTAGAACATGGCCTGCGCGGTCGGGGTGACCTGGCCGCGGGCGCCTTCCTGTGCGGCACGGGCGAGTTGGGCGATCTCGCGGGGGTTGCCGAGCTGCGCGGCGAGATGGCTCATCCCGGCCGCCAGGACGTAACCCCCGTACGCGCGGTCGCCGGCCGCCTGGGCCAGCCGCAGCGCCTGGATGTAGTAGCGCTGCGCCAGTCCGGGCTGCCCGGTGTCGACGGCCATGTAGCCGGCGAGTTCGGTCAACCGGGCCACCGCGGAGAAGAGCTGACGGCCCGTCGCCTCGCGGTAGGAGCCCGCGAGGAGCCCGGAGACCACGCTGTTGAGGTAGTGCACCACCACCGGGCGCACATGGCCGCTGCCGAACCGGTGGTCGAGTTCGTTCAGCGCCCGGGTCGTGGCCCGCACCGCCTCCACGTCGGACATACCGACCCGCGGCCCGCCGGTGCGTGCCACCTGCGAGTCGGCGCGGGTGATCAGCCAGTCGCGGCTCGGCTCGACCAGCGCGGAGGCGGCCACGGACGACCCGGTCAGGAAGTCGCGGCGGCCGACGTCGCTGCGCCACAGCTCGCAGACCTGCTCGATCGCCCCCAGGACGGTGGGCGAGAAGTGCAGGCCGACACCGGTGGCCAGGTTCTTGCCGTTGGCCATGCCGATCTCGTCGATCGTCACGGTGCGGCCCAGCTTGCGGCCGATCGCCTCGGCGATGATCGCCGGGGCCCGGCCCCTGGGCTGCTGGCCGCGCAGCCAGCGGGCCACCGAGGTCTTGTCGTAGCGCAGGTCGAGGCCGTGCTCCGCCCCGCACATATTGACCCGGCGGGCCAATCCGGCGTTGGAGCAGCCGGCTTCCTGGATCAGTGCCTGCAGCCTTTCGTTGGGCTGACGTGCGACGAGCGGTCGTGCGGCCATGGGCTCCCCCTCATAGCTGCCGCTGGTGCGGGACCTCAAGATCCCTTGCCTGAAGATCCCTTCCCGGTACGCGCCTCTCGGATTCGCCGCAAACGCCATAATTTGCGGCGGGATGCATGCCTACACACCCAAGAGTGATTACCCGGATCATGTACGACCTCCACCGCGCGCCCCCGTACGTGCATCCGTGCGCCCGTCATGACCCGCGAGGTGGACTCGTCACCGCCCGTAACCCGTGCTCAGCGCCGCAGTTGTGATGGTCGTGGAAAACACCGTGGACGACACCCTCGCAGCCCCCCGGCAGACCGCCGGCCAACTCCTCGACG
The DNA here is from genome assembly GCF_040644455.1 of Streptomyces sp. NPDC046977. NCBI lineage: Bacteria > Bacillati > Actinomycetota > Actinomycetes > Kitasatosporales > Streptomycetaceae > Streptomyces > Streptomyces sp. NPDC046977. The sequence goes on from NZ_JBEYWO010000002.1 coordinate 368,782, forward strand.
CCGCGGTCGGTTACGCGGAGGAGCGGCACTGGGATGTGCTCCCCGGAGCCTGGCTCACCGAAGGGACCGGACCGGTGGCGGGTCCCGGCGGCCGGCGCGCCGCGTCCTGCTCGTGCGGCGAGCCCCGGTGCCCGCGGCCCGGCGCGCACCCCCTGAGCGCCGACTGGATCGGGCAGGCGAGCGGGAGCGCCGCCGCCGTGCGGCGGATGTGGCTGGCCCAGCCGGACGCCTCCGTCCTGCTGCCGACCGGCCGCGCCTTCGACGCCATCGACGTCCCCGAGGCCGCCGGCTGCCTCGCGCTCGCCCGGATGGAACGCAGGGACCTTCCGATGGGCCCGGTGATCGGCACCCCCGACCGGCGGCTGGTCTTCTTCGTCCTGCCCGGCGCCGGGGCGAAGGTGCCCGGGCTGCTGCGGCGGCTCGGCTGGTCGCCGTCCTCGCTCGACCTGGTCGTCCGCGGCGAGGGCGACTGGATCCCGGCCCCGCCGACCCGCCTGGCGGGCGGCCAGAGCGTCCAGTGGGCCCGTAAGCCCACCGCGGTCAACCGCTGGCTGCCCGACACCGAGGAACTGCTCGGCCCCCTCGCCTACGCGTGCGGAGGGACCAAGTAGCCACCGGACTGTCGGCGGGGCGGCATAGGCTGGGCGGATGCCGAACGAACCCGTCACGCCGCCCGCCGTGCGCGTCCAGGGACTCTGGAAGCGCTTCGGGCAGCAGACCGCTGTCGCCGGGATCGACCTGACGCTGCCCGCCGGTCACTTCGTCGGGCTCGTCGGTCCCAACGGCGCGGGCAAGACCACGACACTGTCCATGGTCACCGGACTGCTCCGGCCGGACGACGGCACGGTCGAGATCGCCGGGGCCGACGTCTGGCGCGACCCGGTCGCCGTGAAATCGCGGATCGGCGTGCTGCCCGAGGGACTGCGCCTGTTCGAGCGGCTCACGGGACGCGAGCTGCTCGCGTACACCGGGCGGCTCCGCGGCATCCCGGGAGCCGAGACCGACCGCAGGGCTGCCCAGCTGCTGGACGTCCTGGACCTGGCCGGGTCCGCGAACAAACTGGTCGTCGACTACTCGACCGGCATGCGCAAGAAGACCGGCCTCGCCGCGGCGCTGCTGCACAACCCCGAAGTGCTCTTCCTGGACGAGCCGTTCGAGGGCGTCGACCCGGTGTCCGCCCAGGTGATCCGGGGCGTCCTGGAGCGCTACACGGCCTCGGGCGCCACCGTCGTCTTCTCCTCCCACGTCATGGAACTGGTGGAGAGCCTGTGCGACTGGGTCGCCGTGATGGCGACCGGCCGGATCGTCGCGCAAGGGCCGCTCGCGGAGGTCCGCGGGCAGGCGGCGACCCTCCAGGACGCCTTCCTCACGCTCGTCGGGGCGCACGACCGGAAGGCCGGCCGCGAGCTGGACTGGCTCGGCGGCGGCGGGACCGGCGGCGCCGGCGGCCGGGGAGCGGGACGGCCGTGACCGGGACCTTCGTACGGCTCAAACTGTCCGTCATCCGCAACGGACTGCGGCAGTCGACCGGCCGCACGATCGGCTGGATCGTCGGCACGCTCGTTGCCCTGCTGTACGCGTTCGGCGTCACCGTGGGCCTGGTCGTGCTGCACGGCAACGACTACGCGCCCGTCGCGGCCGTCGCCGCCGGGACCGTGCTCGCCGTCGCCTGGACGGCGATGCCGCTGTTCGTCTTCGGCGGCGACGAGACCCTCGACCCCACCCGGCTGGCGATGCTGCCGCTGCGCCCCCGCCCGCTGATCCGCGCGCTCCTGGTCTCCTCCCTGGTCGGCGTCGGACCACTGCTGACCCTGCTGGTGACCACCGGAGCGGCGGTGGCCGTGGCCCACGGGGCGGCCTCGGTGGCGGCGGCCGTCGTCGCCGTGCCCCTCGTGGTGGTGCTGTGCGTGGCCCTGTCACGGGCCGTCGCGGCCGCCAACACCCGGCTGCTCACCAGCCGCAGAGGGCGCGACCTGGCGCTGCTCAGCGGTGTGCTCGTCGCCGTCGGCGCCCAGCTGGCCAACCTCGGCGCCAACGCCCTGGCCTCCGGCAAGGGCCTGGAACGGCTGGAGGGCGTCACCTCCGTACTCCGCTGGCTGCCGCCCGCCTCCGCGCTCGACGCGGTGCGGGCCGCCGGTGCGGGGGCGTACGGGCTCGCCGTCGCCGAACTCCTGTGGACGGGCGCGGCACTGGCCGGCGTCCTCGTCTGGTGGCACCGCAGCCTGGACCGGCTCATGACCCGCCCCGACTCCTCCACGTTCCAGTCAACGGGCCCCACGCGGGTGCGCAGCACGCGCTCGCTGTTCCCCGAGGGCCGTGCGGGCACCGTCATGGAGCGCCAGTTCCGCTACGCCTGGCGCGACCCGCGTACCAAGGCCGCGTGGGCCACCGCGCTCGCCGTGGGACTGCTGCTGCCCGTGGTCTCGGCCGTGCAGCACGGCAGCGTGTACTCCGCCTGCTGGGCCGCCGGACTGCTCGGCCTCCAGATGTACAACCAGTTCGGCATGGACGGCTCCGCCTTCTGGACCGTCGCGGCGACGATCTCCTCGCGCGAGGACGCCCACGCCGAACTGCGCGCCCGCGCGCTGGCGATCGCCCTCGTGGCCGTCCCCTACGTCGCCGTGGTCACGGTGGGGACGGCGCTGCTCCTGGGCCGCCTCGATGCCGCGCCGGAGACCCTCGGGCTCTCCTTCGCCCTGCTCGGCGCGCTCATCGCCACGGGCGCGTGGGCCAGCGTCCGCTTCCCGTACTCCATGCCCCGGGAGAACCGCTTCGGCAGCTCCGCCGCCCCGGGGCAGGGCAGCCTGGTCTGGCTGAGCCTCGTGGGCGGCGCGGGCACGGGGACCGTGCTCACCCTCCCTGTGCTCGCCCTGCTGATCTGGCTGCATGTGGCTGACCGCCACGGTGCCTTGTGGATTGTCCTGCCGGTCGGCTGTGTGTACGGGGCGCTGCTGGCGGTCGTGGGTGTGAGGTCGGCTGCGCCGGGCTTGCGGGGGCGGCTTCCGGAGATTCTCGCGGCGGTCAGCAAGGGGTAGCGCTTCGCTTGTGCGGGGTGTTTTGGGTGCGGGTCCGTTGGGGCTGAGCGCGCAGTTCCCCGCGCCCCTTTGGGGTGGGTTTTTTGGGCGTTCGCTCGCTCGGCGGGGGTGCGGTTGGGTTGTGCGTGCGGGTTCGTTGGGGCTGAGCGCGCAGTTCCTCGCGCCCCTTTGGGGGTTGTTCGGGTGGGCGTTGGCGTGGTGCGCGGGGGCGGGGCTGGGTTGTGCGTGCGGGTTCGTTGGGGCTGAGCGCGCAGTTCCTCGCGCCCCTTTGGGGGGGGGCGGGGGCCAGAGGCGGGAGAGGGAGGCCGTGGCGAGGAGGATGTCGCGGATGGCGTCCGGGTCGCCGCCGCGGCCCGCGGCGATGCGGGTGGGCGGCAGATGGCCCGCCGCCAGCTGGCAGAAGTCGATCTGGTCGACCGCCAGTTGGGCGACGACGTTGTCGGGTGAGCCGACGGCGCCCGGGGAGTCGAGGCAGATGTACCAGTGGCCGCCGCCCTCGCCCTCGACGTGCAGGTCCAGCGTGCGGCCGGGGGCGCCCGCGCGTACCAGCCGCGCCGGGGAGTCCGCGAGCCCGGCCTGCCGCAGGCCCGCCAGCGCCAGCGGGAGCATGCGCGCGGCGAGGTCGATCATGCTGTTGAGGTGCGCCGGCGCGGGCGGCCCGTACTCGGGGTAGTCCAGTGCCTGGGCGATGTCCTCGGCGTGGATCCAGCACTCGAAGGCACGGTCGATCAGGGCGTCCCGCATGGGCACCACGATGTCCGCGAAGTCGACGGGCAGGCCGCCGGTGCCGCTGCCCGCGAAGGACAGGGTGCGCACGATGTCGCGGGTCTGGGTGCGCCACTTGTTGCGCACGAAGCCGCGGGTGTGCTGGCGGCAGCGTTCCCCCGCCAGTTCGGTGCGCTCCAGGCGGGTGCGGGGTGCGCCGGGGCCGAGCGGGTCGTCGAGGCCGAGCGCGGTGGCGACGACGCCGTCCACGGAACCGAGGTGGGCCAGGACCCCGCAGAGGGTGAGTTCGCGTTCGCCGCCCGCCCAGACGAGCTGGACCGGCAGTTCCCACTCGTTCTCGCCGAGGTCGGACAGGAGCGCGTCGAGCCGGGCGGTCTCCGCGTCGTAGGGCGCGGCCCACTGGGGGACGGGGATGCGGGCGGGGCGGCGTCCGAGGCAGCCCTCCAGGACGCGGGCGCGCAGCAGGGGGTCGAGGTCCAGGGACTCCTCCTGGTGGAGGAGTTCGACGGCCCGGCGCAGCCGTAGCGCCTCGTCCGCGCAGGGCGCGCACGCGGTCAGGTGCTCGTCGACGGCGAGCGACTCGTCGCGCGAACAGGCCGACAGCGCCCAGGCACCCAGGAGGGAGCGGAGCACGCGGTGGTCGTACCGGGGCTGTTCGGGCTGCATGGTCACGCTTTCCGGGAGCGGGCCGTCCTCGGCGGCGCCGCGGGGCATCGGCACACGGGGCGGGGTGGCCCCGTGCGGGGAGGTGTCGCCGTCTCCGGCGGGTCCGGTCACAGGGCACGCCCCTCGGGGGTGTCCTGCATGGCGGTGGAGAGCAGTTGCAGTCCGAGCCGGAGCCGGCGGCGGGCCTCGTCGTCGGTGACGCCGAGGTCGGCGGCGGCGGCGCGGTAGTCCATGCGGCCCCGGTACGCGAGGTCGAGCGCCTGGCGCAGCGGTTCGGGCATGGAGGTCACGATGTAGTCGGCGCGGGCGGCGGTGTTGGCCTCCCGGACCCGGGTCTCGACCTCCTCGGGGGTGCCCTCGCCGTGGCTCTCGGCGAGCCGCAGCCGGTGGACGGCCTGCTTCTGCGTGAGCCCGGCGATCCAGGAGCGCAGCGAGCCCTGCTTGGGGTCGTAGGCGTCCGGGTTCTCCCAGATGTAGCCGAAGACCTCACGGGTGATCTGCGCGGCGGCCTCCTCGTCGGCCATGACGCGGTGGGCGAGGGTGTGCACGAGGGAGGCGAAGCGGTCGTACAGCTCCCCGAGGGCTGCCTCCTCGCCGCGGGCGAGGCGCTGCTGCATCTTCCGGTCCCAGCGGGGTGGTGCCGATGCCGCCATGCGTCGTCCCCCCTCTTCGCCTTTGTCGCCGTCGCCCGACTCCGGTCGTCCTGCCTCGCATCGAATGTATCCGCCCGGTGCTGCCGTGTACGCCGCCTTGCGGCAAGCTTCTGCCGAAACTGATCAATTCTGGTAATGCGTTATCTGTGTGTGACCGAAAGATTGCGAGGAAGCGGCCTGGGAAGGGCATAGGTTCAACAGAATCGGTGCCAGGAGAAGGGCCAGACAGTGGCGTTGAAGGTGACGCACGACGAGCGGGACGGCTGGACGGTCCTGACCGTCTCCGGCGCGTTGGACCTCGTGACCGCCCCCACCGTGCGCGGGCACGTGCACGAGGCCGTCGCCGACGGGCGCCGCAACCTGGTGCTGGACCTGGCCGGTGTGGACTTCTGCGACTCCAGCGGCGTCGGCGTGCTCATCTCCGCGCGGCGCCTGATGCGCTCCTGCGCGGGGCGGCTGCGCCTGATCCTGCCCTCCGACGTGCGGGGGACCAACGCCGCGCACGTCAACAAGGTGCTGGCCGCGCTGGGAGTGCGGCGGCTGTTCGAGGTGTTCCCCGACATCGCCGCCGCGACCGACGACGAGGCAGGGCCGTTGTCGGCCTGACGCGCCGGGGAGCGGCGCCCCGTCGCCCCTGCCGCGCGAGGTCCTACGAGTCCGCGGGAGCCGGCCCGAGCGTGGTGGTGCCGATCGCGGCGCGGTGGCCGAGCCCGGTGCGGTAGGCGTCCAGCGCGGCTTCGACCCGGCCGGCCCGCCGCAGCAGGTCGCCCAGCAGCCGGCAGATGTCCGCCAGGTCCCCGGCCGCGCCCGCCCGTTCCAGCAGGGCCAGCGCGGAGACGTAGTGCTCCTCGGCGGCCTCCGGGTCGCCGCGCTCCTCGGCGAGCAGCCCCAGCAGCCGGTGCGCGCCGCCCGCGTGGACGGCGCCGCGCCACGGGCCGAGCTGGTCCAGCAGCCGGGTCAGCAACTCCTCGGCCTCGGCGGACTTGCCGCGCCGGCGCAGCACGTCGGCGAGTTCGACCTCGACCTGCACGGTGAACAGCACCGAGCGCCCGGCCACCAGCATGTCGCGGGCGGTGCGCAGTTCGCGCTCGGCCTGCTCCAGATCGCCGTCCTGGGAGTGCACGTAGCCGCGCATCCAGTGGCAGTGCGCCAGTTCCGTGTGCAGTTCCAGACGCCGGAAGATCTCCTGTGCCTTGGCGAGGGAGGCCTCGGCCTCGCCCGTGCGGCCCGCGACGATCAGCGTGCGGGCGATGCTGCGGTGCATCAGCGCGACGAGGGCCGGATCGGCCGCGTCGGGCGCGAGGTTGAGCGCCTGCTCCGCGGCGTGCGCGGCGCGGGCGTAGGCGCCCAGGTCGGTGTACGGGCCGATCGCCGCGACGTGCAGCATCAGCAGGGCGTCGGGGTCGGGGCTGCCACCGGACGCCGCCTCCGCCTGGAGCCGCGCGATGCCTTCTTCCAGCAGGTGCGCGGCGTATCGCACCTCTCCGGCGAGCAGGTGCGTGACCGCCCGGCCGCGCAGCGCGGTGGCCCGGTGTGCCGGGGCCGCCTCGGGGTCCGCGTCGAAGAGACGTCCCGCGTTCTCGAAGTGGGCCCGGGCCTCCATGAGTTCGCCCGCGTCGAGCGCGGCCTCGCCGAGGCGCAGCCGCACCTGAGGATCGTTCACATCCTCGTCCAGGACGTCTTGCGTCCGGTCCTGGTCGTCCTGTGCGCCCACCGTGCCCCATTCCCTCCGGATCTCTTGCGGAGGAGGGTACGCGGCTTTGCACCGGCCATGCCTCACGCTTTCGTAAAGCGGTCCTCCGGCCGGTGTGCGCGCAGGTCGCGCGGCGTCCCGGCGGGCGGAGGCAGGGCCGCCGTTTCCCACCCGGATCCGGGTGGGAGGTGCATCCGCACGGGAAACGGGCATGGGTCCTGGGATGCGGGGCGGCCGGTCGCGGACGGTGGGGACGGCGGCACGCGCGGAACGCCCGGGCAATGGCGCCCTTTGCGGCATTTATTGAGGCATGTCGGAATCGTCGGAGATAAGGGGTGAGCGGTGTCGATATCGGGTTGTGTCCGAGGTGTGACTCGTCACGCCATGGAGTCGGGCGTCACCTCGGGTACGCTCCATCGGGTGCGTGTGGTGCAGGAGCGCGACGTGAGCAGTCGGAGCACGGCCCGGGGGCCGGGCAGGCGACCGCCGTCGCGCTGTGCGTATTCGCCCCGTATTGAGCCCCGCACAGTATGCAGCACCCCTCCCCCTTCGCGCTGGAATATGCCCGAAGCGCTTGTTGGGGTGACTGTCGGTCAATCATGCTGTGTCGCGAAGGGGTCACGCTTGGTGACCTTGCCGAGGCGCGAGGCGATGTGTCCGCCGGTTCGGATGGTGTGAGCAGTGCAGATGCTCCAGGTTCAGCTAGAGGTAGGTCCAGACCCGGCCGAGGTGGGCCGGGCCCGCAGCTGGGCGCGTTCGCGTCTGGCCGGCTCCGGCATAGGGGCGGACGAGCCCGTCGCCGAGACATTGATCCTGCTGATCTCCGAACTGGTCACCAACGCGGTCGTGCACACCGGCTGCCCCGCGGTGCTGCGGATGCTCTTCCGGTCCTCCGGCGCCTCGCAGGGCCAGGAACGCGACACCGTGCGGGTCGAGGTGGCCGACACCAGTGATGCGCCGCCGCGGCCGCGCCACGCGGACAAGGACGAGACGGGCGGGCGCGGCCTGGAGTTGGTGGACGGCCTGGCGGACCGCTGGGGCTGGCAGCGCGAGGGTGCGGGCAAGCAGATCTGGTGCGAGATCGACCGCTGCGTGCGGGGTCAGGCGATCGTGCCGCCGCAGGCCACCGGCGGGCTGATCGGCCGCCCGGCGTTCTGAACCCCGCACCGGTACGTCCACGGCCTTCAGCGGGCCGCCGTGTCCCGGAAGGTGCGGCGGTAGGCGGTCGGTGAGACACCGAGCGCCGCCTGGAGGTGCTGTCGCATGGAGGCCGCGGTGCCGAACCCGGCGTCGCGCGCGACCTGGTCGACCGACAGCTCACTGGACTCCAGCAACTGCCGGGCCCGTTCGACGCGCTGCTGCACCAGCCACTGACCGGGGCTCGTGCCGACCTCCTCGCGGAACCGCCGGGTGAAGGTGCGCACGCTCATCGACTCCTTCCCGGCCAGCTCCCGCAGCGACAGCGGCCGGTCCAGCCGGCTCAGCGCCCAGGCCCGCGCGGTCGCCGTCGTGGCCAACTGCGGCTCCGGAACGGGCCGCTGGACGTACTGGGCCTGCCCGCCCTCGCGGTGCGGCGGCACGACCGTGCGGCGGGCGCTGGCATTGGCGACGGCCGAGCCGTGGTCCCGGCGCAGCAGGTGCAGGCACAGGTCGATGCCCGAGGCGACGCCCGCCGAGGTCAGGATGGAGCCGTTGTCGACGTACAGGACGTCCGGCTCCACCCGCACCCGGGGGTAGAGGCGCTGGAAGTGCTCGGTGCTGGACCAGTGCGTCGTTGCGCGCAGCCCGTCGAGGTAGCCCGCCGCGGCGAGGAAGTACGAGCCGGTGCAGATGGAGACCAGCCGGGTGCCCGGGCGGATGCGGGCGAAGGCCGCCGCGAGACCGGGGGTGAGCCGGCCCTCGGAGTGGGCGCTGTCGCGTTCGTGCGCCGCCGGGACGATGACGGTGTCGGCCTCCTCCAGGATCTCCGGACCGTGCGGCACGGCGATCTCGAAGTCGGCCTCGGCGCGCACGGGACCGGGACCGCCCGGGGTGCAGGTGCGCACCTCGTACAGGTCCGTTCCGCCGGGGGTCCGCGCGCCGCCGAAGATGCGGTGGGGGATGCCGAGTTCGAACGGGATCACGCCGTGCTGCACCAGGACGGCGACACGGTGCGGCCGCACCGGGCCGGCGGGATCTGCGGCGGCGTTCTCGGCGGACTCCAGCGACGCGGCCATGGCCCGATCCTTGCACATCATGGCCATCCGGCCACTCGTTGTGCGGGAAACATTGCCCGATGCTCATCCGGTGACGCAGACTCCGGAGCTTCCCGCCCAGCCCCTGAAGGACCTCGCCCTCCCCGACTCCCGTCCGCCGCGCGGCCCGCGGGTGCACCGCGCCTGGTACGTCGCCGTCGCAAGCTTTGTCACGCTCGTCGGCGCGGCGGGCTTCGCCTCCCTGCCCGGACTGCTGATCGAGCCGCTGCACAGCGAGTTCGGCTGGTCGCGCGGCATGATCGGGTTCGCGGTGTCGGTGAACCTGGCACTGTACGGGGTCACCGCGCCGTTCGCCGCCGCGCTGATGGACCGCTTCGGCATGCGCCGGGTCGTCGTCGCCGCGCTCCTGACGATCTCCACCGGCGCGGGCCTGACCGTCTTCATGCGGCAGAGCTGGCAGTTGGTCCTGCTGTGGGGCGTGCTCGTCGGGCTCGGCAGCGGCTCCATGGCACTGGCCTTCGCCACCACCGTCACCAACCGCTGGTTCGACCGGCGCCGCGGCCTGGTCACCGGCATCCTCACGGCGGCGGGCGCGGCCGGCCAACTGGTCTTCCTGCCGGGGCTGTCCGTGATCGTCGAGGAGGCCGGCTGGCGCTCCGCCACGCTCACCGTCGCCGGTGCCGCACTGCTGGTCGCGCCCTTCGTGTGGCTGCTGCTGCGCGACCACCCGGCCGATGTCGGGGTCGCCCCCTACGGCGCCACGCAGTTCGTGCCCAAGCCGCCTCCGGTGACCGGCGCGGCCGTCCGCGCGCTCAGGGCGCTGGCCGGCGCCGCGAAGGGCGGGCCGTTCTGGCTGCTCGCAGGCACCTTCGCGATCTGCGGCGCGTCGACCAACGGACTGGTCAAGACCCACTTCGTCCCCGCCGCCCACGACCACGGCATGCCCGTGACGGCCGCCGCGTCGCTGCTCGCCGTCATCGGCGTCTTCGACATCGCCGGCACGGTCGCCTCCGGCTGGTTCACCGACCGCTTCAGTCCGCGGCGCCTGCTCGCCACGTACTACGGGCTGCGCGGGCTGTCGCTGATGTTCCTGCCGGTGCTCATGGCCGGCAGCGTGCAGCCGCCCATGGTGCTGTTCATCGTCTTCTACGGCCTCGACTGGGTCGCCACGGTCCCGCCGACCATCGCCCTGTGCCGCGAGTTCTACGGTGCCGACAGCGCCATCGTCTTCGGCTGGGTCCTCGCCTCCCACCAGCTCGGCGCCGCCCTGGTGGCCTTCCTCGGCGGCGCGGCACGCGACGCCTTCGGCTCCTACGACCTGGTCTGGTACGCCTCCGGGGCGCTGTGCGCGATCGCCGCGCTCATGGCGCTGGTCATCCGCCGGGGCAACGGCACGACCCTGGCGGCCCCGCTGGCCGCCTGAGGCGCCGCGGCCGGTGGCCCGTCATCCCGCCCGCGGCGGCCGCGGCGGGTCTGCTTCTTCCGCCGGCTCACCGCTCGGGCCCCGGGGAGGGGCGGCCAACTGGTCGTCCCCTCCGCGGCGTAGCGTGATCGTCATGGGGTGGGGCAGATCATCCGGGGGAGTGTCCGGCAGTCCGTGGGACGACGCGGGGAGGGCGGCCGCCGTCACGGCCTACTGCGCGGTGGCCGTGGTGGCGCTGACGGTCGAGACCGTCGTCGCCCCGGCACTGGAGTCGTCCTACGGGCCGGCCGGCGGCGGGCTCGTGTTGTGCCTGTTCCCGTTCCTCCTCGTCGCTCTCTGGGCCGGTGGTGTGGCCGCCTCCCTGTTGCACGCCCTGCCCGCCGCCACTCTCGGCCACGCCCTGTCGCGCCGCACCGACGTGCCTCGCACGCTGTGCTGCCTCGCGGCCGAGGTGGTGCTCGCCGCCGTACTGGCCGCGCCGGCACCGGCGTTGGGCCTGCCCTACCTGACGGTGTGGTGCTGCATCGCCGGAGCCGGCGTCGCCCCGGTGCTGGCCGCCTCGTTCTACGCCGTTCGCCCGAACCCGGGCGGGAAGACCGGATGGCCGCGCCAGAAGCAGGTGGCCGGCCAGATCTCCGTCGTCGGTGTCGCGCTGGTCGGAGTCGTCTTCGCGGGCGGCCTGGTGGCGTACGGGACGGGCCTGGTGAAGGAGTACGAGCCGCCGGTCCTGGAGTCGGGAGCCGACTACGCGGGTACCTGGCGCGACGAGTTCGACGGGGTCATCCGGTTCTCGGCGGACGGCACCTTCACCGCGCAGGGCATCCGCGAGTACGACGGGGACGCGTCGGGCCTGTACAGCCACTACGTCAGCCGTTCCGGCCCCGGGACGTGGCAGTACGTCGAGGAGAGCGAGGGCGGGGTGCCCGGCGGCCTCACGCTCACCTTCGGCGACGGCGGCGCCGAGATGGGCCACTGGTCGTCACGGGGTACCGAGGCCCGGCCGGTGCTCTACCAGGAGCTGGGCGATCCGGATCTCGCGATCTGGTACTTGCTCAGAAAGGACGCCGCCCCGTGATGCGGGGTGGAAGGCGGGCCGGCCGGCCGAGGGGGAGAGGCCGGCCGGTCCGCCGGACCGGGGGTGGTGCCGGGCCCGCGCCGGTGCGGCGCGGAGGGTGTGCGTGGGGGTGCGCGCGCCGTCCGGGAGGCGCCGGAGCGCGCACGCCCACACCGTGTCGATACCCGGCGCGGCGCCTCGGCTACCGCCGGGCGACGGACTTGGCGATCCGGCGCGCGTCGATGGCCATTTCCCGCAGGTTGCCGCTGATGGGGTTGGTGAAGCCGGTGAAGTACAGGCCGGGCGCGCTCTTGTGGCTGCGGCCGCCGTGCACCGCGGGCCGGCCGCGCTCGTCGAGCACACCGAGGTGGCCGACCAGCGGTTCCAGGGCCCGCCGGTAGCCGGTCGCCGCGATCACGGCCTCCGGGGTGAGCCGGGTGCCGTCGGCGAGCAGGACCTCGCGGCCGTCGAAGCCCTCGACGGCGGCGACGGGTTCGACCTTCCCCGTCTGCACGGCGGCGATCAGGCCGACGTCCTGGACCGGGATGGCGCCCTCGCGCACCCGCGCGTAGAGGCCGGTCCGCGGTCGCGGCATCCCGTGGGCCGACAGGTCGGGCACGGAGATCCGCTCCACATAGGGCGCCATCGCGTCCACCAGCGGTGCCGGCAGGCGGCGGACCAGGATGCCGGTGCGCTGGGCGGGCCACCCGGCCGTGGAGCGGCGCAGGATGTGCGGCGGGGTGCGCACCGCCAGGCGCACCCGGGCCGCCCCGGCCTCGACCAGGTCGACCGCGATCTCGGCTCCGGTGTTGCCGACGCCGACGACGAGGACGTCACGGCCCGCGTACGGTGTGCCGTTGCGGTAGCCGGACGCGTGCAGCAACTCGCCGTCGAAGGTGTCCAGGCCGGGCCAGTCCGGCAGGTGCGGGGTGTGGTTGAAGCCGGTGGCGACGACGACGCTGCGGGCGGTCAGCATGCGGCCGCCGGTCGCCGGGAGCGCCCAGCCGGCCGCGGGGTCCCGCGCGGGCTCGATGCGGGACACCTCGATCCCGGTGGCGACGTCCAGGTCGTGGAAGCGCGTGTACTGCTCCAGGTAGCGCACCACGTCGTCGCGGCCCACCCAGCGGCCGTAGGACCGCGGGATGGCCAGGCCCGGCAGCGCGGACAGCCTTCTGGTGGTGTGCAGATGCAGCCGTTCGTAGTGGCCGCGCCACGACGCCCCCACGGCGCCGGAGCGCTCGACGACCAGGGTGCGTACGCCGCGGTGCCGCAGGGAGGCCGCCACGGCCAGCCCCCCGGGCCCGGCACCGATGACGATGGCGTCCGGGGCGGCCGCGCCCGGTATCGGGGCGACGGCGGAGGCGGAGGTGTCGGTCATGGCGTACTCCCGTGGCTGACTGGTGGCGAGGTCACTCCGGAAGGTAGCGCGCTTCACCGCCCGCACCTCGCCGAGGAGGGGCCGCTTCCGGTCAACTGGCGCGCGGCCGGGGCGCACTCCCGCGGCCGGACCCCCTGGTCGGGGCTCCGCGGCGGTTGGTTGAATGTGGCCGTGCAGGAACCCGTGCTGGTCCCCGTGGAGTTGCAGGCGTTCGACCTGCTGCTCAGGCCCTGGGAGGACACTCCGGGCGATTTCGCCGCCGCCCTGCGCGGGCTGGGCGACCCGGACTTCCGGCGGTGGAACTCGGCGGTCGTGCCCCGGCCGGACGAGAACGGCGTACGCGCCTTCCTGCGCCGCCGGCGCGACGGATGGGGCGCGGGCGACCTCGCCTCCTTCGCGGTGACGGAGGACGGCGCCGTGCTCGGGCAGGTCGCCGTCGGCATGATCGACCGGCCGATGCGCACCGCCCGCGTCAGTTACTGGCTGCTCCCCGAGGCGCGCGGCCGCGGGGTCGCCTCACGGGCGCTGGAGGCGGTCACCCGGTGGGCGTTCCGCGACCTCGGCCTGCACCGCCTGGAACTCGGCCACGCGGTCGGCAACGAGCCGTCCTGTGCCGTCGCCGGACGCTGCGGCTACCCCTTGGAGGGCGTCCTGCGCGGGGCGATGGTCGATGTCTCCGGCCGGCTCAGGGACGTCCATCTGCACAGCCGTCTCGCGACGGACCCGCGGCCGGCCGGCCGGGCCTGAGGCGTCCGCGCCCCGCGCTCGACCGAACGGGTGCCCGCGCCCGCCGTGGCGGAATGGGAAAAGAAAACGCGGGCGCCGTTCCGGCAACCTCCCCCGAGGACCGGTCGGCGCCCGCGTCTTTGCAGGCAGGACTTACGACGGCAAGGACTTTAAAAAGGCCGCGAGCGGCGGGAATCAGCGCGTGGGCTTCTTGCCCGTCACTCCCAGATGGACGAGCAGTGCCAGATTCGGCTTCAGCTCGGCCTGTTTGACGCCCCAGCTCTGAAAGCCCTTTTGGTGTGCGGCGACCGCCGCGAGCATGGCCACAAGGGACCCGGCGACGGCCGCCGGAGTGATGTCCTTGTCGACCCGGCCCTTGCTCTGGAGCTCCTTGACGGAATCCGAAAGGGAGTTGGTGAGGGGGTTGAGGATCTTCATGCGGAGTTTGTAGAACCGCTTGTCCCCTTCCGCCGCGCCCAGATCCACGACACGCAGGATGGCGTCGTGCTTGCGCCAGAAGGAGAGGAAGCCCTCGACGAGTTCCTCCGCCGCGGTGGCACCGGCCTTGCCGGCCCAGGAACGACCGGCCACGAGGTCCGTCAACGCGGCGCCCTCCTTGGCCATCTCCTCGGCCAGCTCGAGCACGGCGCCCTCGACGTCGGGGAAGTACTGGTAGAACGTTGCGGGGGAGGTACCCGCCATCCGGGCGACGTCGATGACCTTGACGTCCCGGTACGGCGACGTGCTGAGCATTTCGCTGAGGCAGTCGAGCAGCTTCTGCCGCGTCGCCTGACCCCGACGTCCTGCCACACGGCCGTCGACGGTGCGAACTTGTCCTGTCATGCCGTCAGTTTACGGGCTGGTGATCAGCGCGCGATTCGGTGCCTGCAAATGGGGAAGGCCATGTGTTCGAATTTTCCTCGGGCGGGCTTGAGGATCGGCCGATAACGTGTCAAGTCAGACACTCCGTCGATCCATGCGAATCACCGCGCGAATCACGACACGAATCGAGGACCAGATGGCCGGATACGCCGACGGCGTGCCCTGCTGGGCGGACGCCATGCTCAATGACCTGGAGGCGGGAAAACGCTTCTACGGCGAGCTGCTCGGCTGGACCTTCGGGGAGACCGATCCGGAGTCGTCCTCGTACACGCAGGCCTACGGTCCCGGGGGGAAGAACGTCGCCGCGCTGTCGCCCAAGCCCGACGGCCGCATGCCGACCGTGTGGAACCTCTATCTCGCCTCGTCCGACATCCAGGACACCGCGCGCAGGATCCGTGACGCCGGCGGCCAACTCATCATGGAGCCCATGGCCGTTGGGCCCTTCGGATCCATGCTGACCGCGGCCGACCCCACCGGGGCGGTCTTCGGGGCGTGGCAGGCCGGGACCCATCAGGGCTTCGAGACGACCCGCCAACCCGGCTCCTACCTCTGGGCCGAGATCTTCACCCGCGACGCGGCGAAGGCCGACGCCTTCTACGAGGGCGTCTTCGGGTACCGCGGCAAGGAGATCGTCGAGGGGCCCCCCGTCGCCGATTCCGCGGCCGGCACCGGGACCGCCGCGGAGTCCGCCGGCGACGGGAACCACGAGACCGACTTCCGGATCTTCGTGCCCGCGGGCAAGGAGGTCACCGTCGCCGACGCCGTGCTCGGCCGCTTCCGGATGAGCGGGCGGTACCCCGACGAGATGCCCCCGCACATCCTCGTCTGCTTCGCCGTCGAGGACGCCGACCGCGCCGCGGAGACCGTCGTACGGCTCGGCGGACGCGTCACGCGCGGCCCGCTGGACTCCCCGTTCGGAAGGTTTCTGCTGGTGAGCGACGACCAGGGAGCGCAATTCGGGCTCATCGACCCGGCCACGACGGTCGGCCGGAAGCCGTCCTGACATACGCCGGATCCGCAAGCGAATCTCAGGTAATTGCGTGTCGACACCGCCCCGGGTTCGCAACTGATACTCATCCCATGAAGAATCAGGGGACGGACCCCGGGATGGGGGGAACCCACGGGGAGGTGGCAGGGCAGTGGTGCAGCAGCTGACGCAGCACGATCCGAGACGGATCGGCCCGTTCGAGGTGCTGGGCCGGCTGGGCGCGGGTGGCATGGGCCTGGTCTATCTGGCGCGCTCGGCGTCGGGCCGGCGCGTGGCGATCAAGACCGTACGTGCCGAGCTCGCCGAGGACCAGCTGTTCCGCGTGCGCTTCGCCCGCGAGGTCGAGGCGGCCCGCGCGGTCAGCGGTTTCTACACGGCCGCGGTGGTGGACGCCGACCCCAGGGCCGCGGTGCCCTGGCTGGCGACGGCCTTCGTCCCCGCGCCCTCGCTGGAGGAGATCGTCAACGAGTCCGGGCCGCTGCCGGTCCAGGCCGTGCGGTGGCTGGCGGCCGGTATCGCGGAGGCGCTGCAGTCGATCCACGGGGCGGGCCTGGTCCACCGGGACATGAAGCCGTCCAACGTGCTGGTGGTCGAGGACGGCCCGCGCGTGATCGACTTCGGCATCGCCAGCGGGGTGTCCAACACGCGGCTGACGATGACGAACGTGGCCGTGGGCACGCCCGCGTACATGTCGCCGGAGCAGGCGAAGGACTCGCGCAGCGTGACCGGCTCCAGCGACGTCTTCTCGCTCGGCTCCACGCTGGTCTTCGCGGCCACCGGGCACGCGCCCTTCCACGGCGCCAACCCGGTCGAGACGGTCTTCATGCTGCTGCGGGAGGGCCCGGACCTGGCGGGGCTCCCGGCGGACCTGCGGCCGCTGATCGAGTCCTGCATGCGGATGGAGGCCGAGCGCAGGCCCAGCCCGGCGGACCTTCAGGCGCAGCTGGCGCCGCACCTGTTCTCCTCCGCCGGGGACGACACCGGCACCGCCTCCGCCTGGCTGCCGCCCGCGGCGGTCGGCCTCATAGAGGAACGGCGCAGCGGCGGCCGGGCAGGCGGCCCTGCGGGCCCCGGCGCCCCCGCCGCGCCCCCGATGCCGCCCAAGCCGCCCGCGGCCCCCGTACAGCCCCCCAGGGCCCCTGCCGAGGCCCCCGGCGGCCCCGTGCAGCTCGCCGGCTCCGCACCGATAGGGCCCGGCATGCGGGTCGCGGAGCGCAAGAACCAGACCGCCGCGGCGCCCGCAGGCGACGGAGTCGGCTGGTCCGGCCGCGGCGGTGCCGCCGGCGCCGCCCCGGTGGCCGTGCCCGGTCAGGGCCAGGGCGGCGGCGCGCAGCCGCCCGCCGGCCCGGCCGGGGAGTGGCGTCCCTGGCGGTTCCGGATGTCCAACGACGTGTGGGGCACCCCCGTCGTCTCCGCGGGCCGGCTCTACGTCACCTCCTTCGAGGTGCACGCGCTCGACGTCGCCACCGGGCGGCGGCAGTTCAAGACCCGTGACGTGGCGTGGACGATGGCCGTCTCCGACGGACGCATCCACGGCTCCGACGGGCCGAGCCTGTACGCCCTGGACGCCGCCGACGGCACCGAGCGGTGGCGCACGGGGGTCGACGGCTGGATCTACTCGCTGCGGGCCGAGGCCGGCACCGTCGTCACCGGCACGCGCGGCGGCGGCGTCCAGGTCTGGGACGCGGCGAGCGGGCGGCTGCGCTGGGAGCGCGGCGGCGCGCAGACGGAGTTCGAGACCCCCGAGTCGGGGCCGAGCATCACCGGCGGTGTCGTCCACTTCCACGGCGGCGGCCGGCTGCACGCGCTGGACGCCGCTACCGGCGCCGAGCGGTGGTCGTTCCCGACCGGCGACGGCGGCGCCATGCCGACCCGTCCGGTCGTCGAGGACGGCTCGGTGTTCGCGACCGCGGGCAGCCGCGTGGTGGCGCTCGACGCCCGTACCGGCACGGAGCGGTGGCGCTTCGACGCCCCCGCGGTGATGTTCGGGCCGCCCGCGTACGTCGCGGGCCCCGGCGTCTCCGGCGGCGGTGTCTACGTCGCCGACTACCTCGGCACCGTCTACGCCCTCGACCCCGCCGACGGGCGGGACCGCTGGCGGGTCGCCACCGAGCAGCGGCAGAGCGTCGAGCCGGTCCTCGTGGCCGGTGGCTCGGTCATGCTCGGCGCGGGCAGCGCCCTGTACACCCTCGACGCGGTCTCGGGCACCCCCAAGTGGCGCTTCGCCGCGCAGGGCGAGATCGTCGGCTCGCCCGTCGTCGCCGACGGCCGCGTCCACTTCGGGTCCAAGGACCACTGCCTGTACACCGTGGACGCCGGCGGCGGCCAGCTGCGCTGGAAGCTGGAGACCGGCGGCGAGATCACCGGCTCCCCGGTCGTCTCCGAGGGTGTCGTCTACGCCAGCAGCAAGGACCGCTGCGTCTACGCGCTCAACGCGGTCAAGGGCACGGAGGCGGCCACGCGCCGCGCCTGAGCCCCGCGCGCCGCGCGGTTCGCGGAGCGATGGGCGGCCGTCGCTGCCTCACACGGAAGGGGCGGGCGACGGCCGCCGCTACGCAACTTACGCCCCGCACGCCACAGGCGCCACGCGGGGTACGGCGTACGCCGCGGTGCCGAGGGCGGTTCCGGGGCGGTACGGCCGCCGCCCGCGCCCCGCGTACGCCCGCCGAATGTCCGATCCGCCCGTGACGCACGGCCGGTGAGGGACGTTGCTCCTTTCGGCTCCATCCGGACGCGCCCGTGCTGCCCCCCGGCACGCGGACGGGTCCCGCACCGGCGAAAGGGACGCAACATCATGGCGACACCCCGGCAGTTCGAGCACGAGCAGGCGCCGGCCGGCCCGGGTCAGCAGACCCCCGTCGTGCTCCCGCGGCGGCGGACCGCCCCCGTCGACCCGGCCCCCGTGATCGACGCCGGCCGCCTCGCCCGGCTCCCCCGCGGCCTCGGCGACCAACTGCGCCGTACGCACAACATCTGAGGCACGGGCGGCGCTTCGGCGGCCGCCCGTGGGGTGAGGAAACGCGGACGGCCCTCCCGCGGTGTGCGGGAGGGCCATCCACGTGGGTTCGCCGGGGTCAGCTGGAGTGCCAGTTGTCCGGCGTGACGACGGTCTGGTGCCATGCGTCCGGGCTGTCCGCGGCGGCGGCCGGGAGTGCCGTGACGAGGAGTCCGGCCGCGAGGGCGGCGAGGACGACGGCGGCCTTGCGTACGAGCGTCATGATGCCTCCGGGAAGGGGCCGGGCGCGCGGCCCGGCCATCACGTGCGTACTTGCGGCGGTACCGGTAGGGATGCCGGGCCGCCCGCGGCGGGAGCGCCGCGCCGGCCCATGGCAAAGGCCGACTGCGGCGCCCCCTCCGCGCCACAGTCGGCCCGTTGTGCGTGTGCTGTTCCCCCAGCGGACGACGCTCCCCCCCCCCGGTCGCGTCCTCCGGTCGTACGTCCCCCGTGCTTCCCCCTGTTCCCCCTGTCCCCCCGTGCTCCCCCCCCTGGTGGAGCGTCCCCCGTTCACCCGTCGGCTCCCTACGGCTTCCCCCCGGAGCGCGGGAGCCGGGCGATCAGGTCTGGTGCCAGTTGTCCGGCTTGACGACGGTGCCGTCGTCCTTGACGGTCACTTCCGGGGTGGGCTCCTCCTCGGTGGGAGTGACCTCGGGCTCCTCGACGGCGCCGGCCTCGGGTGCGGTCTCGCTCATGTTGTCTCCTCCTGCGAACTGGGCTGACGCGAAGCCCGCCTGGCAACGACCCCCGTGCGCCACCAGGCGGGCGGCTTCGCACTGATGGAATCGTGGCAGGGGGCGATAATCAACTGATAAACGGAATTGTTGACGTCCTGTGCCTGGGGCGTTGCGCGGTCCGTACGTCAGACCGCGACCGCGGCCGGGGCGGCCGGACCCCCCAGCAACTGCCGCACGGACTCCGCCTCGGGGGCTCCGAGGGCCGTGAACTCCGCGAGGGCGTCCCGCCAGCAGGCACGGGCCCGGTCGGGCTGCCCCATGCCGTCGAGCGACTTGCCGAGGACGGTGAGCGCGTGCGCCCGCCGCCAGGCACCACCGGTCTCCCGCAGGAGGTTCAGCGACTGCTCGGCGAGGGAGGCCGCCTGCCGGTGCCCACGGGAGGCGAGTTGGACCTCCGCCATCCGGAACAGCGTCATCCCCTCCCACAACTGCTGCCGCGCCGCACGGAAGATGGGAAGCGCCTCGGTGAGGCACGCGTACGCCTCCTCCTCGCGCCGCGCCGCGGTGAGGGCGATCGCCAGGGCGTACAGGCCGTTGCCCAGGCGGAATCCCGCCCGCAGCCCGCGATAGATCGACAGCGCCTCCTCGGCGGCGGCGACGGCGGCCGGGATGTCACCGAGATCGTTCCTGACCCGGGAGAGATTGCTCAGGGCCGCGGCCTCGCCGTGCCGGTTGGCGTCGGCGCGGAAACCGTCGAGGGCGTGCTGGTAGTGGCCGGCCGCGTCCTCGAAGCGCTGACCGTAGGCCGCGATCATGCCCCGCAGGATCGCCGCGTAGCTGCGCGTCAGCGGATCGTCGCAGACGTCGCTGAGGACCAGGGCGTGCCGCGCCTCCTGGTCGGCCTCCGCGAAGTGGCCGGCCAGGCCGAGGAGCTGGCCGAGCAGGACCCGCGCCCGCGCCTCCACCAGCGATTCGCCGCACGCGTGCGCCGTGGTGACGAGGGCGCGGGTGGCCTGCTCGAATTGGCGCGCGTAGATGCCGGACTCCATCAGGTCCTGGGCGGTGAAGAGCAGGTCCACGGCCCGTCGCATCGGGCCCTCGCAGCCGTCGCCCGCGGCCTGCTGGACGGCGGCGAGCAGGCTGGGCGCCTCGTTGAAGAGCCAGTCCAGGCCCTCCTGCCGGGAGGCGAAGACCAGGCCGGGGCGGCCGACCGGGCTGAGGTGGTCCAGGACGCGGTCGCCGGGGTTCTCCAGCTCGTAGGTGCGGGCGGCCGACGCGAGGTAGAAGTCGAGCAGCCGGGACAGGGCCGCGCAGCGGGCCTCCTCGCCCTCGTGGCGTTCGGCGCAGTCGCGCGCGTACAGGCGCAGGAGGTCGTGGAAGCGGTAACGGGCGGGCCCGGCGGACTCGATGAGGCTGATGTCGACCAGGGCCTCCAGCAGTTCCTCCGCGTCGTGGACGTCCATGTCGAGGACGGCCGCGCCCGCCTCCAGCGAGATGTCCGGGCCGTCCGCGAGGGCCAGCAGGCGGAAGACGCGGGCCTGTTGCGGGGTGAGCTGGCCGTAGCCGAGTTCGAAGGTGGCCTTGACGGCGAGGTCGCCGGCCTTGAGTTCGTCCAGGCGGCGGCGCTCGTCGCTGAGCTTGCGGGCGAGGAAGGAGACCGTCCAGGTGCGCCGGGTCGCCAGGCGCGAGGCGGCGATGCGGAGGGCGAGCGGCAGGAAGCCGCAGGCGGCGACGACGTCGAGGGCGGCCTGCCGTTCGCCGGCCACGCGCTCCTCGCCCACGATGCGGGTGAAGAGCTGCAGCGCCTCCTCGGGGCTCATCACGTCGAGGTCGACCAGATGCGCCCCCGCCAGGTCGACCATCCGGGTGCGGCTGGTGATCAGCGCGGCGCAGCCCGGCGTTCCCGGCAGCAGATGGCGGATCTGGGCGGCGTCGTGGGCGTTGTCGAGCAGGGCCAGGACGCGCCGGCCGGCGAGCGTGGAGCGGTAGAGCGCGGCGCGGTCGGCCAGTGCGTCGGGGATGGCGGCGTTGGTGACGCCGAGGGAGCGCAGGAAGGAGGCGAGCACCGTCTCCGGCTCGGCGGGGCGGGGGCCGGTGCCCTGGAGGTCGACGTAGAGCTGCCCGTCGGGGAAGGCTCCCGCGACGGCGTGCGCCACATGGACGGCGAGCGTGGTCTTGCCGACGCCGCCGATGCCGGCGACGGCCGAGACCGCCATGACGCCGCCCTCGGCGGAGGCGCCCGCCAGGCGGTCGCCGAGTTCGCGGACGAAGGCGGCGCGCCCGGTGAAGTCGGCGACGGTGGCCGGGAGCTGGGCCGGGCGCACCGGTTCCGCGGCCGTCTCGGCCTGCGGTACGGGCGGCGGGGCCAGCGCCGGGTCGGCCTCCAGGATGCGCTGGTGGAGTTCGGCGAGCTCGGTGCCGGGGTCGACGCCCAGCTCGTCGTCGAGCAGTCTTCGGGTGTCGGCGAAGACGCCCAGCGCCTCGGCCTGCCGCCCGCCGCGGTACAGGGCCAGCATCAGCAGGGCGCGCGGCCGTTCGCGCAGCGGGTGCTCCGCGGAGAGCACGGTCAGCTCGGACACGGCCTCGGCGTGGCAGCCCGCCTGGAGGTCCAGGTCCAGGCAGGTCTCGGTGATCTGCAGCCGCCATTCCAGCAGCCGGGTGCGCTGGGTCTCCGCGTACGGGCCGGGCAGTCCCGCCAGCGGTTCGCCGTCGAACAGGGCGAGCGCGCACCGCAGTTCGTCCCGGGCCGTCGCCAGGTCGGCGGCGGTGCGGGCCTTCTCGGCGGCGGCGCAGTGCCGTTCGGCGCGGAAGAGGTCGAAGTCGTCGCCGGGACTGAGGAGATAGCCACCGTCGACGGTGGCCAGGGCCTCGGTCCCGAGGGCCTTGCGGAGCCGGAAGGCGTAACTGCGCAGTGCCGCCAGGGCGGTGGGCGGGGGCTCCTCGCCCCACAGGGCGTCGACGAGTTCCTGCGCGGTCGCGGTGCGGCCGCCGCGCAGCAGCAGCGCGCCCAGGAGCGCCCTTTGCTGGGGTGGTCCGGCGGGTACGGGCTGTCCGCCGCGCCAGGCCCGCACCGGGCCGAGGACCGCGAAGCGCAGCGCTCCGCCGGGGTCCGTACCGCTTTGCATGCCTGCCCCCAGGTGCCGACTGCCGTCCGCGAACAGCACGTATATCGATCGTTCATCGCGAACCGGAACAGTGTCCGCAGACGACAGTTCCGGTCTTTCGGATCTGCCGACTGTGCCAGTTTGCCGTGCCGACCTGTTCGCGGTCACCTATGGGTGACTTTCGGAGGGCACGCTCTGAGGGGTTACGGGGAATGTTCGCCGTCTTTTCGCATGATCTGTGCTCATATGCCATTGGCGTAGCCGCCGTTCCTCACGAGGGGGTGAAGGGCCGCCGGTGTGCTCACGCCGCGGACGGGAGCCGGTGAGTGGCGTCCGGGCCGGGATCGGCGGCTCCGTGGTGAGCGTGTACCGCCTGCCGGGCCCCGCGCTGCGCCGCCGCGCGCTGCGGCAGCCCGACGACCGCCCCTATGTGCCGTACGACTGCGACTTCGCCGGTCTCGACCGGCGCGCCCGTGCGGTCGCCGCGGGCCTGGGCCGCCTGCTGCCGCCCGGCAGCCGCGTGCTGCTGGACTACCCCCAGGGCGTGGACCTGGCCGGCGCCTTCTACGGCTGTCTGTACGCGGGCATGGCGGCGGTGCCGCTGGTCGCGGGCGGCCCGGACGGGCCGGGTGCCGTCGCCGAGGCCGTCGAGCGGTGCCGCCCCGCGGCGGTCCTCACGGGGGCCGACGCGTGGACCGCGCTGGCGGTCGACCGCACCCGTACCGAGGTCCTGGAGGCCGACGGCCGCCGCGTGGGCGGGGAACCGGTGCCGCGCCTGGCGCGGGAGTGGCGGCCGGTGGGGGTGCTGCGCACCGCGCCCGCCTACGAGCGGTACGTCGCCGACGGGCTCGGCGGGGGCCGCATGGAACCCGCGCTGCGCCACGGCGACCTCGCGGACGTGGTCGGTGAACTGACCGCCGCCGTGGGAACGGGCACCTCGGAGGACAGCCTCGGCTGGATCGCCTCCGTCCACGGCCTGGAGGAGGCGGTCTGGCGCATGCTGCTGCCCGTCCACGCGCTCCGCCGCCCGAGGCCGCTCGGCCCCGTCTGACGGAGTGGGAGTTCGTCCGCTGTTCGCCCGCAGGTCGAGACGGGCCGAGCGGCCGCCTGATGGGCTGGTCGCGCACAGCGGGAGGAGCGCGGCCGATGGGTCTGATCACCGAGTTGTGGCTGGCCGGCGAGGTTCCGGCCCGCGACGGGCTGTACCGCGCGGACGGCTCCGCGTTCGGTGTGGACCTCGACGGCCCGCGGTTGTCGGCGTTCCGCGTGGGCGATCCCGTCGACCTGGCGGCCCTGCTCGCAGGCGACCCGGGGCTGGTCACGGCCGCAGATCCGCACCCGTACGGCACCGCCGAACTCCCCGACGGCACGGGGTACGTGTGCTGCGGCGACGGCTCGCGCGAGGCGGAGGGCTTCTTCGCCCGGCTGGACTCCGACGGCAACCTGATCTGGGTCGTCGCCCTGGGGCGGTCCCGCCCCTTCGTCCGCGCCGAGGCCGGGACCGGGAACGGGACGGCGAACGGGACCGGCAACGGGACGGTCGACGGGACCGGCAACGCCGCCGGGGGACCGTACGCCACCTTCACCAACGACCTGGGCCACGCCCTCACCGTGGACCTCGCGGCCCCGCCGTTCGCCCCGCGGTGATCCCGGGATGGGCGCCGTGTCCCGGATGAGACGTCCGCACCGTTTTCGTGACACTGCGGGCTTCCGGCCACCCAAAGGCCAACATCAGCTAACGGGTCGGAAATCGACGATTCCCTTCCGCCCGCTACCATGCTGGCGCATGACGGTGCGGAAGGCGCGACGGCGACCTCGATCGATCTTCAGAGCCCTCCCCCGTCCCCTGCCGGGATGGCGGACCATCCGGGGCCGGGTGGCGGTCGTCCTCGCCGTTCCCACCTGCCTGCTGCTGGCCTTCGTCGGACTCGCGGTCGACCTGCGCGCCGAGGACTACAACGACGCCAGCACCACCCGTTCCGAGATCGAACTGTCGCTGCGGCTGCGGTCCCTCGTCCACCAGCTCCAGCTGGAACGCGGACTGACCAACGGCCTGCTGGGCGGTGAGACCCGGTACGGCAAGGAGCTCGTCGCCACCCGCAGGCTCGTCGACGTCCAGCTGCACGACCTGCGCGACCAGGCCGCCGTCGAGGACGTCATCCAGACGCGGCTCGGCCGGCTCGCCGGGACGCGCGCCGACATCGACTCCGACATCGCCGGCCGGGACGCGACGAACACCTTCTACACCTACGCGATCCAGGGCCTGAACGCCGTCGACCCGGCGGCCGGTACCGCCACCCGCGGCGACCGGGAGCTGCGCGAAGGCGTCGCCGCGCTCGAGGCGCTCGCCCAGGCCAAGGAAGCGCTCGCCAACGAACGCAGCTCGCTCAACGGCGTCTTCGCCTACGGTGCCTTCCGCCGGGCCGAGTACCTGGAGTTCATCCAGGAGCGCGCCGAGCGCCTGGCCGCGATCGGCCGCTACCGGCAGGTCGCCACGCCGGAGCAGCGCCTCCTGCTGGACCAGGCCTTCGGCACCACCGCCGCCAACAACACCTTCACCTACGAGCAGCTGGCCGAGCGCGGCGTCGACGGCTCACGCCTGAACGTCGACTCCCGGGCCTGGTGGAACGGCACCGGCGCCCTCAACGACGAGCTGTACGAGGTGCAGCGCTCGGTCGGCGCCGACGTGACCGCCCGCACCAGGACGCTCAGCGACGAGGCCGCCGGCTCGCTCGCCCTCTACGTCACCGTGGGCGTACTCATCCTGGGGATCGTCAGCGCCGCCGCGGCGCTCGCCTCCCGTTCCATCACCCGTCCGCTGGCCGCGCTCGCCGGCGGCGCGGACGAGATCGCGCGCAGGCGGCTCCCCGAGGCCGTCCAGCGCATCCAGCAGGCCCGTACCACGGGCGCGGTCCCGCCGGAATCCGCCGAGCCCGCGGGCGTCCTGGTGCGGCACGGCGCCGCCGAGATCGCCGAGGTCGCCGCCGCCCTGCGCAACGTCGAGCGCACCGCCCTCGACCTGGCGGCGGAACAGGCCCGGCTGCGCGGCAACACCACCGAGTCGCTGGCCAACCTGGGCCGCCGCAACCAGGGCCTCATCCGCCGCCAGCTGGGCCTGATCACCCGGCTGGAGAGCCGGGAGCTCGACCCGGACGAGCTCGCCGAGCTCTTCGAACTGGACCACTTGGCCACCCGCATGCGCCGCAACGCCGAGAGCCTGCTGGTCCTCACCGGGCAGCACACCGCCCGCCCCAACGCCCGCCCGGCGACCGCGCTGGAGGCCGTCCGCTCCGCGGTCGCCCAGGTCGAGCAGTACCGCCGGGTGATGGTCGCCCAGGTCGAACGGGGCAGCCTGCGCGGGCATGTGGTCACCGATGTCGCCCACCTGCTGGCCGAACTCATCGAGAACGGGCTGACCTTCTCCCCGCCCGAGGAGTCCGTCGACGTGCACGGCTGGCGCGACGAGCAGATGGGGGAGTACTGCTTCGCCGTCGTCGACCACGGTGTCGGCATGAGCCCCGCCGACCTCCAGCGGGCCAACGCGCTGCTCGCGGACAGCGGGGACGAGATCTTCCTGTCCGCCCCGACGCGCTTCCTCGGCCACCATGTCGTCGGCCGGCTCGCCCGCCGCCAGGACATCGAGGTACGCCTCTTCGACACCCCTGACGGGGGTGTCTCCGCGCTGGTGATCCTGCCTCCCCGGCTGCTCGCCCCCGACGAGGCGGAGCCGCCGCCCCCGGCGCCCAAGCCCGGGATCTCGACGCTGCTCAACGCCTTCCGGGCCGGGGTCGCCCGCGCCGAGAACGGTTCCCCCTCCGTACCCGCCCGCGGGGCCGTCCCCCAAGCGGTCCCGTACAGAACCAAAGAAGGAACGCCATCGTGACCACCGCCGTCCAGAGCTTCGGCTGGCTCATCTCCGACTTCGTACGGACCACGGACGGTGTCACCGACGCCGTCGCGGTCTCCTCCGACGGCCTGCTGATGGCGGCCTCCGAGCGGCTGACCCGCGACCGCGCGGACCACCTGGCCGCGGTCGTGTCGGGCATCACCTCGCTCGCCCAGAACGCGGCCACCGCGCACGGGTTCCACGGCATGAAGCTGGTCATGATCGAGATGCTGGGCGGCTTCATGATGGTCGGCCGCGTCCGCGACGGCAGCTGCCTCGGTGTGCTCTCCTCCGAGGGATGCGACGTCGGCCTCGTCGGCTACGAGATGTCCGTGCTCGCCGACCGCGCCGGCGAACTGCTCACCCCGGCCCTCGTCACCGAACTCCGCAACGCCCCGGTCGGCACCGCGGGCTGACCCGCCTCCGGCGGACCGCCGTCGTCGCCCGCCCGGTGCGTGAGCCGTGCGGCGTCTTTCCCCTGCCGCGCGCGGGGCCTTAAGGTCGCCCCACATACGGGAGGTGCGACGACGCCATGCGGATCGCCACGACGATCTTCCTGACCGATCAGTCCGTCCCCGCCGTCCGGCTCGCCCGGGAGCTGGAGGAACGCGGCTTCGACGGCCTGTACCTGCCGGAGCACACGCACATCCCGGTCAGCCGGCGCACCCCCGCACCGATGGGCGGGGCCCTGCCGCCGGAGTACGGCCGCACGCTCGACCCGTTCGTCGCTCTCGCCGCGGCCGCGGCCGTCACCCGGCGGCTCCGCGTGGGCACCGGGATCACCCTGGTCGCCCAGCACGATCCCATCGGGCTGGCCAAGCAGGTCGCGAGCCTGGACTTCCTGTCCGGCGGGCGGTTCACCCTCGGCGTCGGCTTCGGCTGGAACGTGGAGGAGGCCGCCGGCCACGGCGTCGACTGGCCCCGCCGCCGCGACCTGGTGCGGGACCGGATGGCGGCGATGCGGGCGCTGTGGGCGCCCGAACCCACCGCCTACCAGGGCGCGTACGCGAGCGTCGAGGCGAGCCACGCCTGGCCCAAGCCGGTCGCCGGCCCCCGCCCGCGCACCCTGGTCGGCGGCGCCGCCGGGCCCGTGCTGTTCCGTCACCTCACCGAGTACGCCGACGGCTGGCTGCCGATCGGCGGCGGCGGGCTCAAGGAGAGCCTGCCGGCGCTGCGCCGGGCGTGGGCCGACGCGGGCCGCGACCCGGCCGGCCCCCTGGTCGTGCCGTACGCGGTCCGCCCGAACGCCGGCAAGCTGGTCTACTTCCGCGACCTGGGGGTGGAGGAGGTCGTGCTGCAACTGCCCTCCGCGGGCACCGCGGACGTGCTGCGCACCCTGGACGACTACGCGCAGTACCTGTGAGCGCTCACAGCAGGCCGGCCAGTTCCTCGCGCAGCCGCCGCCCGGTGCGCGCCCCGACCGCCGACCACACCGGTTCGCCGTCGCGGAAGACCATCAGCGTCGGCACGGACAGGACGCCGTAGGCGCTCTGCGCCGACGGGCTGTGGTCCACGTCCAGCCGGACCACCTTCAGTCGCCCCTCCTCCTCCCGGGCGAGCTCCCGCAGCACGGGCTCGATCTGACGGCACGGCGGGCACCAGTCGGCGCCGAACTCCACCAGCACCGGTACCCCGGCGGCCAGCACCTCGGCGGCGAACGTCGCGTCGGTGGCCTCGGCCAGGTGCCCGGGGCCCGTCTCTGTCGCGGTCATGGCGTACTCCCCTCGCAGGTGAACTCACAACGCGGTGCGGGTGCCGCCGCCGACTCGGCGCGGGCCAACTGCTCGGCGATCCGGCCCCGTGCCTCGGTGAGCCGGGCGACGTACGCGTCCAGTTCCGCGAGCTTGCGCCGGTAGACCTCCAGGGAGGCCGGGCACGCGTCCCCCTCGGGGTGGCCGGCCCGCAGGCAGTCCACGAAGGGGCGGGTGTCCTCCAGTTCGAAGCCGATGTCCCGCAGGAGCTGGATCTGCCGCAGCAGCGTCAGGTCCGCCTCGTCGTAGGCCCGGTAGCCGTTGCCGGTGCGCCGGGCCCGCAGCAGCCCGAGCGATTCGTAGTACCGCAGGGCGCGTGTGGTGGTGCCGGCCCGTTCGGCGAGTTCCCCGATCCGCATGGACCGACCGTAGACCTTGACGCCGACGTGAAGGCCAGCCCGGAAATTCCCGTGCGACGGCAATCGCCCCGGTGATCTACGCGACAGCGCCCGCTGACGGAGTGCGCACCTATGCTCGGAGAATGACGCACACCCCGCCCACCGCCAACAGCATGCGCCGTGCGCTCAAGCGTGCCCGTGACGGCGTCGCCCTCGACACCGCCGAGGCCGCGGTGCTCCTCCAGGCCCGGGGGGACGACCTGGCCGCCCTGATGGAGAGTGCCGCCCGGGTGCGGGACGCGGGGCTGGAGGCGGCGGGGCGCCCGGGCGTCATCACGTACTCCAAGAGCGTGTTCATCCCGCTGACGCGGCTGTGCCGGGACAAGTGCCACTACTGCACGTTCGTCACGGTGCCGGGCAAGCTGCGCCGGGCGGGGCACGGGATGTTCATGTCCCCGGACGAGGTGCTGGAGATCGCCCGCCGCGGAGCCGAACTGGGCTGCAAGGAAGCGCTGATCACGCTCGGGGACAAGCCCGAGGACCGCTGGCCCGAGGCCCGGGAGTGGCTGGACGCGCACGGCTACGACGACACCCTGGCCTATGTGCGGGCCATGTCGATCCGGATCCTGGAGGAGACGGGGCTGCTGCCGCACCTCAACCCCGGCGTCATGAGCTGGACGGACTTCCAGCGGCTGAAGCCGGTGGCCCCGTCGATGGGCATGATGCTGGAGACCACGGCGACCCGGCTGTGGTCCGAGCCCGGCGGCCCGCACTACGGCTCGCCCGACAAGGAACCGGCGGTCCGGCTGCGGGTGCTGGAGGACGCCGGGCGCAGCTCGGTGCCGTTCACCAGCGGGCTGCTGATCGGGATCGGCGAGACGTACGAGGAGCGCGCCGAGTCGCTGTTCGCGCTGCGCCGCGTCGCGCGCTCGTACCACGGCATCCAGGAACTGATCATCCAGAACTTCCGCGCCAAGCCGGACACGGCGATGCGCGGCATGCCGGACGCCGAACTGGACGACCTGGTCGCCACGGTCGCGGTCGCCCGGCACATCATGGGGCCGTCCGCGAACCTGCAGGCCCCGCCCAATCTGGTGGACGCGGAGTACGTGCGGCTCATCGGCGCCGGCATCGACGACTGGGGCGGGGTCTCCCCGCTGACCCCGGACCACGTCAACCCCGAGCGCCCCTGGCCGCGGATCGACGAGCTCGCCGCGCATTCCGCGGCGGCCGGCTTCACGCTGCGCGAACGCCTCTGCGTCTACCCGGAGTTCGTCACCCGCGGTGAGCCGTGGCTCGACCCGCGGCTGCTGCCGCACGTCACCGCGCTGGCCGACCCCGTCACCGGCCTGGCCCGTGAGGACGCCGACGTCACCGGCCGTCCGTGGCAGGAGCCCGACGAGGCCTTCACCGCCACCGGCCGCACCGATCTGCACCGCACCATCGACACCGAGGGCCGCACCGGCGACCGCCGCGACGACTTCGACGAGGTGTACGGCGACTGGGAGGCGCTGCGCGAGCAGGCCGCCCCGGGATTCGTCCCCGACCGCATCGAGGCCGATGTCCGCACCGCGCTGTCGGTGGCCGCCGACGACCCGGCCAGGCTCACCGACGCCGAGGCGCTGGCGCTGTTCCACGCCGACGGGCCGGCGCTGGACGCGCTGGCCCGGATCGCGGACGACGTGCGCCGGGACACCGTGGGCGACGAGGTGACCTATGTCGTCACCCGCAACATCAACTTCACCAATGTCTGCTACACCGGCTGCCGGTTCTGCGCCTTCGCCCAGCGCCGCACGGACGCCGACGCCTACACCCTGTCGCTGTCCCAGGTCGCCGACCGGGCCGAGCAGGCGTGGCAGGTCGGGGCGACCGAGGTGTGCATGCAGGGCGGCATCCACCCCGACCTGCCGGGCACCGCGTACTTCGACATCGCCCGCGCGGTGAAGGAGCGGGTGCCGGGGATGCACGTGCACGCCTTCTCCCCGATGGAGGTCGTCAACGGCGCCACCCGCACCGGGATGTCGATCCCCGAGTGGCTGGCCGCGGCCAAGGAAGCCGGCCTGGACTCCATCCCCGGCACCGCCGCGGAGATCCTCGACGACGAGGTCCGCTGGATCCTGACCAAGGGCAAGCTCCCCACCGCCACCTGGATCGAGGTCGTCAAGGCCGCGCACGCGCTCGGCCTGCGCTCCTCGTCGACCATGATGTACGGGCACGTGGACCAGCCCCACCACTGGCTCGCCCACCTGCGGCTGCTCGCCCGGATCCAGCAGGAGACCGGCGGCTTCACCGAGTTCGTCACCCTGCCCTTCATCCACACCAACGCCCCCGTCTACCTGGCCGGTATCGCCCGGCCGGGCCCCACCGCGCGCGACAACCGCGCGGTGACGGCCATGGCCCGCCTCCTGCTCCACGGCCACATCTCCAACATCCAGACCAGCTGGGTCAAACTCGGCGCGGACGGCGCCGCGGAGATGCTGCGCTCCGGCGCCAACGACCTCGGCGGCACCCTCATGGAGGAGACGATCTCCCGGATGGCGGGGTCGAGTTACGGCTCCTACCGGTCCATCCGCGACCTGGTCGCCATCGCCGAGGCGGCCGGCCGCCCGGCCCGCCAGCGCACCACCACCTACGGAGAGGTCTCCGCCGAACGCATCGCCACCGGCCTCGCCTCCGACGGCCACCTGCCCGAGCTCCTGCCGGTGCTGGGGGACTGACCTCCGGGTCACGTTCCGGGACCGTCCGGTATCTGTCCGGAACGCCGCCACGAGTGACTGGCCACATTCCGTTCACGGCCGGGATCCGGCCTTTCGTGGTCGATTACAGTGCTGGCGGCGGCGGCGAAGGAGGCAGTGGCATGGCCGGGGCGGTATGGGGGCGTGACGAGCAGCAGGACTTCCGCAGCCGGGTCCGCGGCTGCCTGCTCGGGGGCGCGATCGGCGACGCGCTCGGCGCCGGCATCGAGTTCGACTCCCTCGCCGCGATCCGCGGCGCGCACGGTGCGAAGGGCGTGACGGACTACGTCCCCGCCTACGGCCGGCGCGGCGCCGTCACCGACGACACCCAGATGACCCTCTTCACCACCGAGGGTCTGATCCGCGCCCAGGTGCGCCGCGACACCGGCGTGTGGCACCCGCCCACCGACATCCACCGGGCGTACCGGCGCTGGGCCGCCACGCAGAGCGACTGGGGACCCGACGAACGCCGCAAGGACATCGGCTGGCTGGCCCGCGAGGAGTGGCTCTACTCCCGCCGCGCTCCCGGCCGGGCCTGCCTGACCGGGCTCGGCGACGACCGCATGGGGACCCTGGACAAGCCCAAGAACCCCGCCTCCAAGGGGTGCGGCACCGTCATGCGGTCCGCGCCGTTCGGGCTGCTCGTGGGGTGGGAGCCGCAGCTCGTCCTGCAACTCGCCCTGGAATGCGCCGCGCAGACCCACGGCCATCCCACCGGGGTCATGGCGGCCGGCGCCTTCGCGGTGATCGTCCACGGGCTCGCCCGCGGCGAGTCGCTGGACGGCGCGGTGCAGCACACCCTTGCCCTCATCGCCCGGCGCCCGGGGCACGAGGAGACCTCCGCCGCCCTGCGGGCCGCGCTCGGGGCGGTGCGCCAGGGCCTGCCCGACGCCGCGCGGGTGGAGGCCCTAGGTGAGGGCTGGACCGCGGAGGAGGCCCTGGCCATCGGCGTCTACTGCGCGCTGGTGGCCGAGGACGTCCGGCACGGCCTGCTGCTCGCGGTCAACCACTCCGGCGACAGCGACTCCACCGGCTCGGTGTGCGGCAACCTGCTGGGCGTCCAGCACGGGGAGACCGCGCTGCCGCCCGCCTGGCTCGCCGAGCTGGAGGGGCGCGGCACCATCCTCCAGCTCGCGGACGACTTCGCCATGGAGATGACGCAGGCCCCGGCCCTGCACGGGCCGGGGGGCGTCTCGGCGGCGTGGCTGGAGCGCTACCCCGCCGCCTGAGCGCGGACGGGCGGCGGCACCGGGGCGCTCAGGCCGTGGCCGGTGTCTCGGGCACGGCCTCGGCCGCCGCGCCGTCCCCGCTGCCGTCGCCGTCGCCGTCGGAGTTGATCCGGGCCAGCAGGGCGTCCCGCTCGGGGGTGTCCTCGGGCTTGACGTAGCCGATGAGCACGTACAGGACGAGCGAGACGGCCAGCGGTGTCACGATCTGGATCTGCAACTGCACGCCGTCCAGGCCGTAGTTGGTCAGCCAGAAGGCGAACAGCCCGGCCGCCCAGGACACCAGGGCCGCGGTCGGGCCGGACCTGCGGAAGGACCGCAGCAGGCCGAGCATGAACGGGATGGCGATCGGGCCCATGAGGCCGGCCACCCACTTGATGACGACGGTGATGATGTCCTTGAAGGCGGGCGAGTTGACCTGGGTGGCCACCGCCATCGACAGGGCGAGGAACGCCACGGTGGTGACCCGGGCGGCGATCAGGCCCGCCCGCATGTTCCAGGACCGTGCCGCCTTCGACACCGCGGGCGCGATGTCGCGCGTGAAGACGGCGGCGATGGCGTTGGCGTCGGAGGAGCACATGGCCATGGTGTGCGAGAAGAAGCCGACGACGACCAGGCCCAGCAGGCCGTGCGGCAGCAACTGCTCGGTCAGCAGCGCGTAGGAGTCGGAGGCGTCCGGCTTCTGCGCCTGCACCAGCAACGGGGCGACCCACATCGGGAAGAAGAGGACCAGCGGCCAGAGGAACCACAGCAGGGCCGACAGCCGGGCCGAGCGGGTGGCCTCGCGGGGGGTGGCGGTGGCCATGTAGCGCTGGGCCTGGTTCCACATGCCGCCGTTGTACTCGAAGGTCTTGATGAACAGGTAGGCCAGCAGGAACGTCACCGTGTACGGACCGGCGGTCGGGGCGGTGTGGTTGTCGGGCAGCTTGTCCCACACGGTCCACAGCCCGCTGATGCCGCCGATCTTGCCCAGCACCGCCACCAGCATGGCCAGGCCCGCGAGCAGCTGGATGACGAACTGCCCCAGCTCCGTGAGGGCGTCCGCCCACAGCCCGCCGACCGTGCAGTAGACGGCGGTGACGGCGCCGGTGATCAGGATGCCCTGGTTGAGGGAGACACCGGTGAAGACCGACAGCAAGGTGGCGATGGCCGCCCACTTGGCGCCGACGTCCACGATCTTCAGCAGGACGCCGGAGACGGCGAGGGCCTGCTGCGTGGGCACGTTGTAGCGGTTCTTCAGGTACTCCAGCGGAGAGGCCACATGGAGCCGGGAGCGCAGCCGGTTGAGCCGCGGCGCGAAGAGGTTCGCGCCGATGGCGATGCCGATGGCGATCGGGAAGCACCAGGTCACGTACGAGGTGACGCCGTAGGTGTACGCGATGCCGGCGTAGCCGGTGAACATGACCGCGCTGTAGCCGGACATGTGGTGCGAGATGCCGGAGAGCCACCACGGCATGCGGCCGCCGGCGGTGAAGTAGTCGCCGACGTCGTCGACACGCTTGTGGGACCACAGGCCGATACCGACCATCACGCCGAAGTACGCGACCAGTACGGCCCAGTCGAGACTGTTCATGCCTTGTTGCCCCCTTCAGGGGTCCGCCTTGTGAACGGGTGCGTACTTCGCCGGTACGTCCGTCGCGGGGCGGCGCCCCAGATTGAACCGCGCGGTGGGGGCATGGTCAAGACCAGTCGCGTTCAGAAGTATGAACAGCGATCAGATGGAAGAATTGTTTTACCTGTTCTTGACCTTACTTGACGTTGTCGTGAACACGCCGGGCAGCCCACGATGGGCGGGTACTTCGCCGGAACGACCCGTTGTTCTCCCCTGGATGTCAACACATCGGTCCAGCCCGCGTTCACCGGCGGGGACCGTCCGCACAGGGCCCGGGACAGCAGTGAGCCCCCTCGGCCAGGACGGCGTGCCGGTCGAGAGGGCTCGTGCGGGTACTGCGGTGGCGCTCAGTCCAGGTCGAAGGCGCCACGGCTCACGTCCGTGACGAACGCCGACCAGGCGTCGGGGGCGAAACCGAGGGTGGGGCCGTCGGGGTCCTTGGAGTCGCGGACATCGACAAGAGAGAGGTCACGGGACGCGACCTCGACGCAGGCCCCGTTCCCCTGGGAGCGCGAGGACTTGACCCACGCCTTGGTGTTTCCGAGCTGAATAGCCATGATCGCTCCGAGCTTTCTCAATCGTGCAGCTCTGACGTGATCGAAGCTACTCGCCAACATCACTGGCCACAGCCGCTGTTACCTCCAACGGGTGGCATATTCCAAGTTCGCCTTCCGTCTTGCGGTGGTGCGGGTGTACGCTCCTGGGCCGCCGGTTCTCACCACCGGAAGTGCGGCGCACCGTCAGCGCGCGTACTCCTTCGCGGCGTCCGCGATGAACACCCGGCTCGCCTCGGCGCTCAGCGCCTGCGCCCTCAAGTGCTCGTACATGACGCTGTAGCCGTGCACGTCGGTCGGCTTCTCCAGGTAGAGGTCACTGGTGACGCCCTCGATGTACACCACGCTGGAGTCGGTCGCGTCGGCGAACTCCAGGATCGCGAAGTTGCCCGACATGCCCGGGTGGGCGCCGGCCTCGTACGGCAGCACCTGCACGGTCACGTGCGCCTGCGTGCTCATCTGGGCCAGGTACTCCAGCTGTTCGCGCATGACGTCCCGGCTGCCGACGACGCGGCGCAGCGCCGACTCGTCCATGACCACCCAGAAGCGCAGCGGGAGGTCCGGGTCCGTGACGCGCTCCTGGCGGCGCAGCCGGATCTCGATCCGCTTCTCGATCTGCTCGGGGGTGGCCTCCGGGAGGGTGCCCTCGATGACGGCGGCCGCGTAGTTCCGGGTCTGCAACAGGCCGGGAACCACCAGGGAGTCGTACACGCGCAGCGACTCGGCCTCGGTCTCCAGGCCGATGTAGACGCTGTACGGGACGTCGCCGAAGGCGTGCCACCAGCCCTGCTGGCGTGACTCGCGGGCCATGTTCATCAGGGAGTCGACCAGCCGGGCGTCGTCGACCCCGTACACCCCGCACAGGTCGCGGACGTCGCGCTGGCTGATGCTGCGGCGGCCGTTCTCCAGCCGACTGATCTTCGACTGCGAGACGAGCAGCCGGGCCGCGACCTCCTCGGCCGTCATCCCCTTCTGTTCGCGCAACTTGCGCAGTTCCGACCCGAGTCGGCGACGCCTGACGGTGGGATTGACGTTGGCGGCCACGGGATGCGCACCTCCGGTTGCGAGCGGCTGCGTGTTCTGCGCTGATGTCCGCAGACACGTGCACGTGAGCTGACGTGTACTGCTGGTCAGCAGACTGCCACTATCGGTCATCCCACCGCTGGGAAATGGTCGTATGCTGCGCTCTTCAAAAGAGCCGACAAACGGCAGCGGCGCGCGGGACGAGGACCGGCGAACCGGTTCCTCGTCCCGCGCGCCGCTGCGCACCTGGCCGTGCTTGCTGTCGCCGGTGCCGGGGCCCTGACCCCGGCACCGCGGTTCAGCGGGCGCCCGCCCGCACCATGCCGTGGCCCGTCGCCCGGTCCGGTGCGGGGCGCCCCTGGGCGGGGGCGCGTTTGGGCGGTGCGGCGGCACCGTTCTGCACATCCATCACGGCGTGCGCGACGAGGCCGCCCATGGGGTCGTACCGGATCAGGTCACGCAGACGCGATCGCGAGGACCGGCCCTCGTTGCCCGGGTACAGATGCTTGCCGAGGCCCACCGCATGGGCGATCGCGGCGAGGGCGGCGGTCCGCGGGTCCGGTGGCACACCGGTGCGGATCGCGCTGTCCAGCCGGGCCCTGATCTCCCGGCTGACCTCGCTGTCGGTCGCCTGATAGCGCGTGGTCGGCAGCACCCCGCACATCTGGCCCGGAACGGCATGCACCATGCCGCACCGCTCCAGGTGCACGAGATACGTCTGGCGCAGCCCCAGGCGGGGCCCGCCGATCCAGTGGACGGCGCGCACCGGGCTGCCGCGTCGGCGCAGCAGTTCGAGCGCGGAGTCCAGGGTCGGATCTCCTGTCGGCCGTGGGTGCACCACGGCGATACGATCCCCGTCAGGGGCTATTCGTCCGGCCAGACACAGCTCCACTAGCTGTGCCCCGGCAAGACCGAGGTCAAGAGACTGCGGCTGCGCCGTGGTACCCGTGGCCGGGTCCAGGGCGAGCAGCAACAGCTCCTCCGGAAGTGTTCTGCGGCTCCTGCCCATCCATGCCTCCCCGCGTGGATGAATGACAGGGTGACGCCTCTCACACCGGCCTGTCGAGAGCGCCTTGCCCGTTCGTGCGGGAACCGACTCATATGTCGTTTGCGTCTTGGACCGGGGCGGCGCCGTCGTGGGGACGGCCGAGGTGTCCCGTCGGCGGGTCCCGAGGAGGCTGTTCTGCCGGGGCCCGGGAATTGGTGTATGGGTGAGCGGGGCGCCGCTGCGGCGCTCCGCACGACGTGTGGAGGAGGTCTGCGTGGCGGGCGAGTCCCCCGGCAGGGCGGATCAGCAGGAGTCGTCCGGGGAGGCGACCGGGCGCGGGGCGGTGGATCCCCGGCTCGCGGTCTTCCGAGGGGAGCCTGCGGAAACGTCTCCGGACGCACCGGAGTCCGCGCCGGAGCCGCCCGCGGCGGCCGGGGCGGATGCGGCGGCGGAACCGGAGCGGCGTAGTCCCGGTACGCCGGACGGCGGAGCGGACCCGGACGATGTGCCGGACGGGACTGCGCCGGACGCCGAGGACACCTCTCCGGAGGACGACGGGGGGAACCCCGGCGAATCCGGTACCGACGCCGCAGGCGCTGCGGCGGCCGTGCCCGCCGATGCCCGCTCCGGGCAGGACGACCGCGACGACCGGGACGACGCGACCGGCTCCGGCTCCGGACCGGCGGCCGACGCCCCCGAGGAAGCCCCTGAGGGCGCCGCAGCGGAAGCGGAAGCCGCCGGGGGCCCCGGCGGGCCGGACGACGCGCCCGAGGCCGCCACAGCGGCGCCTGAGGAGCCCGCGGGCGAAGCGGAACGCCCCGGGGACGCGGACCGCGCGGCTGCCACGGGCGGCCCGGAGGGTTCTGACGCCCCGGAGGGTTCCGGCGGACCGGACGGGACGGCCGCCGGAGCGGACCCGGACGGCGGTGCGGAAGAGCCCGTGGCCGCGGAAGTGGCCGAGGAGGGCGACGAGGACGGCCCCGGCGACACGGGCGACACCGGCGGCACTGACGACACCGGCGAGGCCGCGGCCTCCGCCGGGGGCGACGACTCCGGCGACCCGTCCCAGGTGACCCCCCGCCATGTCAACAGCTCAGGGAGCTGGTTCGGGGGCCCCGGCGCGGGTCCGCGGACCGGCGAGGGCACCATGACGCTGCGTGCGCCGCGCGCGGACGGCGCGGACGTCCCGCCCCGCGAGGGAACGCTCACCCTCAGGGCGCCGGGCGCCCCGGCCGCCGCGCCGGAGAAGGGCAGGACGGGCGGCACCGGCGGTACCGACGGCTCCGGCACGGCCGGGAAGGCCGTCGCACGCCCCGCCGCCTCCGCTCCCGTGGCGACGCCCGCCCGGCCGGGCGGAACGTTTGTCCCGCTCGTCGGCGACGACCGCCCGGCCGCCGAGGACCTGGGCTCGCGCACCAAGCAGATGCCGCTCCCGCCCGAGCCGGACGAACCCCTCAAGCTGCTGGCGGAGCTGACCAACACCCCGCCGCCGGTGCAGACCCCGCTGCGCACCACCGTGCGCCGGGTGAAGATCTGGACGCCGGTGGTGGTGCTGCTGGCGGTGGTCTTCGTCCTGGTGCAGGCGCTGCGCCCGCTGCCCGCGCCCGTGCTGACCCTGACGGCGAAGTCGTCGTACACCTTCGAGGGCGACGAGCTCTCGCTGCCGTGGCCGCCGCAGGGCCAGGCCGTGGTCGAGGCCGAGGGCCTGGGCCGGCTGGGCGCGTTCGGCGAGGAGAAGTCCGTGCCGATCGCCAGCGTCGCGAAGGTCATGACGACCTATGTGATCCTGCGCGACCACCCGATCAAGAAGGGCGGCGACGGCGAGACGGTCCCGGTCGACAAGACGGCCGAGGAGCAGTTCGTCAGCGGCCAGGCGGAGCAGGAGTCCGTGGTCAAGGTGACTGCCGGGCAGAAGCTCACCGAGTACGAGGCGCTGGAGGCGGTCATGCTGCCGTCGGCGAACAACGTCGCGCGCCTGCTGGCCCGCTGGGACGCCGGCTCGGAGAAGGCGTTCGTGAAGAAGATGAACGCCGCCGCCCAGGAACTCGGGATGAAGAACACCCACTACACCGACCCCAGCGGCCTGGACGCGACCACCGTCAGCACGGCGAGCGACCAGGTGAAGCTGGGTCATGCCGCCATGAAGAACCCGGTGTTCGCGGAGATCGCCACCAAGATCGAGTACACGGACATCAACGGCGACAAGCAGAAGAACTACAACCAGCTCGCCGGCTACGACAACGTCGTCGGCATCAAGACCGGCACCAGCACCAAGGCCGGCGGCAATCTGCTCTTCGCGGCGGTCCGTGAGATCGGCGGCACGAAGCAGCTGGTCATCGGCGCGATGCTGGGGCAGCACAAGGCACCCATCATCGACACCGTGCTGAACCGCAGCAGCACCCTGCTGCAGGCCGCCCTGTCCACCCTCGCCTCGGACACCGTGATCAAGAAGGGCGACGTCGTCGGCTACATCGACGACGGCCTCGGCGGCCGGACGCGCGTCGTGGCCACCAAGGACGTCACCGCGATCGGCTGGACCGGGCTGAAGGTCGACATCTCGGTCGTCGCCGCCAAGGGCGGCGTCCCGCACAACGCGCCGGCCGGAACCACGATCGGCACCCTCACCGTCGGCAACGGCGACAGCAGCATCAAGGTCCCGGTCGCACTCGAACGCGACCTGACCCAGCCGTCCTTCGGCTCGAAGCTCACCCGCCTCGGCTGACGGCGCGCCCGCGAAGGCGGGCCGGCCGGACCGCTAGACGTGGTCCAGCCGGCCCGCCTTCGCCTCTTCCACCAGCGAACGGAACTGGTCGGAACTCATCCGCACGCGCTGCCCGAAGTCGTCGGTCATCACGACCCTCTGCTCGGGCGGCGCGCTCTCGTCCACGTACAGGGTGGGACAGCCGCAGTCGCAACTGCCGCAGAACACCGCCACCTGTTCCATGGGTTCACCTCCACTGTCAGCTCTGCGTACCGAACGTCAGGTGCGGCATACCCAGGGTGACGGCGGTTCAGGCCGACAGTTCGCGTTCCATCGGTGTCCGGAAGCGGGGCGTGACGCGGGTGCCGCCCAGCCAGCCGCGCAGCCGGGCCGCCTCCGCATCGATCGCCGCGGCCGCCTCGCGGCCGGGGTCGGTGAACAGGCGGTGCGCCACGCCGCCGTCCGCGCGCTGGGCCCAGCCGCCCACCACCCGGCCGTTCCACCACACCGTGGGGCCGATGTTGCCCGAGCGGTCGAAGAGCGCGGCACGGTCCGCGGGATCCTCCGGCAGGTACCAGTCGCGCCCCCGCCAGCCCATCGGCGTCGGGTCGAGCGCGGGCAGCAGCGCCGCCCACGGCCCGGGGTCGGGCTCCGACGCGGTGTCCTGCGGCAGCAGGTAGCCGGCGCCCTCCGCCAGTCCGACGGGCTCCGCGCCGACCGCGGCCAGCGCCGCGCGGACCTCGGTGAGCGTCCACCCCGTCCACCACTTCAGATCGGCCTCGGTGCCCGGCCCGTACGCCGCCAGCCAGCGCCGCACCAGTTCCGCCCGCGCCTCGCCGGCGGGGGTCGGCACGGGTACCGCGCCGGCCGCCCAGCGGTACTGACTGCTCGTCCAGCCGCCCACCGGGCGCCGCCGTACGATCCGGCCCTCGGCGGCCAGCACGCGCAGGATGCGGCTCGACACGTTCTGCGTCGCCTCGTACGGCTTGCCACGGGCGGCCACCACCTGCTCGCGCAGGCGCGGGACCCGCTGGGCCAGTTCCGCCGCCGTGGACTCCGCGCCCCCGGCGAGGGCGGCCAGGACGGCGTCCTCGACCTCCGCCAGCCACCGTTCGTCCCAGCCGCCGCCCTCGGCGAGCCAGGCCGTCAGCTTCCGGCGCTCGGCCGCGGCGATCGCGTGCGCCGCCGCCGCGTGGACGAGGGGCCGGGCGTCCGCCGTGACCACGAACATCGTCCGGCGCATCGCGAGCAGCCGGGTCAGGCTGCGCTCCTCGTACAGGGCGTGGTCGATCGCCGCCGCGTCCGGGACGCGCATCCGGGCCGCGGCGGACAGGTAGACCGTCGCCGGGTCCGTGCCGTGCAGGGCGACCAGCGACTCAGCGGCCTCCTCCGGCCGCTCCGAGCGCCCGTCGGCGGTCAGCCGCTGCCGCGCCGCCATCCGGTGCCGCCGCTCCTCCGCCCCGACCTCGCGCCGCGCGCCCATGGCCCACCCCCGTCGTGTCCCGCGGCGTCCGGGCGGGCGCCACGGGGTCATCGTGGCACGGGGCACCGACAACGCCGCCGCGCGGTGTGACGCAGGTCACATCGCTTCGCCGTAAGTCGTCCCCCAACCCGCGTAAGACACGGGGTGGTTGACGCTCTCATCCCCCGACGGAAGGCACACCGGACCCGGCACGGCACCCCCGGAGGACCCAGCCATGCTCACCGACATCGACCACATCGTCCAGGCCCGCCTGCACACCCCGAAGTCCGGGCCGGAGGGCCACGAGATCACGGCGACCCTGCGCTACCACCGCGACGACCCGCTGGCGGCGCGCATGGCCTTCCCGCCCTCGGTGTCGCTCGACGGCGCCGAGGTGACCTGGGTCTTCGCCCGCGGCCTGCTCACAACGGGGCTCTACGAACCGGCCGGCGAGGGCGACGTCCACGTCCGCCCCGCCGGCCCGGACCGCACGGTGCTGGAGTTCCGCGCCCCCGCGGGCGTCGCCCTCGTCGAGGTCGCCACCACCGACCTGCGGATCTTCCTGGCCCGGGTCTACGAGGCCGTCCCGCCCGGCCACGAGTTCCGCGGCGTCGACATGGACGCCGTGATCGCCTCGCTCCTCGGGGAGGAGTGAGGCGACCGCGGCGCGGACCGCCGCCGGACTCAGTCCGCGAGGGGCCGGAAACCGCGCAGCCGGAGGGAGTTGCCCACGACGAAGACCGACGAGAAGGCCATCGCCGCGCCCGCGATCATCGGGTTGAGCAGGCCCGCGGCGGCCAGCGGCAGCGCCGCCACGTTGTAGCCGAAGGCCCAGAAGAGATTGCCCTTGATCGTGGCCAGGGTGCGGCGCGACAGCCTGATGGCGTCCGCCGCGACCCGCAGGTCGCCCCGCACCAGGGTCAGGTCGCTCGCCTCGATGGCCGCGTCCGTTCCCGTGCCCATGGCCAGGCCCAGGTCCGCCTGGGCCAGAGCGGCCGCGTCGTTGACGCCGTCGCCCACCATGGCGACCGACCGGCCCCGCTCCTGGAGCCGCCGCACGACGGCGACCTTCTCCTCCGGCATGACCCCGGCGATGACATCCGCCGCGTCGATGCCGACCTCGGCCGCCACCGAGCGGGCCACGGCCTCGTGGTCCCCGGTCAGCAGCACCGGGGTGAGGCCGAGTTCGCGCAGCATCGCCACGGCCCGGGCGCTGCCGGGCTTCACCGCGTCCGCGACGACCAGCAGGGCGCGCGGCCGCCCGTCCCACGAGACCGTCACCACGGTGCCGCCCAGCGCCTCGGCCTGTGCCTTGGCGAGGACGAGTTTCTCCGGCAGCGGCGCCGGCGGCGCCTGGCGGCCGACGGTGACGGCCCGGCCGTCCACCGTGCCCTGGACGCCGAGGCCGGGCAGCGCCCGGAAGTCCGCCACGCCCGGCAGGTCGCCGGCGCGCTCGCGGGCCGCCTGGGCGACAGCCCGCGCGATGGGGTGCTCCGAGGCGTCCTCCAGGGCGCCGGCCAGCAGCAGGACCTCGTCCTCCCGCTCGCCGTCGGCAAGGTGCACGCCGGTGAGGGTCATGACGCCCGTGGTGACGGTCCCGGTCTTGTCGAGCACGACGGTGCCGACCCGGCGGGTGGTCTCCAGCACCTCGGGACCCTTGATGAGGATGCCGAGCTGCGCCCCGCGTCCCGTGCCGACCATCAGGGCCGTCGGCGTGGCCAGGCCGAGCGCGCACGGGCACGCGATGATCAGGACGGCGACGGCCGCGGTGAACGCCGCGACGGCGCCCTCGCCCAGCGCGAGCCACACCCCGAGCGTGCCCAGGGCCAGCAGGATCACGACGGGCACGAAGACCGCGGAGATGCGGTCGGCGAGCCGCTGGGCGGCGGCCTTGCCGTTCTGCGCGTCCTCCACGAGCCGCGCCATGTGCGCGAGCCGGGTGTCCGCGCCGACCCGGACGGCCTCCACGACCAGCCGTCCGCCCGCGTTGACGGTGGCGCCGGTGACGGAGTCCCCGGGACCGACCTCGACGGGCACCGACTCACCGGTCAGCATGGCCGCGTCGACGGCCGAGGTCCCCTCCCGTACGACGCCGTCGGTGGCGATCTTCTCGCCGGGACGGACCACGAACAGGTCCCCCACCGCGAGGTCCGCGGTCGCGATCCGCACCTCGCGCCCGTCGCGCAGCACGGCGACGTCCCGGGCGCCCAGCTCCATCAGGGCGCGCAGCGCGGCGCCCGCGCGGCGTTTGGAGCGGGCCTCGAAGAAGCGCCCGGCCAGGATGAAGGCGGTGACGCCGGCGGCGACCTCCAGATAGAGGTTCGCGGAGCCCGCGCCGCGGGCGACGGTCAGCTCGAAGGGGTGCTTCATGCCGGGCATCCCGGCCTCGCCGAAGAACAGCGCCCACACCGACCAGCCGAAGGCCGCGAGCGTGCCGAGCGAGATCAGCGTGTCCATGGTGGTGGCGCCGTGCCGCAGATTGGTCCAGGCGGCCCGGTGGAAGGGCCACGCGGCGTACGCGACGACCGGCGCGGCCAGCGTCAGCGAGAGCCACTGCCAGTTGGTGAACTGCAGGGCCGGGACCATCGACATGGCGATCACGGGCACGGCCAGCACGACCGCGGTCACGAGCCGCTGCCGCAGGGTGGTGAGCTCGTCGGGCGCGGCGGGGGCGCCGGCGGGGTCGCCGGGCGCCGCGGCGGGGGCCGGCGGCGCGGGTAGGGCCGCGGTGTAGCCGGTGGCCTCCACGGTGGCGATCAGGTCCGTCACGCCGATGCCGTCACCGAACGCGACCTTGGCCTTCTCGGTGGCGTAGTTGACGGTGGCCGTGACGCCGTCCATCCGGTTGAGCTTCTTCTCCACGCGCGCGGCGCACGAGGCGCAGGTCATCCCGCCGATCTCGAGTTCGAGCTCGGTGACCGGCGCCGTGGCGACCGGCGGGAGGACCTGCGGGCGATCCGCGGGAGTCATGCCCTGCCGACCAGCTCGTAGCCCGCCTCGTCCACGGCGGCGCGGATCGCGTCGTCGTCCAGCGGGGCGGCGGAGGCGACCGTGAGCAGACCGGTCTTGGCGTCCACCTCGATCCCGGTCACGCCGGGGAGGGCGGAGACCTCCTTGGTGACCGCGGACTCGCAGTGACCGCAGCTCATCCCGGAGACGCTGTAGGTGACAGACATGGGTTCTCCTCGTGCGTTAAGTGCGTGTTCCGGTGGGCGGCGAGGATCGCGCGGCCGTCCACCCGATGACCACACTATACCCCCTAGGGGTATGGGCATGCGGGGTGCCGGCCGGCGGTCCGTGTCCCGCGCGGCGCCCGCGACGTCAAGGAAAGCACCGCCGGGAACGATCAACGGGCGTATGGGCCAATGGCGGCCGGGATGCGGCGATCGGTGCTACCGAGGTGCCATTCCCGTGCGGGGCCATCACGTATACGGCGTTCCATCGCGCGATTCACGCGCAAAGCATTGATGAGACGCTCGATTCCGCAGTAGCGTCACCGCGTCGCGTCACCCACCGCACAGGAGGCAGCGCCCATGTCCGTCGAC
Source organism: Streptomyces sp. NPDC046977 (assembly GCF_040644455.1). Classification (NCBI taxonomy): domain Bacteria; kingdom Bacillati; phylum Actinomycetota; class Actinomycetes; order Kitasatosporales; family Streptomycetaceae; genus Streptomyces; species Streptomyces sp. NPDC046977. The sequence continues at coordinate 412,798 of NZ_JBEYWO010000002.1, forward strand.
CGCACCCGGCTGCGCGCACTGCTGGCCCGCGAGACCGCCGACGCCGTCGCCCGCAACCCGAAGTCCCGCGCCGCCTACGAAGCGGCCGACCACCTCTTCGGACGCGTACCGATGACCTGGATGAACAAGACCGCCGGCGCCTTCCCCCGCTACCTCGCCGGCGCCCGGGGCGCCCGCGTCACCGACATCGACGGCCACAGCTACGTCGACTTCTGCCTCGGGGACACCGGCGCCATGGCCGGCCACTCCCCGGAACCCGTCGCCGCCGCCGTCGAGCGCCGCTTCCGCGAACAGGGCGGCGCCACCGCCATGCTGCCCACCGAGGACGCCGAATGGGTCGGCGCCGAACTCGCCCGCCGCTTCGGCCTGCCGCGCTGGTCCTTCACCCTCACCGCCACCGACGCCAACCGCTGGGCGATCCGGCTCGCCCGCGCCGTCACCGGACGGCGGAAGATCCTCGTCAACAGCTACTGCTACCACGGCAGCGTCGACGAGTCGCTGATCGTCACCGGCCCCGGCGGACACGGCGGCGTCAGCCGCCCCGGCAACGTCGGCGCACCCTGCGACATCACCCTGACCAGCCGCGTCGCGGAGTTCAACGACCTGGAGGGACTGGAGCGCGAACTCGCCTAGGGGGACGTCGCCGCCGTCCTCATGGAACCCGCGCTCACCAACATCGGCATCGTGCTGCCCGAACCCGGCTACCTCGACGGCGTCCGCGCCCTCACCCGCCGCCACGACGTGCTCCTGATCAACGACGAGACGCACACCTTCTCCGCCGGCCCCGGCGGCGCCACCGCCGCCTGGTCCCTGGAGCCCGACATCCTCACCATCGGCAAGGCCGTCGCGGGCGGCGTCCCCGCCGGCGCCTACGGCCTGTCCGCCGCACTCGCCGACCGGCTCCTCGGCCGCGCCGACCTCGACCTCGTCGACATGGGCGGCGTCGGCGGCACCCTCGCCGGCAACGCCCTGTCCGTCGCCGCCATGCGCGCCACCCTCGAACACGTCCTCACCGACGAGGCGTTCACGCGGATGTCCGCCCTCGCCGCCCGCTTCGCGGACGGAGTCGAGGACGCCGTCGCCAAGCACCGCCTGCCCTGGTCCGTCAGCACCCTCGGCGCCCGCACGGAGTACCGCTTCGCCTCGCCCGCCCCGCGCACCGGCACCGCGTCGGCCGCAGCCGCAGACCCCGAACTGGAGGACTTCCTGCACCTGTGGACGGCCAACCGGGGCGTCCTGCTGACGCCGTTCCACAACATGGCCCTGATGTGCCCGGACACCACCGCCGCCGACGTCGACACCCACACCGCCCTCTTCGCCGACGCGCTGGCGGAACTGGCAGGCTGACCTCCGTGGACGACATCGACCGCGCGATCCTCCGCGAACTCCAGACCGACGGCCGCATCCCCTACGCCGACCTCGGCCCCAAGGTCGGGCTCTCCCCGTCGGCCGCACGCCAGCGGCTGCAGCGGCTCGTCGACGGAAAGGTCGTGCAGGTCGTCGGCGTCACCGACCCGATGGCGATGGGCGGGCAGGCCATGGCGCTGCTCGGCCTGCGCGTCGACGGCGACCCCCGGGCGGTGGCCGACACCCTCGCCGCCCGCGACGAGGTCGTCTACGCCGTCCTGACCGCCGGGCCCTACGCGCTGTTCGCCGAGGTCGTCTGCCCCGGCCCGTCCGAGCTGCTGGACTTCGTCAACGATGTCGTACGGCCCCTCGACGGCGTCACGGGCGTCGAGACCTTCCCGTACTTCGGCATCCACACCCACCGCTTCCTGTGGGACGTGGGCTGACGCCTGGCGCTCAGCCCTTCGGCACGACCCGCAGCGCGCGGTAGTCGTACCCGTCCTGCCGGAAGCCGGGGGCCTCCCACTCCAGCACCACCGACTGGCCCGCCGACAGCGTCCGGAAGCCGGCCATCTCGATGTTGCCGTAGTGCGCGAAGCATCCCCCGGGCGTCTCGGCGCAGTCCAGCACGCCCCAGCCCGCCTCGTCGTCCCACTCGCGTACGGTCGCGTTCGCCATGAGGCCGAGCGTAGGCGCCCCCACGGCATTCGGCCCGCGCTGTTCACCCGTACCGCCGCGCCCCGCCCCCGGACGTGACGGAACCCGGGAGCGTATCCAGCTCCCGGGCTCCTGGGATGCCACCCAATTGCGCACACCGGCGGCGTTTAAGAGCCGCGGATCATTCTGAGGTCGACGTGTTCTGCCGTTGAACTACCGCGCCGCGAAGAGGCGCAGGCGGGACTTGAACCCACATCCGTCGACGGTCGTCCGCACTCGGTCGATCCGGCGTTCGGTGGCGAATACTGAGACTGGAGCGAGAATCTGAGATTGACGGGGCCGCCTCTGCCGGCTTGGGCCACCCCGGCACGCGGTGCCGGGGGAAGGATTCGAACCTTCAACTGCCACCCCTGGATCAGCTTCGACGTTCAGTTTCAGCTTGCGCTCTCACGCGCACCCCCCGCTCGCACGGGGGGCGTTCCCGCGGCTACCCGAACAGGTAGCCGAAAACGGCGTCGCCCACGCGCTGGTCCGTGACCTCCGCGCCGTTGGCCTCCTCGCGGGCGAACTTGACGGCCTGCTGGAGCTTCTCGACCCGGTCCAGGAGCTCGTTCACCCGGCGGGCGGGCAGCGCACCGGAGAACTTGACCGTCGTCCAGTAACCGACCGGGATGTCCTCGTAGTACACCTCGACCTGCGCCGGGTGCTTCTCGGTGGCCTCCGCCTTCACGTGGTTGCGGGGCACCTTCTTCGTGCGGATCGTCCGCACCGGCTCGGTCTTCCAGCAGTCCGTGGACGGGTCCGGGTGCCAGGACTCCGCGGCGTCGAGGACCGGGAGCTTGCGCATGAAGGTGTGGAGGTCCGTCAACTGCTTCTCCAGGAAGAGCAGATAGGGCACCGGCACCTGCGCCAGCACGACACGGCCGTCCACCGTCACGTCGGCGGCCGCGGACCGGTTCGCCCAGTCCTTCGTCGCCGTCACGTCGAACAGCCGGGTCAGCGTCGCCGCCGTCGTCCGCAGCACGTCCTCGGCCTTGACCTGCACCCGGGTGGACTCGGGCGGCAGTTGCTCGCCCTCCTCGTCCTTCGGCTGGTAGGTCCGCGCGATACCGGCGAGCAGCGCGGGCTTCTGGACGTCGTGATGGGCCCGCGTGAGTTCCTGGAGGGACTTGGACTTGACGCCCTTCTCCACGGCGATGATCTGATTCAGCTTCGGCACACCGGTGAAGCTACCAAGGGCGGTTCGCACACACACCCGGTTTTCCCGGGGTCCGCGAACTCGGCGCCCCGCCCGGGTCAGGCCGCGGACGACAGGTCCTGCTCGGCCCAGATGGTCTTCCCGTCGTCCTCGTAGCGCGTCCCCCAGTGCCGGGTGAGGGAGGCGACGATGAACAGCCCGCGGCCGTTCTCGTCCTGGAGGCGGGCGTGCCGCAGGTGCGGGGCGGTGTCGGCGGCGTCGGACACCTCCACGGTCAGATTGAGGTCGAGGATCAGGCGCAGCCGGATCGGCCCCACGGCGTGGCGGACGACATTCGTGGCGAGCTCGCTGACGACCAGGTCCGTGACGGGCACGTGCTCCTCCAGACCCCAGTGCGCCAGCCGGTCCCGTGCCGCGGCCCGGGCCTGCGGGACCGACGGGGGCTCGGCCGGGAACGTCCAGGTGGCGATGCGGTCCGGGTCGATGCCGCGGACCCTGGCCACCAGCAGCGCCGCCCCGTCCTGCGGGGTGCCGCGCAGCAGCCGGTAGGCGACCGCGTCGCAGATGTCCCTGGGCGCGGTCGCGGGGTCGGACACCACGTCGCAGAGCCGGCTGAGCCGTTCCCCGGCCTCGGCCGGGTACCGGTCGGCGACGCTGTCCGAGTGCAGGGTCAGCAGGCTGCCGTCCCGCAGTTCCGTGGTCGTCATCTCGTACGGGGTGCCGCGTCCCAGCGGGGCCCCGCGCGGTACGTCGAGCAAGCTGACGGCGCCCTCGGGGGTGGTCAGCAGCGGGCCGTCGTGCCCCGCGGTGGCGGCCGAGCACTGCCGCGTGATGGGGTCGTACGTCACGTACAGGCAGGACGCGGTGAACGGCGCCCGCGCGTGGTGCAGGGTGACCGGGTCGGCGTCCTGCTCGCGGGCCATGTTCTGGGCCACGTCGTCGAGGTGGGTGATCAGCTCGTCGGGCGGCAGGTCCATCGCGGCCAGCGTGGACGCGGCGGTGCGCAGCCGTCCCATGGCGACCGAGGCGTGCAGGTCCTCGCCGGGGACGTAGCCGATGACCAGCCCCACGCGGCAGCTGGACAGCGGCAGCACGTCGAACCAGTGGGCGCCGTAGCGGCCCGGCAGGTAGCAGTGCGCCGGATCCACCGCCGCGACCTGCGGCGGTGTGCGCGGCAGCAGGCTCCGCTGCAGCGCGGTCGCGATGGTGTGCTCACGGGTGAAGCGGCGGGCGTTGTCGAGGCACAGCGCGGTGCACGCGGCGAGCTGGGTGGCCAGGGCCAGGTCCTGCTCGTCGAAGGAGTCGGGGCGCGCGCCGCTGCGGTAGAAGCTGGCCAGGCCCATCACCAGCCCGTGCACGGTCAGCGGCATCACGATGAGCGAACGCATGCCGCTCTGGGCGATGAACTCCGCCCGCGCCCGGTCGTGGACCAGCCACCCGCCCTTCTCCGGCAGCACGCCGACCAGACGCGGCTGCAGATCGCCCAGCGCCTGTGTGTACGGGGTCGGGACCGCGTAGTAACTGGCGCCGCCCATCGGATAGGCGCCGACCTGGCCCTCGCGGGCCTTGAACCCGGCGCGCCGCATCGGCAGCGCGGTGGAGATCGGGCCCATGGGGGCGTCGCCGGTGAGCACGGACTCCAGCAGGTCGACGGCGACGGCGTCGGCGAAGCAGGGCACGGAGACGTCGGCGAGCTCCTGCGCGGTCCGCAGCGGGTCCAGGGTGCTGCCGATGCCCGCCCGGGCGATGTTCAGCAGGTCCATGCCGCGCCGGACGCGCCCCTGGCCCGTCACGTCGTGGAACATGCAGGCCGCGCCGATGGTGCGGCCGCCGCCGTCCTGGAGGTGGTAGCCGGCGACGTCGTACTCGTGCCGGTGCTCCGGATCGCCCCCCGGATACGCGGCGACGGGCCGCTCGACGAGTGTGCCGGTGGTCCGCAGTGCCTCCCGCACGACCGGTGACAGGGGGATCCCGGAGTCCAGTTCCTCCAGCTGCGCACCGATCACGGAACGGGCCGGCATGCCGCGCATGCGCAGCGACGCGGGGTTGGCGCGCAGTACCCGCAGCTCTGCGTCGTACACCTCGAGCCCGGCCCGCGACTGGTCGAAGAGGGCCTTCTCGAAGCTGCCCGCGGCCTCCGCCACGGGACCCGTGCTCATTCCCCCGCCCGGCCGTCTCGTCGTTCCGGCGCCATGGCTGACCTCGGCTCCTCGGGTGCGGCTGCCACCACCTCTCAGTAAATACACCGCCCGCACGGCTCCGCCACCGGAGGCGGCGGGCGGGCGGCGGGGGCGGTCCCCGGCGCACCGGAGGCTCAACTCCGGTTGCTAGGGTGCGCGGGTGTCCGACTCCTCCCGCGACTCCCTGGCCGGTGCCGGCTGGGAGAGTCAGAAGCCCGGTTCGTACCAGGAGTTGATGCCCGAGCGGGTGGTCAACCTGTCGTGGCTGAACCCGGCCACGCTGTGGAAGGCGCGCAACGGCCCCCTGGCGTCGCTGTTCGGCGACCCGACCGGCCGGGACCGGCAGCGCTGGGTCGCGGGCCAGGTGGAACGGGGGGCCGCCGGTGCGGACCTGGCGGTCGAGCGGGACGACCCCGACACGTTCTCGTTCCTCCTGCTCGGCGACACCGGCGAGGGCGACGACCCCCAGTACGCCGTGGTCCCCGGCCTGTTGAAGGCCGGTGAGGGCACCCGCTACGCCGTGCTCTGCAGTGACGTCCTGTACCCCGTGGGCAGCGCCAACGAGTACGGCACCAAGTTCTTCCGGCCCTACCGGGACTACGACGCCCCGATCTACCCCATCCCCGGCAACCACGACTGGTACGACGGCCTCACCGGCTTCATGCGGGTCTTCTGCCGCGCCCCGGCGCTCCCGCCCGCCCCCCGCCCCCGCGCGCTGGGCCCCTCCTGGTGGCGCACCCTGCTGTGGGCGCGGCCGGACACCCCCGACGACGCCCGGCTCGACGAGGACCGCCGCATGCGGTCCGCGCCCGCGCAGGCCGCGTCGCTGCCCGGCCCGTACTGGGCGATGGACTCCGGGCCGGTGCGGATCATCGGCATCGACACCGGGCTCCTCGGCGGCATCGACCGGGAGCAGGGCGAGTGGCTGCGCCGGGTCTCCCGTGGCCCCCGTCCCAAGATCCTGGTCACCGGCTCCCCGATCTACGTGGACGGCGAGCACCACCCGTGCGCGATAGAGGGCGGCGGCACGGTCGACGAGATCGTCCGCGACCCGGCCCACCACTACGTCGCGGCGATCGGCGGCGACATCCACAACTACCAGCACTACCCGGTCGACGTGGACGGCCGCCGGATCGAGTACGTCGTCTCCGGCGGCGGCGGGGCCTTCATGCACGCCACCCACACCATCCCGCGCGTGGCGGTCGGCGGCGTCACCGAGGACGCCTTCCGCTGCTACCCGATGCGCGGCGACTCCCTCGCGTTCTACAGCCGGCTCTACGGCCGCCGCCTGCGCCTGCGCCGCCTGTTCGACCTCACTCCCGACGAGGCGGCCGCGGCCCTGGCCGAGCGCCTCGGCGTCGAGCCCACGCGCGTTACCGGTGCGCCCGTCACCGCGCGCACCCGTTTCGTCGCGGGCCTGCTGGGGGCGCCGCCCCGCCCGCACCGCAAGCGGCGGATGCGGCTGCCCGTCCGCAGGGTCCTCACCCGGCTGCTCTCCCCGGGCTCGGCCACCTACAGCCCGCCGTTCTTCAAGAGCTTCCTGCGGCTGGACGTGAGCCCCGCCGCGATACGCGTGCGCTGCTTCGCCGCCACGGGGCTGCGGGAGCACGAACTGGACCCGCCGGTCGAGGACGACTTCACCATCGCCCTGCCGGGCGGTGCCTGAGGGGGCGCGGGCGCGTCCCGCACCCCCTCGGCCGCGCGGCTACTTGCCCGCGTCGTAGCGCACGTCCACCACGTCCGGTGCGCCGGGGAAGCGCTCCTCGCCCCGCAGCACGGCGTCGTACCGGCGGTCGCCCAGCAGATGGTGCGCGAAGAAGGCCCCGACGTAGTCCCGGGTGAGCAGGCGCTGCTGCCGCTCGGACAGCTCGTCCTGGTCCTGCTGCGGGTAGTCGGCGTCGGGGAACTGCGCCATGCAGGTGCCGGGGCGGCTGCCGGGGAAGGACTCGTCCTCCGACAGGACCTGCCCGCCGGCCGGCGACCACTGCGTGTTGTAGAAGTTGTGGACCCCGCCCGTCAGCGTGAACTTGGTGATCGGCACCTTGTTGCGGGCCGCGTTCTGCTCGACGTACGTGCCGCCGTTGGTCGTGTCGCACGTCCCCCACATCACCGCGAACGGCGTCCTGGTGACGGTGACCTCGTCCCATGTCGCGGCCGGGGCCAGGGCGAACGCCGCGCGGATCGTGACGCCGCGGGGCCAGGAGGTGCGGTTCGGGTCGTCGATCTCCTGCATGACGGCGGCGCCGCCCATGGAGTGCCCGATCAGCCCCACATTGCCCAGGTCCACGTGGCCGCGGAAGTCCACCGTCGTGGCGCGTCCCGAAGCGGCGTCGGTGAACGCGCCCTTGAGCGGGCCCCCGCCGGACTGCGACAGCTGCCGCCACATCACCAGGTGACGTTCGATCAGCTTCGCCCGCGCCTGGTAGACGGTGTCGGCCTGGCCGAAGGAGGTGGAGTTGATGCCGTTGGTCCCGATGGAGACCACGACGAAGCCGCGGCGCGCCAGGTCCCGGCCGAGGTAGTCGTAGCCCCGGTAGCTGGGGATCTGGTCCGTGCCGGGCGCGCACGGCCACGCGTACAGGGCGGCGACGGTGGCGTCGATGACCGCCTGCTGCTTCTCGGCGTCGGCGGTGTCGCCGGTCTCCTCGTCCCGCGCCAGTGCGGCCTTCGCGGCGGCCAGGTCCCGGGCGGCGTCCGCGTCGGCGCAGGTGGCGTGGATGCCGTGCTCGATCACGATCAGCGGGTGGCGGCCCTCGGCGAGGTCGGCGGGCACGTACACCGCCCCGTCCAGCTCGTTGTTCCCCACGTAGCCCAGGGACTTGGGCGGCCGGAACGCCTCGTCGCCCAGGTTGTAGAGCACCTCGCTCACGCCCTGCCGGCCGCGGTCCGGCCCCTGGCCCCCGTCCGCGGCCCGCGCGGTGCCGGGCACCGCCAGGAGGGCGAGTACGCCGGCCAGCGTCGTCAGCGTCGTGCGTGCGCTGCGTTTCTTCATGGTCTGCCTCGTGTCGTCGCGTGGGATGACGGAACCCGTCATCCGCTACGACGTCCCGGCCGCCCCGGGGTTGCGGGTGCGGCCCTACAGCCGCGTGTTGCTGATGAACGAGGCGAACCGCCAGCCCTCCGCAGTCCTGACCGCCAGGTACGCGCCGGTGCCGGCCCCGAACTCCCGCCCCTCGCGGCCGTGGCGTGAGAACTCGCCCTCGATGAAGGCGGCGCCGGTCGCGACCGCGTGGACGGTCAAGTGGGAGATCTCCGACCCGGTGTAGCCGGCCCGCGTCAGGGCGTCGATCGTGCCGGTCGCGAACTCCAGCGTGGCGGCGCGGGTCGGCAGCACCTTGTGGTCGCCGTCGCTGACCACGACCATGGGGGCGCCGTAGAAGCCGAGCAGTGCCTCGGTGTCGGTGCGCTCGCCCCGGGCCAGACCCACGAACGTCCCGACGTAGGCGTCGTACCACGCACGCACCTCGGCCTCGACCGTGTCACGCAGGGACATCGCCGCACCTCTCCTCGGGCCACGCGGAACCCGCAGGAGTATCCGCGCCCCGGCGGAAACGGCGCGCCGCACCGCGCGGCCCCGGTCCCCCCTTCACCCGCGCGGAGCACGCCGGTGCGCCTCAGCCACCGAGCGCGGACACCAGCCGGACGCCCCCGACCACCACGCCCGCGGTACCGGCACCAGCGGCCATCACCCGCAACAGGACGGGCCTGACGACACGGGTCGGCATGCGCCGGTGGATGCGCCGCGCGAGGTGGCGGACGTCGCACGCCACCAGCAGCATGGCGACCCCGAACGCGAGGTCGTACACGGCCCGGCCCAAAGCGATCACTGTGTCCTTCTTCCATGGCACTTGCCGTCGGCGGGACACGAGTGTCGCAGGGGGCGGTTAAGTTGCACGGATGACCGACATGGACCCGCTCGTCCCGGTGCTCACCGGACTGCTCGTGGACGTCGTTCACTGGCTGGAGAGCTGCGGGGACGAGGAAGTGGATCCCGACTCCGCGGTGAAGACGATGGAAACCATCGGCTGGGTGCTGCTCCAACTGCCCGCAGACCAACGCACACGATTCCTGCGGGCCCTGTCGGACCTGGCCGAAGCGGAACCCGACCCTGCACGCCGCGAGTTCCTGGTGTCCTTCCCCTTCGCCATCGGCATGACCGAGGACGAATAAAGCCGGTACGTGAGCCCGCATTGAGGGTCCGTTGTCAGTGCTCCGCGGCCTGGGGACCGCATCGCGAACCGACAGGGGACGCGGATCCGGGGGTGTCCACGTGTCAGCTCATCGGGATGTCGTCGGGCCGCTGGGCCACGGCCGCCCGTCCGGAGCCATGACGCTGGGCCTACCTGCCCGCACGAAGTCCCAGTATTCGTCCTGCACGAGGCCCTGGTTCACCCATCGTGTGCGGAGTGCTCCCGTTTCCTTCTCGGCGGTCGCCAGCGCGGCCTGTGGGTCCTCGGCGACGGCAAGGAGGCGACCGAAAGCCTCTTCCTCGTCCTCCACGTCGAACGGTGGGAACTCCACCAGATCGCAGAAGGCCGCGTGTCCGACGTCCTCGACGGCGTGGACGTAGATCTCGTAGGCCGCCTTCGTCGGCCGGACCTCGACATAGGCGACCCCAAGACGCTCGGGCGAACCGATCGGCCCGAGGAACTGCTCAACCGAACGCCCCCTTCTCAAGGCCCCGGCGATGAAGGACTCGGCCAAGTAGCGCATGAGTGCACGTTACGGCCCCGATTTCTCGTGCAGGATTCCAACCCCGACACCCGCTGACGGAGTGCGGTCCTCACCGCCACGAGACCGGACCGGGCACGGTGGCTTCCGCTCCGAAGATCGCGTCCGCGAGCGTGGCGACCCCTTGTGAGTCGGGCCGCATCGTGTCACATGAGCATCGCTCGGCGGCCAGTGGTTATGGGGCCCGACACAGCAGGCGGATGACCAGCGCGACGGCTCCCATCGACGCTGCCATCGATGTCGAAAGTGAATGTCAAAGGCCGCGGACCGCAATCGGTCCGGGGCCTGTCGGCACCCTGCGTTTGCGGTCCATGGAGCCCAGGACGTGCCAGGATCAGCGATCCCCCCGCTCGCGTTGCTCGAGCCATTCGAGATACCAGGTGCGGAAGGTGTGCCGGTTTCCGCGCGCATCGACGTACGGCTCGAAGGGCGGGTTGCCCCCGCAGGCCCGGTCTCGGAGCTCCCCGCGGTTCGGGCCGACGACGATGAGCCAGCCGCTCATCCCGCATCCGTTGTCGCTGATGAGGATCGCGCCCCGCACACGTTCCTCAAACCAGTCCGATTCTCCAGCGGCCCCGAAGGCCTTGCGGTAATCGTCCAGGTAGTCGTCTTCAACGTCACGGATCGTGGGCTCGTACCCGGCAGCACGCAGAGTATCCATCTGGCGGTCGGCCCATTCTTCGGTCTCGACGAACGGCCCGCTCGGGTCCAGCACCATGGGATCGCACCCCGCCCAGACCCACCCCCATGTGCCGTCGACCCGGCGCAACGACGCCAACTCGAGTGCGGGTCCGGGCCCGCCGGCGCCGACCTCTGCCAAGAACGTGCGGTACTCGTCGGGGAGTTCGGTGCCGTACTGCGCCTCGACCTCAGCGATCTCGGCGGCCGTCAGGACAGGCTCGAAGACCGGGTCCTGAGAGGAGTCCCTGCCTTGTGATCGACGCTCGGCCTCCACCACTGCGATCACGCGCTCCCGGACTCCCGACCAGCTTGCTTGCGTCTCCATGGCTCCTCCTTTCAGCGGTCGAGCGCGGCTACCCGCATCCTCAGGCTGCGAACCAAGTCTTGGACGGGCGGACACTGACCCGAGACGATGCGGTCCCGCCACCGCTGTTCCCTGCGATGGGCATGCACGGGCGCGACGGCGAGGTCTGCTCGTCCCATCGGACGGTTGCTCTGTGCCGCCGGCAGCTCGCCCTCTGGCTGCTGCAGGGACAGCCGGGGACCCCGTGCAGCAGCAACCCGAACCGGGCGGCCCCCGGCAGACGGGTCAGCCCATCCGGGCCAGCACGTTCCTCGCGATCAGTGCCACCGTCTTGATGTCCCCCAGCGCCTTGACTCGATCGTCGCCCCACTCCCGATGGGGATAGACGGAGATGAGTTCGCCGTCGTAGAGCGCCGCGCGTGCCCTGGGAATCGTTCCGTCGGCGAGTATCTCGAGTGCCGTCCGGTACCGGTCGGCCGGCAAGGCCAACAGGTTGAGGTGGAGACCGCCGTCACCGGGACCGTCTTGGCGGGGAACGATCGTGAGTTCCCCGGGTGCGGGCAGCTCTTCGCGGAGTATGTCGACGATCAGGTTGAACATCGGCTCCCTGCCGGAATACATGAGCCAGCCGTATTCGGGAGAGATGGAGACGCTGTAGAACTTCACCCCGCGCTCCCGTTGTCCCGTTCCCGCAGCATCTCGGTGGCCATCATGGCCAGGATCTCCAGGTTGTGGACCGCGCCGACCACCTGCGCCTCGGACAGCGAAGTGTGCTCACGTGCCCATGCCCCGTAGGCCGACGGGAGGTCTTGGGCCAAGACGCGCAGTACCTCGCGGCGGCCGGGCTCCGGGAGACGGTACACCCGGAAGTCCTTCAGCACCTCGAACCCGTCCTTGTCGGCGCATGCCCAGACGGACTGGTTGGTGACCCGTTCCTTTAGGTGCTCGACGATCCACCAGAACATTCCGGAGGAAGTGGTCCACACGTATTCCTCGGAGACACTGATATCCCCGCTCATTCTCATCACTTCCCGAATGTGAGCGTTCCGCCCTGTCCGTGATGCCTCGGAAGACACCGGTAGAGCCGTCCCCCGGTGGAGCGGCACTGTACGCGCGGCCGGTGCGGAGAGGCTACGGGCTGGACTGCCAGGGAGTGAGAGATCGGGGCCCGTGAGCTTGCGGCGACTCGGGTGCCCTTACGTGCCACCCGTTCTGATCCATTGCCATGTGACGGTGCAGATCACAAAGGGCGCGACGACCATCGTCAGCATCCACAACCCCACGCTCGCCGGCGAGTAGATGTAGTAGCGCCAGTGCTCCGGCAGAGGCGCCGGCGCAAGCAGGAGCACGATCAGCACAGCCCATGTGGCCAACGTTGCTGTCGCCATGCGCACTACCGACATGGTCATTTGCATCCGTCGCTGCTCGCCTCTTGGGGGCGACTGACGCACCCGGGACGAACGTCTCCTGTGCCGGCAAACGAGTGCGAGGAGTGCGGGCTGCGGACTCGCACGGCGGACGTCGCAAGAAAGGGCCAGTTCCGGGGGACCAAGCCCCTGAACTGGCCCTTCGCCAATGTGCCCCAGGCAGGATTCGAACCTGCGACACCCGCTTTAGGAGACTGGCCCTCATTTGAAACCCGGGCACGCGCTACCCGGCCACTGACCTGTACTTTTGCAGCGCCTGCCGCCGCCCCCGGGCTCCCCTGGAGATCATCTGGGCGATATTGGGGAGATCATTTTCGGGGCGCCGCTTCGCCAGGTCGACCCGTCCCCACAGCGTCGTCCACCCCAGGTTCGCCATGGCGTCCTCGTAGATCTGCTGCAGGCCGTCGAGCCGCTCCCGCCGCATCTCCGGGGTCGGATGCTGGTAGACCGCCTTGATCCCCTTGCGCTTGTGCCCCGCGGACTCGTACGCCAGCGGCTCCTTGACGCCGATCTGCTCCTGCCACGAGTCATGCGTGTGCCGCAGGTCCCGCATCGTCATCCCCGGCATGAGCGGCGCCCATGCCGCGCGGGCCGAGACACCGCGGCGCTTCTTGCGCTCCGGCCTGCCGTCCGCTGCCGGCCGCAGGATGCGACCCCAGTTGTTCCGCCGCCAGAACGTGCCGGACGGCGTGCAGAAAAGGATCGGGTGCGGCCAGTCCGCCTTGTGAATAGCCAGGAGCAGAGCGAGGAACGGCGGCACGTCGATACCTCGCTCACCGGCCTCGCTCTTGGGCGGCTCCAGCCGCAGGACGGTGCCGAGCTTGTTGCCCTCCTCATCGCGCTCGTCGTACTCCGCCAGCTCGCCCACGTCCGGATCGATCCGGATGATTGGGCACTCGAACCAACCGCCGTCGTCCTGCTGTCGACGCGTCTTGAGCGCGTTGTCACGGTGAAGACCGAACAGCTCACCCAGACGCGGACCGAGGAACGCGGTCGCGATGACTGCCAGACCGTTTGCCGGCCCCAGCCGGTCGGCGACCTGGAGGACGATCTCGGCGGGCACGACCTTGTCCTCCGCCGACTTCTTCGGCCTGGCCGGCTTCTTCTTCTCCGTACGCCGGCGCCCGAAGAGGGGGTTGACGAGCAGGTGCTTGGCATCGACGGCCCCAGTCATCACGGTCGACATGAACGACACGACGTGACCGATGGTGACGTCATCGCACGGCAGTGTCCGCGACCAGCTCTCGACGTCGAACCAGCTGATGGCGATCAGCGGTGTGTGTTGCCACTGGGGGAAGATGTACTGCTCGAGGTACTCCCAGCGCCGGGTGTTGGTCCTGCCGCGCTTCGGGCGGGCCTTCATGAACTCTCTCGCCCAGACCCCGAAATGCTTCCGCATGAGCTCCGGGTCGATCCAGGTTCCCTTCCGGATCGCGGCCTCTTGCTCCTCGCCCCACTGTTCCGCGAGACGTTTCGACGGGAATCCTGGCTCGGACCCCCAGACCCCGTCCGGGCGTTTGTAGCGGGCCCGCCATGACACCTTGCCCTTCGATCCCTTGGCGGTGCTGACCCTCTTCTCCGCGTACGCCACGTCACGCTCCCGCGGTGGGAGCCGTGGCCGCTTCTGCGTCCACGCCGGCCTGGTGTGCCGCGGCCCTGCTGCGGAATCCGTGGAGCGATCCCCATGCGCCGTCGCTGCGGCGGAATCGCACGCGCCAGCTGGGGCGGCCCTCGGGCGTGCGGCTGTTGATTTTCTGTACGTGTGCCATGTCTGACCTCACTTTGCGGAGTGTTCCTGCGGATCGCCCAGGCCAGCAGCGCGACCGCAGCCTCTCCGTCCAGCTGTGGTCAGCCGTTGGCCCCGACGCACGGGGGTAGATCGCGAGTACTGCGGCGCCGCCATGTCATGGAGCGCTTGACCAGCTCGTCGTAGATCGCCTGCGTGACGCGACGGCTGTAAATGCCCTTGTCGAAGTACCAGTGCGACGACGGCGTTTCGTCGTCCTCGAGGAAGACCTCGACGCCCTTGGGCAGGTCTACGCGGTAGACGTGGACAGTCACGCGGACCCACGTGCCGACCTCCTCCGGAGGCGGCTTGTCCCAGCCCTGTGCCAGGTCCGTCAACGCCTCGGCGAGGAGTGCGGCGTCCTCGTCGCTGATCTCCAACTCGTCGATGCGGATGACGACGTCATCGCCCTCGTCGGTGAAGGTGAGTGGTACTCCGTCCGGCAGTTCACTGCCGGGGACGCGGAGAACGTAAACACGCATGTGTCCCCCAAAACCAGGATCAAGTGGCCCCCGATCACGGTGTTGGGCTATGCAACCACATCATTGAGCCAAATGTGGCCCCCTTGTGGATATGTGACGAACAGGGATTTTCGGACTATGCCTCCGGTCTGTCGTCCGGAGTCACGTCCCCCATCCGTTCCATGTCGGCCTCGGCCTGTCTCCACGCCTCCAAGGCCCGGTGCTGCTCAGCCGCGGAGGCGCCCGGCGCGGCGCGCACGATGATGACGGCGCGCGCACCCTTGGCGCCGTAAGCCTCCAGGGACAGGGACCGGGCGTCCAAAAACCGCCCCTCGCCCAGTTCGGCCTGGATTCGCAGGGGCAGCTCGTCGAGCACGCTGCCGTCCCCGGTCGACCCGCCGGCACCCTGGGGGTCTCCCTGGGGGCTTATGGCGTCGGGCCGGATGGTCGGCTTCCCGCCGGCGATGACCGCCTCGATGCTGTCGTCGGTCCATCCCAGCAGGCGGGCGTAGGTGCGCATGGTGGCGGTGACCTTCTTGCGCTCCACGCCACGTTCGATGGTCTGGATCGGCCCACGCGACGCACCAATGTGCGCGGCCGCCTCCTCCTGGCTGAGGCCAAGGATGTTCCGACGTGCCGCGAGCTCACGTCCGAGAGCCTTCCAGTCCAACGTCATGTGGCCCATCATGCCCCATCGGCGTGCCATCAAAAAGGTCACTTCCGGCCGTTCGGCCAGCGCACACGCATCAAAACAGCGCTCGCTGGGGCGCATGGGGCGTACGGCAACCGTGCTGCAAAAGATCCACAAAGTGGCGCACGCCATAAAAAGTGGCGTTAAGTGGGCCACAACGCTTGCTGAGTGGGCCACAAAGAGCTACGTTTTGTGGCGTGAGACCGAATGGTGACGCCATCCGGGATCTCCGCAAGAAGCGTCGTATCAGCCTTCGACTCCTCGCTGACCTGGTCGGATGTGACTTCAGTTACCTCGGCAAGGTCGAGCGGGGACAGATCGCCAAGGTGGCCGGGGATCGCCTCGTTCAGATCGCATCAGTTCTGGACGTGGCCCCAAGCCTCCTGGTGCTCGGACCGATCGCGACACCCATCGCGCCGACCGAGACCGGCGAACTACCGGAGCTGGACGACAACCGCATCTACTCGCCAGACGAAGCCGCTGTGTACACCCCGTACCGGCCGCGGACCCTGCGCGAGAAGGCGTACCGGCGCGAGATCCCCCATCGCAACGCGAACGGCAAGCGGGTCCAGTTCACCGCCGCCGACATCCGCGAGATCAACGAGGCCTCTGCGGTGCCCGTCTACAAGCACCGTCGCGCCTGAACCTGCAGACCGCAGGGCCGTCCCGACCACCGCCAAGCAGCGGGACGACCCCTCGCACGACCAATCCTCTGAACCCAGAAAGCGAGGACGGCCTTGATCACACAGGCTAGCCCCCAGGCCACACGCCTCGACAACAGCGTCGAGCGCGAACTCGTCGACCGTGCCCGCACCGGGGACCTCGAAGCCTTCGGCGTCCTGTACAACGACAACCACGCCGCGGTGTTTCGCTTCGTCTACTACCGCGTCGGCAAGGACGAGGCGCTCGCCGAGGACATCGCCAGCGAGACCTTCGTTCGCGCCCTCCGGAACATCGCCCGTTTCACCTGGCAAGGCGGCGGTTTCACCGCCTGGGTCATCACCATCTCCCGGAACCTGATCGCCGACCACTTCAAGGTCAAGCGCACCAAGGTAGAGGTCGTCCATGACGACATGACCGACATCGAGATCGCGTTGGCCGAATGCGTCGCCGACGTGGCCGATGCCTACGTCGTCACCGCTCGCGCGCGGGTGGTCCGGACTGCTGTCCAAAGCCTCATCCCCAGGCAGAGGGAGTGCATCTACTACCGCTTCTTCCGCGACTTCACGGTGGACGAGACCGCCGCGGCCATGAAACTCACGCAGGGCGCGGTCAAGACCCTCCAGTACCGCGCCATCCGAGCCATGGGCCACACCCTGCGGCGCAGCCTGGAGGCGGTGGCATGATCCTCGCCCAGGGTCTCGTCAGCAGGTTGATGCGTACCGGCGTGGGCGCGGCGCTCCTGCCGGTCGCGCCCATCGCCATCAAGACGCCGGCCGAGGAACCGCCCCAGAGCGCGACCACGCTGGAGGCCGAAGCCGTCGCCTGGGACACCGCGCTCATCAAGGCCGAGCGAGGCACAGCAGCCCTCACCGACTGGTACTCGAACCGCGACGACGTCACCTCCATCTCCCAGGACCGCGACCGCGTCGTCATCACCCTGGACATCACGAGCCTGTCCCAGTGGTTCCGCTGGCTGCAGACCTTCCCGGACGTCACCGACCGGTACATCGCCGGAGAGGACGGCGGCCTCCTCGCCGTGGCCGACGGCACCTGGAACGGTGCCCAGATCCGGCTGCAGTCCACGACCGTGGCCGAGCTGGTCACCCAGGCCGCCGACACCGCCCGCCACCCGGTCTGGGTCAACCACCGCCTGTACGACCTCTCCGAGCAGCTGGTCGACGCGACCGGCGGCACCTGGGAGCACACCGGCGAGTGGGCACACGACGGCACGCCGCTGATCGCCGACGCCGACACCGGCGCGGTGGCCCGCCTCGACGACGTCGCCCGCGGTGTCGGCATCCGCTCCTACACCGGGGAACAGCCCGCGACCGACGAGCAGCCCCCCGCCGACGAGCGGGACGACACCGACGCCGACGGCCCCGCCCAGGAGATGTCCCCCGCCGGAGAGCTCGCCCTCCGCCTCGGGAACATGCCCCGGGCCGCGGGCATCGACGGGTTCGCGGTCATGGGCCAGGCCGCCCTCAAGGTCACCGTCCGCCCGCAGACCACAGAGGCCTGGAGCTGGTGGCTCGACGCCTTCGGTATCCAGCCCGACCGCATCACCTACGACGACACCACCGCGTCTGCCACCGGCACGCGCGACGGCGTGACCGTCGCCCTCATCGGCCTCGACGCCGCCGGCCTCATCCCGGGCGGTGACGACGATGCCTGACACCACCACACCCCGCCGCACCGCGCTTCTGGAAGAGATCCGCCGCACCGGCGGCAACTGGGGCCGCGTCCGCGCCGCCACCTACAGCGCCTCCCTCGGCTACGGCGGCAGCCGCGACACCGCCCGCCAGGACCTCCGCGCGCTCGTCCGCCGCGGCGACCTCGTCCAGATCGAGGCCCGCGGCCGCCACGCCTACACCGTTGCCCCGCCGGCGGATGGAGGCGAGAGCTGATGCCGCTCATCACCTACGTCCCGAAGAAGTTCTCCTCAGCACGCCAGGAGCTCATCGCCAAGGCCGACGAGATCTGCCGGGCCTACGCCCGACAGGGCTTCGACCTCACCCTCCGCCAGCTCTACTACCAGTTCGTCGCCCGCGACGTGCTCCCCAACAAGCAGAGCGAGTACAAGCGTCTCGGGGACGTCATCAACGATGCGCGGCTGGCCGGCCTCCTCGACTGGAACTTCATCGTCGACCGCACCCGCAACCTGCGCGGCCTAACCCACTGGGCGAACCCGGAGCACATCGTCGACTCCGTCGCCGCCCAGTACCGGACGGACCGGTGGGCCGACCAGCCCCACCGCGTCGAGGTCTGGATCGAGAAGGACGCCCTCGTCGGTGTCATCGCGGGAGTATGTGAACGCTCCGACGTCGACTACTTCTCCTGTCGCGGCTACGCCTCGCAGTCCGAGCTCTGGGGTGCAGCCCAGCGTCTCCGCGGCTACGTAGACCGGGGTCAGGAGCCCATCGTCATCCACCTTGGCGACCACGACCCCTCCGGCGTCGACATGACCCGGGACATCCGGGAGCGCCTGGCGCTATTCGGCGCACGGACGAAGGTCGTCCGCATCGCCCTGACCATGGAGCAGGTCGAAGAGCACCAGCCCCCGCCGAACCCGGCAAAGCTCACGGACTCGAGGGCGGACGGCTACATCAGCCGCTTCGGCTCCAGCAGCTGGGAGCTCGACGCCCTCGACCCAGCCAATCTTGACCGACTCATCGAGGACGAGATCTGGACGTACCGCGACGCGGACGTCTGGGCCCGTTCCACCGATGACATGGAGCGGCAGCGCCGTCTCCTGCAGGCGGTATCGGACCGCTGGGGCGACGTCGCCGACTTCATCGCAGCAGGCGGTGACCGGTGATGCAGATGAGCGCGGTCTACCCGCACATCGGCTACGCCGACGCGCTCCACGGTGAGTTCGGCAATGCGTGCGTGGCACCCGACGTCATGAGCGTGACCGTCACCAGCGGCCAGGAACTCTTCACCACCATCCGGTGGGACCGCTCGCCCGCCTTGCCCCGAGGCCTGCGCCTGGTCTGGTCGCACATCACCGGCTGGCGCCGCGACGACCCGACCACGGGCGACAGCCAGCTGCTCCCCGTCGAGACCTTGGCCGCGCCCAAGGTGATCGCCGCAGCGGCCGCACTGCTGCTGACGGGGGAGCGGGAGGTGCCGCACTCCGAGGAGCGATGGGTCCTCGCAGACCAGCTGGCCCGCTGCCTCGACGCCTGGGAGACCGGTGACGTTCTGGACGGAGAGGACGCATGAACTTCTTCATCGACCTCGTCCTCGACCTGTTCGCCGAGGCCATCACCGGGTGGCTCCACAGCCTGCGTCGCAAGTCCCCCCGCACAGAGACGCCGCAGAGCCCCGAGGTCACCGCGGCCGTCCGCCGGCACCCCTCCTCCGGCGGCCTGCGCCGCCCCCTCCTCACGTTCATCCCCCGCCCCCGCCACGGCGGCGGCCCGCACCACCCGAAGAGGCAACGATGACCGCGACCTTCACTTTCGCCCCCGCCACCCGGGAACGTGCCCTCGCCCGCATCGGCATCCAGGGCCCGGCCGGCTCCGGCAAGACCCTGACCCTGCTGCGCATGGCCACGCGCCTCGCCAACGGTGGTCCTATCGGCCTTATCGACACCGAGCGCGACTCCGCCCTCACGTACGCAAAGGTGCCCGGACGCCCGGACCTCGGCGGCTACGACTTCGAACACCTGCCGATGAACATCTGCAGCCCGGAGAACCTCATCGCCGCTGTCGAAGCGGCCAAACAGGCCGGAATCGTCGTGCTCGGGCTCGACTCCTGGTCGCACTTCTGGGCGGGCCGGGGCGGCCTCCTCCAGCGCGTCGACGAGGAGTCGCGCAAGCCCGAGCACCGTGGCGGCTCCTACACCGCCTGGGGCGCGGTCAACCCGCTCGAGCAGGAGATGCTCGACGCCCTGCTGAATTACCCCGGCCACGTCCTCGTGACCATGCGCACCAAGACCGATTACGAGATGGAAGGGCGCACGGTCACCAAGGTGGGCGTGAAGACCATCCAACGCGAGGGCGCAGAGTACGAACTCGGCCTGATCATCGACATGGTCAAGGGCACCGGCACGGTGACCAAGACCAGGTACCAGGCACTCGACGGCCTCACCGTCCACCACCCGGGCGAGGAGATGGCCGACGCGATCCTGGAGCACCTCGGCCAGGGCGTGGACCCCGTCGAGCGCATCATGGACGCCATCACCGACGCCGAGCTCACCCTCGACGGCGTCCTCGGCCTCGACGCCGACGCGACCCGGCGCGGCCTGCAGAGCAGGGGAGTCCTGCACCCCGGAACCGGGGCCCCCACCACGCTCAACGCCCTCATGACGGAGCGTCTGGTGGAGATCGTCCTCGGCATGCTCGACGCCGAAGGCCTCACGTACGAGGGGGCTCTCACGTTCCACCGCCGCGCGCAGCAGGGCGGATGGGGCGGGGTCCCGGCCGGTCGTGCCGAGGATGGGAGCCCCGTCTCGCTCCTGGACGTCATCGTCCGCCGGGGCAAGGAGCTGGCTCCCGTCCGCCCCGCTTCCCAGGGCGCCACGGGGCAGCAATCCGGCCAGGACGGCGACAAGGGCAACGACGCAGAGGGCACCGGGCGCCAGCTGACGGACCACGAGCTGGCGCTCGCGGCCTCCTCGGGCCACCCGGACGTCGAGGCCGCAGCAGCGGCAGTCATGGACGACCGCGAACGAACGGAGCACGACGGCACCGGCACCGCAGCCGACCCCGACGACGGCAGCCCCGTCAACGCGGTCCCCGACCCGGACGGCCCGTCCGCCCCGCCCCAGCTCCGCAACATCAACAACCTGTTCGCCCAGCTCGACATGGGCGGCGACGAGAACCGCGGCCGCCGTCTGACCGCCGCCGGCCTCCTCCTCGAGCGCCAGCGACCCGAGCGCCTCAACGACCTCACGTACGGCGAAGCCGAGCAGCTGCTCACCGCCCTGTTCTCGGCCGCGAGCGCGGACCAGCTGCGCGACCGCCTCAACACCCTCCTGCAGCGGGCCCAGGCCTCCACCGGCGGCACGACCGCCAAGGCCGCCTGACCCCACCGACTGCGGGGCTCCGGGGGCCGGTCCCGGACCTCACCGCCCAACCCCCCGGGGCCCCGCACCCTCACCTGCAGGAGACCCACCCTCATGAACCCCACAACAGAGCAGACCACTGCCATCGACACTTATGGCGACGGCGTCGATCTCGTTCTCCAGGCCGGTGCGGGTTGTGGCAAGAGCTCGACTCTCGAGATGACGGCCCGATCCGACTCGCGGCGTCGGATGCTGTACGTCGCTTACAACAAGTCCATCGCGTCCGAGGCCGCCCGGTCCTTCCCAGGGAACGTGACCTGCAAGACCGGCCATGGGCTGGCTTTCGCCCCGTGCTTCCTGCCGCGTATCAACCGTCCGCGGCAGACGGCCAAAGACGCCGCCGATGCGCTCGATGTCCGTGCTGTTCTCGGCATCCTCGGTGCTGTCCCCACGATCAAGAACGACATGGGGATGATCACGCCGATGGTCACCAAGGTGATCATGCGTGTGGCACTCCGGACAGTGGAGCGGTTCTGCTACTCCGCCGACCCGGAGATCACGGACCACCACGTCCCCCACATCGACGGCCTGGACAAGCCCGAGACGCGCGGCGCGCTCCTCGAGCTCGTCATGCCCGTCGCAGCCGCCGCCTGGCAGGACATCATCAGCGCCGACGGCGTCCTCAAGTACACCCACGACTACTACCTGAAGCGGTGGGCACTCGGCCGGCCGCGTCTCCCGGCCGACGTCGTCCTCCTCGACGAGGCCCAGGACACCAACGATGTCCTGTCCTCGGTACTGCTGGCGCAGCACCATGCACAGCGCATCGCGGTCGGGGACTCTGCCCAGCAGATCTACTCCTGGCGCGGGGCCAACGACGCGCTGAGCAAGTTCGTCCAGCAGCTCAACGCCCCCGAATTGACCTTGTCGCAGAGCTTCCGATTCGGCCCGGCGATCGCCAGCCAGGCGAACCTGTGGCTCCGCCTGATCAACGCCCCCCTGCGCCTCACCGGCTGGGACGCCTGCGACTCCAGCGTCGGCCCGGTCGACGCCCCGGACGCCGTGCTCTGCCGGACGAACGCCGGCGCCATGGGCCTCCTCCTCGAAGCGCTCGACGACGGCGTCAAGGTGGCCATGGTCGGCGGCCGCGACGACCTGCGACGCCTCGCCTGGGCCGCAGAAGCCCTCCAGGCCGGACGCCCCACCGACCACCCGGAGTTCATGGCATTCCCGTCCTGGACCGCAGTACGCGAGTACGCCAACGAGGAGGACAACAGCCTCAAAGTCCTCGTCGACCTGATCGACGAACACGGCACCGCCGCGATCCTCTCGGCCGCCGACAGCCTGATCGACGAGAAGAAGGCCGATCTCGTCATCTCCACCGCCCACAAGGCCAAGGGCCGCGAATGGGACTACGTCCGTATCCACGGCGACTTCAAGGCCCCGCGCCCCGACGCCCAGACCGGCCACATCACCCTGCGCCGCGAAGAGGCACGCCTCGCGTACGTCGCCGTGACACGGGCCCGCCGGGGCCTGGACGCCGATGCTCTCTCCTGGGTCCACACAGTCAACGTGGTGAGCGACTGATGGACGCCTACCGCAGCCGCGAAGACGCCGCGAAGTGCATGGCCGAGGGCCTGACCGACCACGCCATCGGGCTGCGGCTCCGGATGGACCCCAAGACCGTGAAGAAGTGGCGCGCCCAGATGGGCGTCCCGCAGCCGCAGAAGTCGGAACGACCCGCCGGCGCCAGTGTGCAGGAGGCCCTCGACTTTCACGCTGTCCACGAGGACGCCGGTCACATCGGCTGGAGCGGCACCGTCCGCAACGGCCATCCGATCGTCAAGCTCCGCGGCCAGTGGCTGCTCGCATCCCGCGTCGCCTTCGAACTCGGGCACGGTCGGCAGCCGGTCGGCAACGTCAAGGCCTCGTGCGGCCGTCCGCGGTGCCTGGAGTCCACACACCTCACTGACCGGCGCATGCGTGATGACGCCCGCGCCAAGGTCCGCGAGGCCGCGGGACGGCGGCCGCCGCCCGCGACCTGCGCCCAGGGCCACAACCAGCGCGTCTTCGGCCACCTCAAGCCCGACGGCGTCCAGTGCTGTACACGGTGCCGAGACGCTCCCCGGCCGCGCAACACCGAGAAGCCGCGCGCCATGGATGGCACGGCGGAGTGGACGACGCGCGCGGCATGCCAGGGATCAACCGCAGCCCTCTGGGAGACCCCGGGAGTCACCAGCCCGGAACAGGAGCAGGCCCACGCCGCCCGCTCCGTCTGCAACACCCTGTGCGCCGTACGGGCGGAATGCCTCGAGCACGCCATGACCGCCGAACGCGGCAGCGAGCGCACCGAGCGCACCGGCATCCGCGGCGGCCTGGACGGCGGCGAACGCCACGACCTCGAGACCGGCCGCGCCATGCCGGAGGAACACGGCACCGCCCTCGGATTCCGCCGGCACCAACTCCTCGGCGAACCGCGCTGCCCGCGCTGTCTCAACGCCCAGGCCCTGGCGCCCTCCTGACCCCGGTGTGCGGCCGCGCCTCCCTGTCGCGGCCGCACACCGCCCCTGCAACACACCGATCCCCAAGGAAGGACCCACGTGTCCAGCACTGCTCCACCGACCGACACCGACGACGAGGCCCAGGACGCCGTGGAGATCCGGCCGTTCTCCGATGTCCTCCGTGAGATGTCCGGCGGCCAGACGCACGCCGAGATGTCCCGCCGGCTCCACGACCTCATCGAGGCGGTCCAGGTGACCGGCCGCGGCGGGAAGATCGCCATCTCCTTCGAGGTGAAGCCCATCTCGGGCGCCGACGGCACCGTGACCATCACGGACACCATCACCGCCAAGGTGCCCCAGGCCGCCCGCCCCAAGACGATCTTCTTCGTCGGCCACGACGGCAACCTCTCCCGGACCGACCCGAAGCAGCTCCCGCTCGTCGAGCTGCGCGAGGTCGAGGCCGCGGCCCCCGCCTCCATCGACAGCCTCCGCACCAGGAAGAGGGCGTAACCAGCCATGCCCACACACGAGTACTCGACCTACGGCGTGCAACTCCAAGGCAAGGCCGACGGCACCCAGGCCGTCATCGACGTCGCCCAAGCCGCCGCAGGACCCCACAAGCTCGAGCTCGGCGGATACCACGTTCTCGCTCTCGGCGACGGCAAGCTCCAGACCATCGACCTCACCGGCGACCAGTACCGCGACACCCCACGCCGGAAGTCCGGCACCGTGACCGTCCACGACATTCCCTCCTTCGTCGAGTACTTCAAGAAGCACGCGGACGACAGCAGTGAGGTCTACGGCGACGGCAACGCCTTCACGATCACCGCCGTCCTCGACGCCAATACAGCAGGAGAAGCGCGGTGGGGCGGTCACCGCCTAGTCCTCGCCCTCCGCAAGACCGATGCCTGGAAGGCCTGGCAGGACCTCGACGGGCGCCTCCTGGACCAGAAGACGTTCGCCGAGCACATCGAGGACAACCTCCCCGACATCGTCAAGCCGGCTGGCGCCACCATGCTGGAGATCGCTCAGACCTTCCACGCCGTCTCCAAGACGGCCTTCTCCTCGGGCAACCGCCTCACCAACGGCGACACCCGCTTGACCTTCAACGAGGAGACCAAGGCCAAGGCTGGCGGCAAGGGAGAGCTGGACATCCCCGCCACCATCACCCTCGGCATCCGGCCCTTCGAGGGGTCCGCGGAGGCATTCCAGATCACCGCGCGCTTCCGGTACCGCCTGGAAGGCGATCAGCTCAAGCTCGGCTTCCGCCTGGACCGTCCGGCCGAGGTTCTCGCCGAGGCCTTCACCGACACCCGCACCGCCCTGGAGCACGCGGAGACCGGCGTCGGCCGCCCCGTCCTCAACGGCAGCCCCATCCGCGCCTGACGCGCCCCCACACCGCCGGTGCGCAGCGTCTTCGCTCCACGCCGCGCACCGGCACCCCTCAGCAACCCTCACCGAAAGGCACCACCATGCCGTACCGCGACCCCACTCCCGCCCGGCTCACCGCCTACGTCGGCGTGGCCATCCTCGCCCTGGTCCTCTTTGCCGGCGCCGTGATCGGCCTCATCGGCGGCGCCAAGGCCTTCCAGCGTGGCCAGGACATGGCCGACGCCAAGAACCAGGCGAGCATCGCCCGGATCCACGCGGACAACCAGGTACGCGTCACGGCGATCCAGATCCGCAACCAGGAGCAGCGGGTCCAAGTTGCCCGCCAGCAGGCTCAGATCCGGCTGGAGAACGCCCGCGGCGTTCGCGAGGCCCAGGACGTCATCGCCAAGACCCTGACGCCGCTGTACGTGCAGCACGAGATGACCGAGACGCTGCAGGAGATCGCCCGCAGCGGCAAGAACAGCTCGGTCATCTACATCCCGAGCGGTGCCGGCGGCGTCCCGCTCATCTCCGGCGTCGGCAACGCCCCCTCGGTGACCACCCCCAGCAGGTAGCCAACCGGCGAGCCTCGGCGCCCGTACGACGAGAGGAGGACCTGTGGGCACGCAGCACCGGCCGGATGCGGCCTGTGGTCACTGGGTGGGCACGGCGGGGGAGTTCTGTGCCGAGGCCCAGGGCGTCCGTCTCTACGTCATCGGGCGCCGCTGCCCGCTGCACACTCCGGCGGCCCTGCGCGGGCGGCCGGAGGTTCCCGCCGGGCCGGGATGGCCGGCGCACGCCTGGGCCACGCCTACGCCGCAGGCTGCCTCCGCGCTCATCGATGAGCGCGCGGTCGCCAGCGGTAAGCGGCGCTCCACGCAGGAGGGGTACCGGGCGGCGCAGGCCGCCGAGGCCGGGCGGAGGGCCGGCCGGTGACGTCAACTGTCGGCGTCCGCAGGGGCGGGCGGCCGCTCGGGGAGCTTGGCCCCCTTGCGGCGCAGCTGCCAGCGGATGAACTCGCGGATCAAGCGGGAGCGTTCGCGATCGCCCACGAGCGCGCCGAAGTCGGCCCAGTCGTCATCGGGGATGCGTACGGGGCGTGCGGTGGTGTGAGTCTCTCGCGGCGCCATGGCCTGAGGGTATCCCGTGTACTTACACGCCGATTCCGGATGTGCTTGCCGTGTACGTACACGGTCGCTAGAGTCCTGTACGTACACGGAGTAGCAGTAAAGGCTGCTTCATCAGGCATTTCTTCCTGCGGTACGCGCGATGAGTCGCGCCCATTTCGCGGCCCGCGCAACATCCCGACACGCACGCCCCGTAGGGGGCCTGGTTTGCCCTGCCCAGAGCAGAGGGGGGACTCCACGCGCATGACCGGCCCATTCGGTGCCGCGGCAGCGGTCTCAAGCGCCGCCGTCGATGCCCCAGTCCACGACCTCAGAAAGCACGACCGTGATTCAGCTTCCTGGTGCAACACCCGGAGTCGTCGTCGATCGCCTCGAGCTGTACGGCGGGACCCTCTGCGAGGCGCCGTGCTGAAAATCCGGCGCTCCGACCCCAAGCGGGACTTCACGATCCTCCCTAACGAGACCCTCCGTGACGACGCCCTCGGGTACGTCGCCCGCGGGGTCCTGGCGGAACTGCTCAGCCGTCCCGACGGCTGGCAGACCACGGCCGACGACCTGTCCAAGCGCGCCCGCCAGCTGCGCGGTACGCGCGGCGAGGGCCGCCGCCTGCTGCGGAACGCCTTCGCCGAACTCGAGGAGGCCGGCTACCTCGTCCGGTCCCGCGAGCGCGGCGAGGGTGGCCTGTTCGTCACCGTCATCACTGTCTACGACGTCCCCCAGAAGCACCGGGGTACCGGAAGCGGTACCCCCGTCACCGACGTACCGGAAGCGGCACCCCGGTTGGAGGGCGAAGGCGCTGGTGACGCCGACGGACCGGAAGCGGTACCCCCGTCGATCCCCGCCCCCCGGACCGAGGTACCGGATGCGGTACGTCCGTCTGAAGAAACCGCAGGTCACTCCGAGGTACCGGATGCGGACCGTCCGGTGACCGGCACGTCGGTCACGGGCACACCGGTCACCGGTACACCGGGGAGCGGTACGTCTATTAAGAAGACAGAGAAGAAGACAGAGACGAAGACATCTGGTGACGGCCGTAGGCCTAGTACCGGTAGTGAGGGCGGCTCTGCCGGCGGCTTCGCCGCGTCGGACAAGCAGCCCGCATCCGATGCGACCCCCCGCGGTATCGGCCAGGTCATCTCCGCCCTCCCGGCAGCGCTGACACGACGGCTGCCGGACCCGGTGCCCGGCGCCGTCGTCGACGCCATCGCCGCCGAGCTCCGCCGCGGCATGGGCCTGGAGGCCATGGCCGAGCGGATCGCCCGCCGGTGGCGCCTGCACGGCTACGACCTCGCCGACGACACCGACGGCGGCGGTACTGGCCTGCTCCACCCCGTCGGCGTCGCCGTCGTCCTGGTCCGCCGCGGCGCCTGCACCTCGCCCCGCTGCGACGACGGCCGCGACATCGACGACGGCACCGACTGCCGGACGTGCGAGCGGGAGGCCGAGGACCGGTCCCACAGGGCCCAGCAGCCCCTCCAGGGAGCCTTCCTGACGCCCGTACCGGGCGCGGCCGCCACACTGCCACCCGGCCGCCCCGCAGCCGCCCCCTCGCAGCCCATGCGGACGTGCCAGGGCTGTGAGCGCCCGTCCCGGTCGCTCCCCGCCGACGGCATCTGCATCGACTGCCGCGAGGACGGCGCGGCCGCAGGGAGCGGGGCGTGAACCGCGCCCGGGTCGCCGACCTCGGCCGCGCCCTGCGCGTCCTCGGCTCCTACGGCGAGCAGCTGGCGCCCGTCACCGCGACGAGCGAGCAGCTGCAGCAGATCCGCGAGGACCTGCAGCGGGCCCTGGGCCTGGTCGCCGACGCCGACACCGCGGCGCCGACCACGACCTGCCGCCAGCACCCGAACGGGCCGGTGGAGCCAGGCACTGACGGAGGGTGCCTGATCTGCCTGCAGCGCCGGGGCCTGGCCGCCCGCGCGGACAACACGGACGTCCCCGCAGAGGTCGTCGCGGCCGCCATCGAGGAGCTCGGAGAGCAGCAGGCCATCGCCGTGTACGGCGGGGTCGCCGTCGCCCGGGTCCTCAATGCCCGCAACCCGGTCCGCCTCACGAAGGGCCCGGTGACATGACACAGCCGCAGCCGCAGCCGGCACCTGAAGAGTTCCTGTACGAGCTGTGGGACGCCAACTGGGACGACGGCCCCCTCGGCAAGTACGAGGTCCTCGCCCACCCGGTCACGAGGAAGACCGGCAAGCGGATCTACTTCACGTACCTCAACGGCAGGACCGGCTGCGTCGACCGCCAGCAGATCGAGGCCGACGGGGAGATCTACCACGGCTACACGCGGCGCCGTCTGCACCTGCAGCCGCCGGAGATCCCCGGCCGCGCGGAGCCGCTGTCGCTGTCCGAGCTGCGCAAGGCGATGGCCGACGCGCACCCGGACCGGGGCGGCTCCGACGAGGCGTTCATCGCCGCCCGCGACCGCTACGAGAGCGCCCGCACGCGTGCCGCGCAGGGCAGGCAACAGTGACCGGCCGCCCGCTCCGCTGGCCGGAGCTGTCCATCGCGTGCTCCTGGTGCAAGGCGCAAGCGGGCGACCTGTGCACCAACCAGCGCGGCACCCGCGAGAAGCGGGACGGCACGCACGAACAGCGCCGCGCGGCCTGGGTCATCGCCCACGTCGTGTGCCCCGACTGCCACCAGCCCGTCGGCGCGCCCTGCCGCGCCGCGATCGCCGGCCTGACCCTCACCGGCGTCCACCCCACCCGGGACGCCGAGGCCGTACGAACCCAGCCGGCCGCCAGGACCCCGCACGTCGAGGCCCTCGGCGACCAGCTGACCATCCCCCCAACCGAGTAGGAGCCCCCAGATGGCAGGCGAAACCGTCATCACGGTCATCGGCAACCTCGTCGACGACCCCGAACTGCGCTTCACGCCCTCCGGCGCCGCGGTCGCCAAGTTCCGCATCGCCAACACCCCGCGGATCTTCGACCGGCAGGCCAACGAGTGGAAGGAGGGCCAGACGCTGTTCCTGACCTGCTCGGCCTGGCGGGAACTCGGCGAGAACGTCGCGGAATCCCTGCAGAAGGGCATGCGCGTCATGGTCCAAGGCCGCCTCGGCCAGCGGACGTACGACGCCGATGACGGCACCAAGCGCACGGTCTACGAGCTCGATGCCTATGAGGTCGGCGCATCGCTCAAGTACGCGGTCGCCAAGGTCACCCGCACGCCGCGGCGCGACGGAGGCGGCCAGCAGAACCACGGCGGCCAGCAGCAGTCCTCCGGCTGGGGCGGCCAGCCCCAGGGCGGCGCCCCCGCGGACGACCCCTGGTCCACCGGCGGCAACTCCGGCGGCGGCACCGCGTACAGCGAAGAGCCGCCCTTCTAAGGCCCCTCGGCTGCGCGGTCGGTGCGACTGGCCGCGCAGCCCCGGCAACCCGACCGAGGACTCTCATGATCAAGAACCGTAGGAAGCTCAGGAAGTTTGCGATCTCCCTCGCGGAGGCGGCTGTCATTGGCGCTGCCACCGCAGGGATCTGGCGGCTGCGCGGGAGTGACGGCCCCAGCCTCTGGGCCATGTTCGCGGTCCTTGAGGGCTACGGCCTCGTCAAGACCATCGCGCTCGTGATCCACCTCCGCAGGAAGTTCAAGCGCGTCGTCGCCGCTTACGGGCGGCCTGCGTTCGGCCAGGGCATCGAGACCCCTCACCGGCCGCCCGCCGACGACTGACCCCACCCGCCGGCCTCGGGCCTGCACACCACACCCTCACCGCACCGAAAGGCGCCACCACCCTCATGACCGCCACCTCGCACGGCTCACACGGCACGGCCGTCGTCACCTTCGCCAGCGGCCCCGTCGTCGAGCTCGCCGGCATCGAAACGGTCGAACTCCCCGCGGACTACTACGGCTGGACCCACCACGAACTCCACGGCTGGCTCACCGCCCATGACCCGGACCGCTGCCCCAGCGGCACCGACCAGATCTTCACCGCTGCCCTCAACGGCAGGCACGAGCCGGCCTTGAACGAGACGAACGTCGAGGTCAGCAAGAAGCGCATGCCCGACGGACCGTACTCGGGCTTCCACATGATCATCCGGTGGCGGGGTGCCCACCACCCCGAGCACGACCAGAGCACAGCCGCGGGCGACGGTACGGCGGTCGTCGTGGCCGGTCCCGGCATCGGCGCCCTCGAAGTCTCCGCCGCCGCCCCGTCCGCCCCCACAACGTTGCCCCCCTGCTCGTGTGCCAGCCGCGACGCGCGCCACCTCCTGGAGCTCAACGGCAGCGAGCCCGTGCTCCGGCACGCAGCGTGCGGCGGCGAGGTCGACACGGCCTGGCCGAGCGGCGACACCCTGTACATGGCGCCGATCCCCGTCACCGTCGACGTCGTCCAGGAGCCGGAGGATTCCCACCTCGCCCTCACCCCCGGTTTCCCGCCGGCGGACGAGCACCCCGAGGTCCGCGTCTTCGACCAGTTCGCCCGCGAGATCGAGCAGTGGGGCCACGACGCCACCCCGGCCGCAATCGCCGTCGCCGCCCGGCAGGCCATCCAGCCCGTCATCGACGCCCTGCGCGTCGAGGCCGCCAAGCCCCTCGGCATCCGACTCCTCGAGCGCCTTGACGCCGCCGCCGAGGAGGCCGCCGAGGACCTCCGCCCCGACGCCTGCGCCTGCCCGAAGGCCGAGGGCAGCGAACACACCCTGACCATCGACGCCGGCAGCATCTCCGTCATCCACCAGGCCTGCGGCAAGCCCCCGGTCGACGTCACCTCTGACGTGTGGGCCGAAGGCCTGGCGATGGGCCCGCTCCCGGTCACCGTGACCTGGGAGAGCAACTGCCCCGGCAAGCACCGCCAGGGCTCGTGCGATGACGACTGGTGGCCCGTCCTCACCCCCGTCCCGCCGACCACCGTGCAGGCCGCCCAGGTCCACCGGATGCACGAGCTCGCCGGCATCCTCGTCCACCGCCGCGAGCCCCTGGAAGGCCGCGCGCTCGCCGACCTCATCACCCGCTGGCTCAACGAGGTCCCCGGAGCCAGCCCCTGGGCCCGCCTCGTCGACGGCCTCAACGCCCTCCACGAGGTCGACATGCCGTACCACCTCGACCCCATCGGCGTGATCTCCAACCCGCTCGGCCCGCAGTCCGTCGAGTTCGACACCGCCCGGGACCGCTGGGTCCTGCGCCTCCACTGACACCCCGCCCTACCCACACCACGACCCCCGGGGGTACCCGATGCTCGGATTCCTCACCACGGCACGCCAACTCGTGATCACATGCCGTGAACTCGCGGCCACGCAGGGAGAGCTCCTCACCGCCAAGGCCAAGCTCGGCACCACCGAGCAGGCGCTCGAGGAGGCCCACCGCGCGTACATCACGGCCGACACCCAGGCCGGCGAGCGCATGCGTGAGATGACCCGCCAGCACAACCAGGAGCGCGACGAGCTCGGCGCGCTCGTCAGCTTCCTGTGCGGGCAGCTCCTCGAAGTCTTCGCCCGGAACCACGGCGGTGCCCTGTGAGGATCCGAGCCGACATCGCCCGCCTCCTGGAGAGCGGCACCAACCTGTCGAACCGCGCGATCGCCCACCAGGTCGGCGCCTCCCTCACCACCGTCGCCCGGCACCGCGAGGCCCTCGGGATCGCCCCGCACTTCCAAGGGCGCCGCCAGGCCCCACCGCTCCCCACTGCCGACCTCTGGCGCAGGCAGACCGAGCTCGTCGACGGCGGCCACCTGCGCTGGCTCGGCACCACCACCGCCGACGGCGTCGCCCGCCTCGTCGACAGCGGCCGCGTCTACTCCGTGCCCGTCCTCGCCTTCCAGGAACGCACCGGCCAGGTCCCGCAGGGCCCCGTACGGCCCGAGTGCGGCATGGACGACTGCGTCGAGCCCCGCCACCTCGAGGACCAGCTCGGCCGCGACCACCTCGCCGCAGTCGCCGCCGCTATCGGCATCTGACCACCCGCCACCCGACCGAAGGACCACCATGCTTGCCGCCCTCCTGCACCTCGGCTGGTACGGCTACACCGTCGGCGCCGTCCTCGGCGCCAAGCTGCTGCTCTCCGCCCCCATCCCCAGGCCCTGGCGCTCCAGCCCCCGCACACGGCGACAGCCCACCATGGGCATGACAGTCCACGGTGTGATCACGGTCTACAACGAAGACCCCGCCATGCTGCGGCGCTGCCTGCAGTCCGTCCTCGCCCAGACCCGCCGACCCGACTCCCTCACCGTCGTCGACGACTGCTCCGCGGACCACTCCGCCAGCGCCCTCATCGACCAGATGCGCACGGCTTTCGACACGGCCGGCATCGCCCTCACCTTCATCCGCTTCCCCGCCAACCGCGGCAAGCGCCACGGCCTGGCCGCCGCGTTCCGGCAATCCCCGGCCGCCGACGCCTACCTCGCCGTCGACTCCGACACGATCCTCGGCCCCGACGCCGTCGAGCAGCTCCTCCGCCCCATGGCCCGACGCCGCGTTCACGCCGTCACCGGACTCGTCCTCGCCCACAACCGCTCGGTCAACCTCCTCACACGTCTGATCGACATGCGGTACGTCAACGCCTTCCTCGGCGAACGCGTCGCCTACTCCCGCCTCGGCTCCGTCCTCTGCGCCTGCGGCTCCCTCGCCCTCTACCGCGGCTGGGTCATGCGCAAGTACCTCGACGACTTCCTCGACCAGCAGTTCCTCGGCCGCCCCGCGACCTTCGGCGACGACCGCCGCCTCACCTACTACGCCCTCACCGAGGGCCAGTCCCTCATCGCCCCCACCGCCGTCGGCTACACCGACGTCCCCGAGCACCTCGGCCACTACGTCCGCCAGCAGATCCGCTGGGGCCGCTCCTTCATCCGCG
The DNA here is from genome assembly GCF_040644455.1 of Streptomyces sp. NPDC046977. NCBI lineage: Bacteria > Bacillati > Actinomycetota > Actinomycetes > Kitasatosporales > Streptomycetaceae > Streptomyces > Streptomyces sp. NPDC046977. The sequence goes on from NZ_JBEYWO010000002.1 coordinate 445,721, forward strand.
AAGGCGTCCTCCTGCTCGCCCAGGTCCGCTTCGTCCCCCGCGCGTTCTGGTGGATCAACCTCGTCGAGGTCGGCACGTGGATCGGCTTCACCGCCGGCCTCCTCACCACGCTCGTCCTCGCCGTCGTCCACCCCGCCGGCTGGCACATCCTCACCGGCTACGCGCTCGCGGTCTGCGTCATGGCCTGGATCCGCTCGGTCCACTACCTCCGCCGCGCCCCCGGCGTACCCAAACCGGACCGGCTGCTCACCTTCGCCGCCGCACCCCTCTACGCCCTGCTCAACCTCGGCCTGCTCCTGCCCCTGCGCCTGTGGTCACTCGCCACCCTCCACGCCACCAGCTGGGGCACCCGCCAGAACGGCGCCGAAGTCCACCACACCGAACAGGCCCCCACCGCCGAGCCGGCCGCGCCCACCTTCGCCCCGGCCCCCGCCGCATACGACGCCGACGCGATCACCGAACCCATCCCCCTCATCCCGGCCGCCCGAGCCGACGACGACACCGTCCCCCTGCACAAGCTCCTCGACCCCCTGGACGCCCGAACCCTCGAGCTCGACCTCCGCACCCGCTGAACCCGGCCCGCCCGCAGCAACCGGGCGGACCCGGCCCCCACACCTACGAGGAGACCCACAGATGCCCGGCATCCCCCACGTCGACTACGACGACCCCCGCATCCTCCAACTGGCCATCGCCCGCACCCAGGTACCCGACGCCGACGACCTCCCCATCGGCCCCGCCTGGAACGACCTCGCCGACGCACAACCACTCCTCCGCACCCAAGCCCGCGCCTACCTCCGCGCTGCCATCCAGGCCGGCCTCATCGCCAACACCGCCCTCCCGGACGACGACATCCCCTTCGAAGCCCTCCGCTGGGCCATCCACCACACCCTCACCACCCAGTTCGTACGGCCCCGCCGCACAGACCCCGACCACTACGCCGTCGCCATCCGCGAACTCACCCCCGACGGAGAGTTCTACGCCTGGCACGGCGTCCCCCTGGCCGTCGCCGCCCGCATCGCCGCCAGCCTCCTCCGCGGCCACCACCGACCCGACCCCACCGCGATCACACCCCAGATCGCCCGCGACGTCCTCGCCCACTACGGACACACCGGGTACGGCCATGGCCCCGGCTCACACGCCGGCCACATGATCTCCGCCATCGAGACCGCAGACCCCAAGAGCCGCTCGCTCCTGGCGCTGACCCACGGTCCGTACGTGGAGGCCGTCCGCCTGGCCCGCGAGGTCGAGGACGGTACGGAGCAGCTGGCCCGGATCGCGCGCGAAGAGTCCCCGGCGGCCCCGAAGTGACGGCGACTCCCGAAGCCCGTGCGTGGCACGAGCGCGGTGACCAGCGCAGTCCGTCGCCGCTGTTCCGGCCGGCCAAGTTAACGCCGGAGCAGCGCGACGAGATCGTCCGGCGCCTGGACGACGGCGAGGAGCCCATGGACCTCGCCCTGGAGTACGGCGTCGCCGCCGGCACCATCCGCAACTTCCGCTGACCTACAAGACCCTCCGCGAGGCCCTAGGCCTCGCCCCTCATGCACTGGGAGTTACAGACATGACCGGACCCGAGCACTACAGCGAGGCCGAACGCCTGGCAGGCCGTGCGCACCACTACACCTACGGCGACGGAGCCGACCCTGCTGTGGGCCTCGCCCTGGCGGCCGAGGCGCAGGTACACGCCACGCTCGCCGTCGCTGCCGCGGTTGCACTCACGCAGCCCGTCGTCGGCCAGCGGAGCGCCGGCCACGACAGCCCGGCGGCCCGCGAGGAGTGGGTCAAGGCCGCGGGCCGCGACAGCGGCTGATCAAGCCCCGGATCCTCCGGCCGGGCCGACTCCGCGGCCCCGCCCCCCTTCCAACTCCTGGAGCAGCGCATGACCCTCACCGACCGCCGCGTCTACCTCGACTGCGAGTTCGACCCGAAGAACCTCACGACCACAGGCCTGATCTCCATCGCCGTGACCGACCAGCACGGCGAGAGCTACTACGCCATCAACGCGGCCGCCGACCTGCAGGCGCTCCTGGAGCGGCCGTTCATCATCGCCCACGTCCTGCCGTGGCTCCCGATCCGCGTCACCTACGACGCCCAGGACAAACCCGTCGGCATCGCCTGGGACCTCGACCACCCCGACGCCTGCCGCATCCTCGACCCGGAGCGCATCGCGGACGACCTCGCGGACTTCTTCGCCGCGCCCGCCATCCCGACCGGCAACACCCAGCTGTACGCGTACTACGGCGCGCAGGACCTCAACCGGCTCCACCAGCTGTGGGGTGGCGACTGGAACCAGATGCCGGACGTGATCCCCAGGTGGTTCACCGACCTCAAGGCCATCGCGGTCTCCCTCGGCGACCCGGAGCTGCCCGAGCAGTCCCACCGCGAGCACGACGCCCTGGCCGACGCGCGCCACGACCGCGTGCTGCACGACTTCCTGCTCACGCTCGCCGGCACCGCCGCGGCCGGCCCGAACATCGTCAGCGACGAGGGCAGCTTCCTGGTCCGCTACTGGAAGCCCGGCGGCCGCCGCACGACGTGGCAGACCGTGCAGACCCCGTTCGACACCTCGACGGCCGCGGTCACCGCCGCGGAGCGCCTGGCCGGCATGGACGGCGTCCGCCGTGCCCAGGCCCTCCAGGCCCGCACCGTCACCACGATCATCCGCGACATCCCCGGAGTCACCCGATGACGACGACCGCCCCCACCGGCGAAGCCCAGCACGCCCCGCGGCCCGTTGACTGGACCGCCCACCCGTACGACCTGCTCCCGAAGGAGCAGCGCCACATCGTCGAGGCCTACGAGTTCGGCGTCGCCGGCCCCCGCGACGCCTGCGCCGTGACCGCTGATGACCTACGAGACGTCGCTGTCGCGGCGCTCGAGGACGGCCTGAGCGCCGCCGCTCACGTGGACGCGCGCGTCCAGCTACATCTCGCCGCCCTCGAACGCTGGTATGAGCGTCTCGACACTCTCGACCACGACCTCCGCGACAGCCGCGGCCAGCACACCGCCACGACCCGCGAGATCGTCTCCGTCGAGGCCAGCCAGATGCAGGACGCCGTCCAGGCGCTGCACCGCGCCGTCATCGCCTACCACCACGCTGCAACCGGCCCCGTTCCTGCCCGGGCCTACGGCGGCGCCTACGAGTTCTTCAGCGGCACCGTCCATCCCGCAGCGAGCTCAGGCGCCATCGCAGCGATCTCGCCTGCCGGCCGCGAGCGGCAGGCCCGCGTCGCCCACGTCCTCCGCGCCAAGGCCGCTGAGATCATGGCGCTCGGCGAAGCCAACGACTGGTCGATCTGGGCCGCCCAGTACCTCCACCCCGACGTCGAGTTCGTCAACACCGGGGAACAGAGCGGGGAGTCTCTGGCCGCCGCGGTGAAGCGCCAGCACCGCAGCGAGGCACTCCACGACGCAATCGAAGCCGTCGCCGCCCTGATCCGCTCCTCGCGTGCCGACGACCCCACTCGGGACAGCTGGTGCGCCGGCGTCGCTGCCGCCCTCGAGCTGCTCTGGGAGAAGGCGAACGGGGCCCCCAGCGCGTCCAGCCCAGACCCGGTAACGACGGCGCTGCACTGGGGCCAGGGCACGGACGCCGTCGTCACCGTCGACGAGCAGTCGGCCCGCGGCCACTACCTCGGCGTGCACGTCGAACCCGGCGGAGCCCCCGACGCCCGAATCCTCAACATCCGCGTCCTCGTCTGCCGCCCCGGCACCTGCCCCGACGACACCCCCGACGGCGGTGAGCAGCCGTGACCGCCAGCGAACCTCTCAGCCCCGAGCAGCGGCAGCAGATCACCGCACTGATCGGCGACGCCCAGCCCACGACGAACGCCCTCCTCGTCCGCATCGCCGAGTCCGTACGCGACCGCCGCGAGCACGACCACACCTCACAGCGCGAGGACTGGTACTGCCTCAACCTCGTCGGCTTCATGGGCGAACGGATGGCCCCGGTCCTCCGCCGCCTACTGGACGCGGAAGCCCGAATTGCCGAGCTGGAGACCGATGCCGTGCGCCTCCAGCAGATCGCCGACCGCGAGCACAAGGCGTTCCTCGACACGCACAACGCCCTCAACCTCGTGGTCCAAGACGCCCAGCGCCTCGTCGCGGAGAAGGGCGTCGAGGACCTGGTCGCCGAGCGGGACAAGCTGCGCGAGCAGGTCGCGAGGGAACAGCGCCGCGTGCGTCTGTGCCGCGACAAGCAGAAGGAACTACGGGCGCAGATCGCTGAACAGAAGACGTTGGCGGCCCCGGCCGCCGAACGCGACTGCCTGGCCATGGCCGTCCTCTTCGCGCTCCAGTGGACGCCGGACGCGCCCATGACGCTTCGCGAGGGCATCGAGGAGATCCTCAGCACGATGCCGCAGGCCCCGGCAGCGAGCAGCGCCGCGGCTCCCCGCCCGGCCGTCCCGCCGCTCGGCGCGACCTGCGCAGCGTGCGGCCACGCCGCGAACTGGCACAACGCAATTTGCACCGCCGGCAAAAAGCCCTGCGGCTGCCCACAGTTCGTCACGGCCGACGCCACCAGCGAAGGAGCGGGGCTGCCGCGGTTCTGCGGCGCCGACCTCGCCCGTACCCAATGGCCGTTCACGTGCTACCGCCCCATCGGCCACGGCGGCCTCTGCGCGCCACCGGACCCCGACAGCGACGTCACGTTCTACCGCGCCGCGTGCAACACCGAGATCGCCCCCCTCGGCTGGTACACCACCGAGGCTGAAGCCCGGAAGCACTGCGAGGACGAAGCCCGCGCGCACCACGGCCCCGACGCCCCGCTCACCTTCTCCTGGCCCGACCCCGACCCGGACGACCCCGACGCCCCCCAGGACCTCACCGTCCACCTCCGCGGCCGCGTCCAACCCGTCGAGTACACGGTCCACCCCGTCACCGCGGCGCGCCGCTTCGACCCGGACGCCGACCGATGAGCGCCCGCGCGGTCGCGCCACTCGTCGAGCTCCTACAGATCCACGCCAGTGCCGTCACCCGGGCACGCCCGTGCCTGCTGGTCCGGCACGCCCGCCGGGACGGCCTGATCGTCCCCACCGGCCGCAACGCCGGCCGATTCGTCGGCGGCTTCGGCCGCGCCACGGTCACCGAGGCAGAACTCGCCGACCTGGTCGTTGTCGGCACCACCCTGCGCGGCGTGCCCGAGTACGAGTGCGACGACTCCGAGTTCTGGCGATGGCGGCGCGGTACCCGCGGTTACGCCATCGCCCTCGGCCGCAAAGCCCTCAAGCCCGAACTCGAACCGGAGATCACGCCATGACGAAAGCCACGCCCAGCAGCGACCACAGCACGGCCATGACGGCCCGGAAAGCGTGGAACGGGGGCATGGTCGGCCCGACCCCGCTCGAGCGCCTCACCACCCCCAGCCCGTTCAAGCGGGAGTGCACCGTCGACGTCTGCGGCAGCACCGAAGGCGCCGCCCCCGCCACCGGCATGGTGTTCGTCCACGTCAAGGGCTCCCGCGAGCCCGGCCGCTGGTACTGCGCCGGCCCCTGCGCCGGATACGGCCAGGCCTACGCCGACGTCCGCAGCCTCCCCGAGACCATCCACGGCCCGAGGAAGCCGACCCGCACCAGCCCCGCGAGCAGCCGCTGATGCCCGGTCACGTCCCGCGCGAGCGGATCGAGCAGCTGCTCCGCGAGACCGGCGACACCCTCAGCAGCAGCGCCATCGCCCGCCACCTGGGCGCCGACAGGCACCGCGTCACGAGCATCCGGCGCGACCTCGGCATCCCGGACGTGCCCCATCAGCCGCTCACGCTCCAGCAGAAGTGGGAGCAGCGCACACGCCCGGTCGACGGCGGCCACCTGGACTGGACAGGGGAACGGAACAGCAAGACCGGCACCCCCCTCCTCCGGTACTGGCCAGACACGTACACCGCGGCCGCCGTCGCCTTCGAGATCAAGTACGGACGCAAGCCCGAAGGCCAGGTCATCGGCGAGTGCGACTTCCACCAGTGCGTTGCACCCGATCACGTCCAGGACCAGCCCGGCCGCCTGCGCCTGCGCGAGCAACTCCACTTCATCAGCGGCGGCGGGCCACTGCCGGCCACCTGCCGCCCCCGCCAGCACGACCAATCCGTGCACCGGGCCTTCTGGCCCGACGGCACCCCCTACTGCGCCGCCTGCCCCAAGGCGCGCCGCACCACCACATCGGAGACCACATGAAGCACAGCATCACGCCCACGCCCCGGGACATCGACCTCATCGCCGCCGCCATCAACGCAGCCCGCAACGCGGGCATCTACCTGCCCATCGGCCCCAACCCGCACGTCGCCTGGTCACCGCTCGAACAACTCACCGTCCCCGCCTACGACGTCCGCCCCTCCCCGGACGACGACGTCGAGCGTGCTAGCTGGGAAGGCGGCCACGCCCTGATCGTCGAACTCGGCGACTGCGAGCTCCACGGCCGCTGCCAATGCGGCACTCAGCTCGGCACGGTCCGCGTCGACAAGCCCCTCGACGACCTCGCCTGCAGCTGGGAGCGGCACGTCATGGTCGATGTCCCCGCCGAAGCGCGGAAGGCATCGCGCTCGTGACGCCTGGGTCAGCCGCGACACCCGGTTCTTTCGTTGATCAGGGTGAGGCCGGTCGCCGGGAGCTCCTTCTCCCGGCGACCACCGCCTCAGCCCCGAGTCGCTACGCCTCGCGCTGGTGGAACTGGGCCCTCGTCGTCGCTGGCATCGCCGCCGTAGGCCTCCTGGCCGCCGCCCTCACCTGACACGGAGCCACACCCCATGACCGACACCGCCTCCCTCGGGCAAGCCCCCGCGGCCATCAGCGCCGCCGAATGGCAGGCCGCAAGCCGCAAGTTCGCCATGGACGCCTGGGGGAGCGCCTACGGCCGCGCCAACACGACCCAGGCCACCGTCGACCGGATCGTCCGCGTCCTGGTTCGCTGGGGAACCCGCGACCTTCACCGCGACGCCGCGCAGCTCCTCAACGAGCTCCTGGCCGCCCTCGGTCCGGATGCCCAGGTCCCGGTGCCCGACCCCCGCGACACCACCGCGGGCGACCTCCGCGACGCCGTCCTCCGCGCCACCAGCTTCCTCACCGAGCCACAGCGCAGCGAGTGGCCGGCCGAGCAGGTCCACGGCTGGAACCTCGCCATGCAGTCTGTCCGCGACATGGTGGGCGAACTCGCACCAGGCGGCGCCGCGGTCGTCCAGCCGCCGGTTCCGCCGCAGGCCACCGCCCCGGCCCCGGTGGACGACAACGCTGAGCCGGACGTCACGCCCGCCCAGGACCTGCGCACCGAGCGCGCCGAACTCCTCGGCCTCCTCTGCGCCAGCCTCCCGCTCCGGGACTCCGTGATCTGCCAGCCCCCGTGGGCCACTGACTGGTACCTCCTGGTCGCCACGGTCCTCGGCGAGCGGCTGCACTTCTTCGTCACCGAGGACGACATGCCGTACCTGGTCGACGTCCGCTGGGTGCTGCCCGACGACCCGTCTGTCCACGTCGCCCCTCTCAGCGCGGAGCAGCGCCAGGATCGCGTGCGACGGCTGATCGGCGATCACGTGCTCGTACGGGATGCCCGCCCCGGCTGGGCGCAGGCGACCACGCCCCCCGTGACCGAAGCCGGGGCCACCGCCATCGGTAGCGGTGTCCTCACCCTCAACCCGCCCACCACCAGCACCACAGGACTCCACCGTGCGTAGCGCCCGCTTCCTCACCACCGCCCTCCTCGCCCTCACCGCCGCGTGCACCACTGTCCACGCCCACGACCCAGCACCGGTCGCGCACGGCCGCATCACCGCCCTGGACCACCTCCTCGAGCGGTCCCACACCGTCCGCGTCGACCGGCCGATGACGCTCTGCTCCACCGACCGCACGACCGGCAAGAGGAAGTGCAAGCCGGTCTCCACCGGCCAGTTCACGACCCGCAAGGTCATCGACCAGCGCGAGTGCTGGCAGGTCACGTTGTCCACCGGCCACCGGATCTGCACCACCTCGGCCCGCTGGTACGGCGCCCGCATCGGAGCCCGCTGGTGATCGACCCCACGCCCTCCGCAGCCACGGCCGCCGACCGCATCCACCAGGCCCTCGCCCCGAACCCCGCGGCGCCAGCCGTCACGGGATTCACCGAGGCCATGAAGCGCATGAGCGAGGCCTTCGCCGAACTCTCCCGCCGCCTCCGCAAGTCCCTCGCCGCGCTCCGCGCCTGCCCCTGCGAGCCCTCACCACGCCCCCGGGACCGCCCAGCGTGGCGTACCCCGTACGGACCTGCCCACCTGCAAAGGAGCATCACCCATGGCCAAGGCCCAGTTCACCGACCGTGCCGGCGCCCGGCAGCGCGCCGCCGGGCTGTACAACGCTGGCGCCTCCGTCCGTAGCGTCGCGGCCGAACTCGGCTGCTCGTACGGCGCCGCCCACCGCCTCCTGAGCGAGGCCCAGGTCAAGTTCCGCTCCCGCGGAGGCAACAACCATGGCTGACAACCCAGATGACCTGCCGCCGCGGGAACTGCTCAGGCAGGCCATCGAGAAGCTCCGCGGCCGCCTCGATGCACTCGACGACTGCCGCGGCCCCTGGCGCATCGTCAACGAGGACCAGCGCCCCTACCCGCAGACGATCAGCAACATCGGCGTGCCCTACGTCGTCGCCAACACGCACACAGACCCGAGCCACCCGCCGGACATCGCCCAGTACATCTGCCTGATGCACCCCGGCGTCGGCCGCGGCGTCCTGGCCTGGCTGGAGAGCTGGACCGGCATCGACCTCCGCGAGGACGCGGCGCTCCCCGAGGACGCCCGCCACGCGATCGCTGTCGCCGGCCTGCTCCTCAAGGCCCGCTGATGCCCTGCCGTCGACCGGGCACCCGGCTCACCGACCAGGACCTTGCTGCCGTCGCGGAGTTCAAGGCCTACCTCGCCGACCGCCAGGAGCAGCAGCAGGGGCCCTCGCTTGCTGGCGAGGGCCCCCAGGTGCTGTCCAGGCTCGGCGAAGGAGCCGACCCCACCGTACCGAAGGAGACCGACGCATGACCCGCACGGCCGCCGACGCCATGCGAGCAGCCGCCGCCGAGCTGCGCTCCTGTCCCGAAGGACACGACCCCGCAGTCCCCGGCGGCACCATCCCCTTCGCCATCGCGGAAACGATCGCGGAGTGGCTCGTCGTCTGTTCCCGCTACGCCGCGAAGTGGCACGAGCAGGCGCCGGTCTCCCCGTTCCAGGCCGCCGGCCTCGACGTGGCGCTCGCCATCCTCGGGGAACAGAGCGAGATCACCATCCGATTCGGCGGCGGCCCCACCGTCCGCCTCCGCAGCTGGTCGCTCGTCACCTCCGACGCCGAGCTGCGCGTCACCGGCACCGTCTCCCACAACGACTGGTTCTGCGTAGGCCCCCGTGTCCCGATCGCGGAGCTCCACATCCCCGGCCTTCAGGCCCTCACCGAGCTCACGGCCGATGCGACCACGCTGTCGCGCGATGACGAGTTCGTTCACCTGCAGCTGATCTGTACCGCGGGGGAGGGCAGTGACGATGCCTGACCAGCCTCCCGGCCAGGACCCTGAATTCCAGGCGTTTCGTCGATTCATGGCGCAGTACCTGCAGATCCCGCCCGTGCGTCGACCGCGCCCCCTGTCCCACTACCGCCGACTCACCGCACAGGAGCAGCGCGCACTCGCCTCCCGCGTCGACACCGATGGCGGTGACAGCCCCTTCGGCTGGACCGACCCAACCCCCAACCCCTGACCGGGAGACCCCGCCATGCAGAAAATCCCGACCCTGTTCGTCCGTGACCCCGACGATCGCCGTCACGTCACACGCGAGGTCACGCCCGGCTGTGAATGGGTCCTCGCAGGCGAGGGCACCCCGACCCACAAGTACGACGGCACCTGCGTCATGCACGACGACGAAGGCCGCTGGTGGGCACGCCGTGAGGTCAAACCCGACAAGAAGACCCCGCCCGACTACGTCTTGGTCCAGCACGACGAGGTGACCGGCAAGTCCGTCGGCTGGGAGCCGATCGGACAGTCCCCGTTCGCCGCGTTCCACGCCCAGGCACTGGCCAACGCGGCCAAGCCCGAGGTCCACGGCCGGGACGAACCCTGGGCCGCCGGCACGTACGAACTCATCGGCCCAAAGATCAACGGCAATCCGGAGCAGCAGGACCGGCACTGGCTCATCGCCCACGCCAGCGCAGTCCCCCTCGCCGCCGGCGACCGCACCTTCGAAGGCATCCGCACCGCAGTCCTCAACTGGCACCGCGCCGGCGTCGAGGGCCTCGTCTTCCACCACCCCGACGGCCGCATGGCCAAGATCAAGGGCAGGGACTTCGCCTGATGAACCGCACCCGGCGTACGGACGCCTTCCTCGTCGACGAGGCCGCGGTCGCGGCAGCCGAGCCCGCACACATCGGGCGCTCCTGGGCCGGCCACCAGGCCGAAGACCTGTGCCCTTGCCCGCAGGCGCCCTGCGGCCTGGTCCTCACCAGCGCCATCGACCCGACATGCCCCCAGCACGACTTCCGCGCCGGCAGGTCGATCCGCCAGTCCCACCCCGCCGCCGTCTGCCCGGCTGCCGTCGCTGCTGCGCCCGAGCCGCAGCCGAGCACCGCTGGCGTCGGCATGCCCGCGACCCTCCACCTCCACGCCTTCGGCCGCGAGATCAACGACTCCTTCGGCTACATGCCGTACCTCGTCGGCTCCGCCGCCCGCGGCAAGGAGTGGCGCGACGTCGACGTCCGCTTGATCCTCCCCGACAAGGAGTTCGACGCCCTCTTCCCCGGCCACCTCAAGCCCGACCACGCCGACGCCCGCTGGTCCCTGTTGTGCGCGGCGATCAGCGAACTCGGCCGGATGCGCACCGGCCTGCCGATCGACTTCCAGATCCAGCGCACCACCGAAGCGAACGTGGCGTACGGCGGCCCGCGCCACGCCCTCGGCCTGAACCTCGCCTGGCCCGCCTGACCTCCACCGCTCACCCCCCACTACGGAGCCGACATGTCCGACGACATCCCCCCGCCCATGACAGAGCTCGAAGGGGCCGCGGTCACCGCCCACGAGGCCTACACCGCCTACCTGCATGCGGGCTTCACCAAGCCCGAGGCCCTCGAACTCGTCAAAGCCATGCTCATCGCCGGCATCCAGAACGCCCAATGAGCAGCGACGGAGATGGCGTCTACGTCGTCCTGCAGCAGCCGACCCAGCTGTGGTTCGCCGGCTGCTGCGACAACCGCTGTCCGGACGCCATCTCCAACGGCGGCCACCACAACGTCGCCGAGCACGCCACCAAGACGATTGTCGACCGCGCGGCCACCCGGCACCGCCGTCTCCTGCGCACCCTCCCGCCCGAAGAACCGACCCGGCGCACCGACGTCTGCGAGACCTGCGGCCAATCCGCCCGCGCCACCGACGGACTCCGCCGCCTGGTCGCCGAACTCGAAGAACAACTCGCCCAGCACACCCGAACGGACCCCCATGCCTGAGCCCCTGTCCGGTGACGCCGACGAGATCGCCCGCCACCTCGCCGCCACCGACATCACCGACCCGACCGGGAAGACCCTCGTCCTCGGCCACCAGTGGGCCACCGCCGTCGTCAAACGCATCGACAACGTCATCCAGGAACGCGACGACGCCCTCGCCGCCATCGAACGCGCCCGCAGCCTCCACTACAGCGAAAGCGTCGAAGCCAACACCACGGCAATGCAGTGCGCCCACGACGGTGAACCCACGCCGTGCTCAACGATCCGCCTGCTCAGCGACCCCAGCGACTGGCCCCCCGTCGGGACCGTCACCGCCCCGCAGAGCAACACCTTCTTCGGCGTCAAAACCGGCCGGATCTCTCTTCCCCTGTACCCGGCCCACGGCGGATACGACCGCATCGACGCCGTCGTCGTGAGTCGCCCCCTCGACCCCTGGGTCCTCTCCGGAACCCCGGCCCTCGACCCCCGCCCGCCGGAAATCCCCGCCGACCATGAGGTCCTCGCCTGGGTCCGCGTCCACCGCCGCGCAACCGAAATCCAGCCCACAGACATCACCCCCACCGGGGCCGGCCAATGAACGACGTGCCCCCGAACCGGTACCGCGCCAAGCCCGGCGAGGTCGACGCCGTCCACTTCGACGGCAGCCCCGCCAGCGTGGTCGCCGTCATGCGCCTCGTCGACGCCAGCCGCGGCACCACCATCATCGGCATCGAAGCAGGCCCCGACCACGCCAAGCGCCGCATCGAGATCCCCACCCCCGACGCCCCCTGCTGGGCCGACGTCGGCGACTGGATCCTGCGCAACGCCCAAGGCGCCCTCTGGGTACTGGACGCCACCCTCTTCGCAGCGACCTACGAGGCCACCGCCCCCAGCTGACCCGCAGAACGGACCGACGCCATGCCGATCTTCATCGCCGGGCTCATCCTCGGCGCCCTCTCCGGAACCCTCACCGCGATCGCGACCGGCAGCGCAGCCCTCGGAGCCGGGATCGGAGCCATCGCCGCCGTCCTCACCTGGCTCGGCACCGCAACCGTGATCTTCCTCGACGACTGAACGGAGCAGCACCATGGGCCTCTACCGCCTCAAGCCCCGCCCTGTCGACGCCTGGCAGTGGATCCCCGGCGACCTCGCCGCCGCCGGCACCGTCGTCGGCACCCTCCTCGCCACAGACGTCGACTTCCACCACCCCTCCGGCAGCGGCCCGACCACCACGCTCCAGATCGGCACGCAAGTCGCCCAGCCCAACGACTGGATCGTCCGCAGCATGACCGGCGAATGGACCATCGTCCCGGCCGCCGAGTTCGCGCTGGACTACGAGCCCGTACGCCCCCGCCGCGGCACCCCGCTGCAAAGCACCGGCTACACCACAGCACAGCTCCTCGGCGCGAAGCAGGACCAGGCCGACGAGATCAACGAAGCCCTGCAGACCGCCATGGAGCCCCGATGACCGCCCCCGCCCCGAACCGCTACGACGCGCTCCCCCCGGCGGCCAAGCAGCTCCTGGCCGAGTTCGACGCGCTCGACCTCGCTGCCATCGCAGCCCAGAAACGAGCCGACCTCGCCCAGCTCCAGGCCCTCGTCGAGCGCATGCCCACGGTCCACATGCAGTTCTCCGTCCTCGAGCCCGACGGCTCCACGACGCTCCAGCCATGCGCCGACTGGTGCTACGCCTGCCGCATCGAGCAGGCCGAGGGCGCCATCGAGCGCGCTCACCACCTGGCCGACGTCTGGGACGACGCCCCCGACCCCCTCGTACGGACTAGCGCCCGAGACCTCCGCAGCACCCTCGTCGGCAGCCCAGCCCGCCCTCGCACCGCCCAGCCCGGCACATGCGACGCGTCCTGGGAAGGTACCGGCGGCATCGGCAGCGGCTACTTCGGGCCCTGCACCCTCCGCCACCAGCACGACGGCCCGGTCCACCGAGACCGGGCAGGCAGGGAATGGCTCGAGCGCAGCCCGGACCCCACCGTCATCCCGACCGCGGGAACTCCCCTCACCGCGGAACAGAGCGAGGCACTGGAGGCGGTCACGCCCCCGCCCGGCACGTTCGTCACCGCCGGCGTAGTCGACGCCGCGATTCGTTGGCACCAAGCCGCGCCCGACGAACTCTCCTGCGCCTGCGGTCAGCACCTGCGACAGGCCGCCGACGGCGCCTGGATTCACAAGCCGCCGTACACCTGCGCCTGGTCCCGGCCGCGCTGCCCCCACTGCGCCATGCCGCACGACCTCACCCCCGGCAGCCTCCCCATGGCCTTCTGCGAGAGCACCCGAACGCCGATCACCGCGGCGGACGACGAGCACCAGCCGGGCACGACCGCAGAGCAGGCCATGTCAGCTCAGGACATGGAACGCGCCATCGACCCTCTCGGCGCCCCCGCGGCGCTGGCAGCCAACGGCTGGGGCTTCGAAGCCGACTGCGAGAACCCGGCGCCGATCACCCTGCTGCGGCATCTCAACCGGCGCGACGTGAACTGCTACGACCGCAACCGGCTCACCGCAGACCAGGCGAGAACGTACGGCGCCGCGCTGCTCCAGGCCGCCGACCTCCTCGGCCCCTCGTCGCCCACGCCCGACGGGGAGCGGGACCGCCGCGCCGCGATCCTCGACGCCGCCCAGGCGCGCGCCGACCGCGCCACCGTGACCCGGGTCCGGGAGTTCCTCGAGCGCCACGGTCACCGCGTCGCCGTGGCGCCGACCGTCGTCCTCTCGCTCCTCGACGAGACAGCGCTGACCCCTGCCACCGAGGAGCAGCCCCGTGCTTAGAGCGATCCTCGCCGGCCTCATCACCGCCGCCCTCGGCCTCGCCGCCGTCCTGGCGCTCATGGCCCTCGCAGGCCTCGACGCCTACCGCGCCCACACCACCGCCGTACCGTCCCCGAGCCCCAACGCGGCGCCGCAGCCATGAGCGCCCGCATCACCCTGCACTGCAACCAGACCTCGACGTACAGCACCTGCGCCGCGCAGCACTTCACCGACGCCGTCACGATCGACGGCGCCCGAGCAGAGGCCGAGGCCGCCGGCTGGCGCTGCCACCCGGACGGCAACGACTACTGCCCCGGCTGCTCCGGCCACCGCGCCACCATCAACGCTGCCGCGCTCAAGCTGCTGCGCAACTACCCGACGCCGCGCCCACCCCTATACCTCGCCCCGCCGCCCATCACCGATCCCGGAGACCAGCCATGACCGCCCGGCTCGTTATCTACCGCTACGTCTGCCCCTGGTGCGAAGAGGGCGACATGGGCCCTGACCAAGGCCGCTGCCTCCACTGCGCGGGCGCCGGCCTCACCAACGACATCTCCGGCTGGGAGGCCGAGGAGGTCACCCCCGCGCCGCGGCCGCCGGGCGTCATGCCCCGGGCCTGCATCGACTGCGCATTCCGCCCCGGCTCACCCGAGCTCGAAGGCCTCGCCCCCGGCCCGGTCGACGACGGCCCGTTCTACTGCCACCAGGGCCTCCGCACCGGCTTCGACGGCGAATACCGGCCCGTCGCCACGTACCGGCCCGCCGGCGCCGAGAAGGACCTCCCGGTCGGCGCGATGGTCTGCGCCGGCTGGTGGGCCGCACAGACCGGCGCACCCGCACCGGCCGAACCCTTCCGAGAGGTCAAGGAGCGCCGATGCCAACCGGACTGCTGAACCCGATGCTGTGGACCGACACGGTGGAGGACATCGCAGGCTGGATCGTGGAGCAGGAGGGCGCCGAGTTCTTCGGTCTGCAGGCCGCCAAGGCGACCGGCTACGGGCACAGCACCACTTACCTCGTCCTGCGCCGCATGGCCCACGCCGGCTGGCTCACCTCCCGCCCCGAGGAGCGCGACGAACGCCAGGGATTCGGCCGCCTGCCCCGGATCTACTACCGCCTCACCCCCCAGGCCGCGGCCGAGGTGACGCGCCTCCTCGCCCAGATCGAGGCCCGCCGGCGGGGCACCGCGGTCAACGACGTCGAGGACTGCCGATGACCATGACCGAGCCCTACTTCGCCGACTGCTGGTTCGTGGTCGGCGACGAGTATTGCGGCCTCGAGCGCGACCACTCCGGCCCGCATGTGCCGTTCGTCCCCGGCTACTACCTCCGCCCGCCGGACCTCCACCCCCTCGCCCTCATCCGGCTCCGCTTCCACGGCCGCTGCCCCGTCTGCAGCGGCCCTGTCGCGCGCTGGACCGCGAACCACACCGGCCCGGAGCGGCACATCCACGTCGACCGGTACGGCGGCCAGGAGGTCAAGCTCTACGGCCCCGCCTGGGAGTGGCAGTTCGGCCCCTGTGGCTGCTCCGGCCGGCAGCCCATCCCTCGTACTGCGGACACTTACAGCGCCCCCGCTTGGCTGCTGTCTCAACGGCCGCAGCATCGGTGAGGTGGACCCCCGCGGAAGGGGCGGTTGGGCCGTTGTGCGAGAGTCCTGCGTCACTCTCTTGCTCGGCAATGAGACCTGATGGACATGCAAAAGTCCAGGTCAGAACGTTAGTTGCATGCTAACATCGATACATGATGCCTGATCAAATTCGTCCGCGATCACGATGGACGCGGGGTGAAAACAGGGGTATAAATTTTCCTCATGGGATCACCCCTCCTCCTGCGAAGGCTCGCCGACGTCTACAGGCGCGAGTTCACGTTGCTGCATGGGATGCTCGACGCCTCCGTGCAGAAGGTCTCCGCCATGACGGCCTCGGCGGTCAAGGCTCCGAACGGGCCGGCGATGTCGGCCCTTGCCCGGACGGAGCTTCTTGGCTTTGCTTCCAGCTCCCTGGCCGTCCGAAGGTCGCGCCTTCGCCTGATCGGGGCCGGAGACGAGTGGGTGCGGGTCGGGCTCACTGGCTCCGAAGTCAGGCCACGCCTGAGGATGAGGCCACCTACTGCGGAGCTGGTCGACCCCTTCCTCTTCGACGAGGCAACGCTGCGTGGTCCTGCCGGGTCGATCGTTGTCATGTGGGACTGGGACGAGAACCTCGGCACTCTGCGCTCGTTGTCCTTGACACGTGTGGAGTCAATGCAGCGATGGGGGATCAAGTGCCCCATGCTGGAGGAAATCCCCATCGCGGCACCCGCGGTCGGGTCTGTCGACGATCCCTTCCGCCATTCGGTGCCGATTGGGGCCGCCAACGACGACGACGACCTCGCTGGGGTCGTTGGAGTCTGGGACGAGGAAGAGGAAGCTCAGTCGGAGCAGCAGCTCTCCGGCGACCGCAGCGAGGACGGCCGTGATGACGACGAAGGCGATTCCGCTGTGGGGGGACTCCGCTGAAGTCGAGGTCTTCGGTGAGCGCTTGCGCGACGCACGCCTGATCCAACGTCTGAAGTCAGGCGACGTCGCGCAGCGTGCCGGGGTCTCGCAGTCCTGGTACTCCAAGCTGGAGCACGCTGACTCGACCGCTGTGGAACTAACACGCGGCCGGCAGCTGGCCTCCGCCTTGGAGTTCCCGCTCGAGTTTTTGACCTCGGCACCCGTCACTCCCGTCCAGCGCGGCAGTCTCCTGTTCAGAGCGAAGAAGAACCTTTCCAGGTCAGAAGAGGACCAGCTCGTGTCATGGGCTCGGCTCGTCGGGGACCTCGTGCACGCTGCGGAACCCAAGCTGCGGCTGCCATACATGCGAGTTCCGCGTATTCCGGCGGCGATGTCCCCACCGGAGGCCGCCCAAGAGACTCGCAGAGTGCTGGGCGTCGACGCCGAGGAGCCTGTTCCTCACCTGATCCGCACCCTCGAGCGCGGGGGCGTGTACGTCGCAACGCTGCATTTCGACACAGACCTGCATGCGCGTAACCATGATGCGTTCTCCACGTGGATTGGCCCCATGTTGGATCGTCCACTCGTAGGCGTGCGAGCGACGGACTCTTGGGAGAGGACACGCATGTCGGTGGCGCATGAGCTGGGACATCTGGCTATGCACCAGATGCGCCGCGAAGGAGACTTGGAACGAGAAGCCTACGAATTTGCCGCAGAATTCTTGCTGCCGCATGAAGTCCTCAAACGCGAGTGGCCGCACGCAGTTACTCTGATGGCTCTCATGCCGCTAAAGCGGATTTACGGAATGTCGTTGGCATCGCTAATTGAGCATGGATTCCGGAACGGCCTTCTAGGTGCCGCGCAACGGACCAGCCTGTATAAGCAGATGTCTAATCGGCGCGACCAGGCAACTGGTGAACGACTCAGAGTGCGTGAGCCGGGCTGGAGAGACCGTGAAGTGGAACGCCCCAAGCTTGTTGCGAAAGTCGCAGAGGCGGCTTTTGGTCGCTCGGCGACTCTAGAAGCCATTGAAGGCCAGGTCTTTTCCTGGCGCGGCGATTACCTGCAGAAACTGCTGGAAGGCCAAGTTACTGCTTGGGCTCGTGAAGTGACGGCCGCTGAAGAGCCTGAGGCCGCGGACCTTGCCCCGGTAGTGCGACTCTCTGACCGCTTCCGTGCGCGATGACCGATCGCGCTGAAGTGCCGCAGGCGTACACGATTCGGAAGAGCGGGACGGGCAGCGAACGGAAGACCGCTGCCCTTCTCAACGCATCAGCCAAGAAGGCAAAATCCGCTCGCCAGCGCGCAGAAACCGGCCTGCAAGAGATCGTGGATTCCGGGGATGCAGTTACGTTCGCATCGGTTGCTCGAGCCGCAGGTGTCTCTGCAAATTACCTGCGGCGACAGCAGGACCTCGCGCTCAAGATCGTAAAGCTTAGGGCTCAACAGCGTGGCCAGACGCATAGCGATGGCCGCCACTGTTTCTCATCTGCGCCTGTCGATGCATGCTCGTATCTACTGGAGCAGCAAGCAAATTTTGCTGTCGAACTGGAGGAGCTAAGGCGGTTGAATAATGACCTCAGAGGGCAGTTGGAATCCGCTAAGGCTGAAATAGAGGAACTGCGCCGCAGGAGCCGTCACGGCTAATCGTGCCGCGCTGCCCGGATGCTGGCCTCTAACGCGGCCATCAAGTCCACGGCTGGCACCGGCTCGGCCGGCTCCTCCACCCCGCCGCCGCTCATTTTCGCGACCACCAGCTGCTCCAGCGCCGCGGCGTACTCGTCGTGCAACTCCGCGATCTCGACGCCCGCCAGCGAGTCCATGAGGAGCTCGAGCTCGAGCTCCCGCTCCGTCACCGGGGCCGAGCTCGACAGGTCGTCCGGCTCCCGGATCTCCTCCGGCCAGAGCAGCGTGTGAAGCACGAGCATCCCGTGCCGCGGCCGCAGCACCGCCAGGCGCTCCCTGGTCCGCAGCGTCACCTTCGCCACGGCGACCGTGCCGTGCCGCGCGAGGGCCTCGACGAGCAGCGCGTACGGCCGCTGCCCCTGCTCACCGGCCGCCCCGACCCAGTACGGCTTCGCGTAGAGCACCGGGTCGACGTCCGTCTGGTCGACGAAACCGAGCACGTCGACGGTCCGCTTCGTCGGCAGCGGAAGGGCGGCCAGGTCCTCGTCGAGGATCACCACGGTCCGGCCGTCCGGCCGCTCCCACCCACGCGCGATCTCCGACTGCGACACCTCCACGTCCTCGCTCGCGCAGAACCGCCGATGCTTGATCCTGGACCCGTCGGCCGCGTGGACCTGGTGGAAGCCCGCCCCGTGCTCCTCGGTCGCGGCGAATAGCTGCACAGGCACCGTGACCAGGCCGAAGCTGATGTAGCCGCTCTAGATCGCGCGCATACGCACACCATGCAACCCGGGGCGCCCTGGCGCACGGCAGCTTGCTCCGGCCTAGTGATCACAACTCGACCTTCGGCTGGCGAAATCAGTTCCGCGATCGGGGACGGCTTGGAACACTTACCCGATGAACGAAGGCGATCACACCGATATGGAGTTGTACGCACTCCTTGGCCTGATGGTTCGCACCGCGGCCGAGCTGGAGCTACGACTCCAGATAGTCGCGCGCGACCTCTGCGAAAGCCCCTACACCGCGTTCTGGATCAACGGCGAGAACACCAGCAAGGTGAGGAACCTGATCGAGGGCGTGGCCCGGGTCCGAGCTGATGTGACCCCGCAAGAGCTCGATGTACTCAAAGACCTCATGAAACGCTGCTCAGCTGCCTTTGACCGGCGCAACGCTTATGTCCACGGCGCGTGGCTTATGGACGCGAGCGATCCCGACGCGTCGGCAAAGCAGACTCTGCGCTTCACGCGTGGCAACGAGGCACCGCGGTTCGCACCGCTCTCAATCAGCGATCTCAACGACCTGGTCCAAGATCTCTCTGCGGTAATGACAGACCTCATGGGCTGGTGGGAACCTCGCCTGACCCGGAGCCATGAGAAGTCAACGGCATCGCCATGAGCGGGGCCAGCCGTTAGACCGCGCGGACGTGCACCTTCGCCCCGGAGTGGAAGCGCAGCGTCAGCCCGTGATGCCCTGCTTTCGGCCGCTGTAGCTGGACCAGAGCGCGCATGCCGGCGGCGCACACCCCAGGCAGTCAGGACGGCGCAGGGGCGGTCGGGGGCCGGTGGCCGCCGTGCGCATGACGGTGCCCGCGGTTAGGCTCCGGGAAGCCCGGCGCGTGTCCAGCACCACAGGAGCACTGATCATGCCGAAGACCCGTCTCAAGTGCCGTACGGCCGCCTCAGCCGCAGCTGTTGTTGTCGCCGGCACCGGTCCTGGCGACGAGCGGCACTGGGTTCGGCAGGATGGCCGCCACGTCGTGATCGCCTACAAGGACACCGGCTGGCCCTTCGACGTCGCTGAGTGGGCCGCGCTCGAGGGCCACGCAAGTGACAAGGCCGCAGTCCGCTTGATGGCCAATCTGAGCACCTGAGTCCAGCGGTCCGCGTTGATCGGATCCAGATCCGGCGCCGAATCAGGATGCACGCGGCTGGGCGAGCACGCACCCTTGAGGAGCAGCCCCGCTCGTACACCGCGCACGCACCTCGGGCGGGGCTGCTCACGCCCAGGATTCGGGGCCGCCCTCGCGCCAGTCGACGAGCTCCGGGTCGGTGACGTCGACCGTGTCGGTGTCGAGACCGGCGCGGCGCAGGAACTCCAGCAGATCGGCCGAGTTGAAGGCGACGCCGAGGATCTTTTCATCCACGCGTACCTGCCGGCCGCCGCTCGGCGATACGGGCATCACGATCACGCGGGGGTCCATTCGCTCAGGATGACCCGGGGCGAATGGGGGCGCATCCTGGAAATGTGGTCCTGCCCACGTGTCGGCAGCCTCGGCGCTCTTGGGGCAGGGCCGTCCGGGAAGAGGTCCGGCGCGGCCCCTGATCCTCCACATGGGGGCCGCGCCGGATACCGTGCGTCACCCATTGAGCGCCCTTCGCGTGCGCCTGTAATCGAGACCGGGCAGACTCGGGGGTGCGAGCCCGAGGGCCACGGTCCGGAACCCGCCAGGCACTCGCGCCATTGGGAACGGCCCCCGCCACAACGATGTGGCGGGGGCCGTCGCGTGTCAGACCGCGCGGACGTACACCTTCGCTCCGGAGTGGAACCGCAGCGTCAGCCCGTGATGCCCCTCCTTGGCCTCCTCGCGCTTCGACCACTCCTTCACCGACGCCAGCTCCCTCGAGCCGGCCGCCGAGAGCAGCTGCGCGAGCCAGGCCTCCCCTGATGCCCTGTCCGGCCGCCCCGCCAGGTCGGCCCCGACGAGGGGCGCGATCGGCGCTTCGCCCTCGACCGGCACCTCGGCCTGGTCGTACTTGTCGCCCGGCGCCGACTCGCCGATGACCTGCCAGCGCAGCGCCGTGCCGGTCGTGAACGCGACCTCGAGGCCAAACGGCTGGTTGCCGCCGGCCTCCTTGAGCGTGAGGACCTTGCTGACCAGCGGGTGCCCGGCCTGCCGGACCGTGTCGATGGCGAACGTCTCGAACCGAGTGGGGCGCATGGGGGACCTCCTGGCGGCGCTGGTGGGGCGCCAGCCAGTCTACGAACGAGGGACTGACTCGCAGCGCGGCGACCAACGAAAGAGGGCCCTGCCTTCTCGACAGGGCCCTCCGTGCGTCCATGCGAAGCGACGCGGGTATGGCAAGCAGCCTACCCAGACTGCCTCTCCTACGAGCGACCGGCTCCCGGATCTCCTCCGGTCAGAGCGGCGCGAAGGCTTCGCCCAGATCCTGGGTCTTCTCGTTACTCAACATGACGGCCTCCGCCGGATACCACTTTGCTGCAGCGTTCACGACCCCAAGCACGCCTTCGACGACGATGGTGATAGGTCGCCCTGCTTCATCTCCAACGAAGGATCCGTCGGGGACGAAATCTATCTGAGCCTTTATCTTTTCTTCCCATGCCTTGGAGTCCGTTGGGGGGTCGATGGGAGAGATGATCCCTAGTGGCCGCTCCCAAACAAACCATCGGGTCCCACCATTTGGGTAGAGCGCCATTACCGTAAGGGGCTTTCCTGGGGGTGCTTCGGGCCACAGATTTTTATCGACCCACTCACACGCTTCGCGATATTCCGGCCATTTCGCAATCAAGGCGTTGAGTGCATCAACCAGTTCACGGGTGTCGATATCGCTTACAGCGTGGATTCTTCGACACAAATCCCTGAAGAAAGACAACCCTTCAAGAAATGAAAGTGCTGCCAGCTCAAGGGAGGGACCTATGCGGTGTACAGGCTTCCCGTCTACGGGGCGCTGGGTGCCAAGGGTCCCGCCGTAACTTCCGTGTGTGACTTGGGAAAGCAGTCGGTAGGCATCGTATCCGGCGTCAAACCCGCAAAGTTCGGCTCGACTCTTCAGTGTGGTTCCGGCCCAATCGCGCTGGAAGGCATCGCCGTACGCTTCACGTGCTGCGTTGTAGCGAGCGCGATTATCCCTACCCATTCGCCTGAGCCGATGAAGTTCCCTCTTTTGTGCGACCTTCTTGAGGAGCATTGCCCCTCGGCGCATTTTGGAAATCAGGTCAAGCGTTACTGCCTCGTGGGCCAAATAGCGGTCGCGTCCTTCGTCGTGCGCGGCCACCCAACAGTAATTGATGAGGTGCTCGTACAGTGATCGAGCGGCGCGGGCGGCGTTCCGCCCGTCTCCATTCCATAGGAGCGGCAGAAGGGAGTCGAAGTCGTTCACCGCGTGATTGAAGATGATGGAGCAAGCTTCGTTCTCGATGCTTGCCCAGAATCGCCGGGATGTGTAGAAGAGTAGTTTGCTCACTTCTTCGGTGAGCGGCCTCAGCGCTTCTAGTTTGAAGCGCAAGTTCTCTTCAAGCTCTCCCGCGATCGATATGCCAAATCGCTTGGACGGTGCGACGGAAAGGTCTACCCGGCTAAAGATCTCCATGTGCCCCCCTTGCTGTAATCCGAGCCGCGTTCAGTGCTCGCTCTTCTTTGGCCGGTCCTTCCCCGACCGTGAGTAGCCCGCGGCAATGTCCTGCACTGTGGTCGGCGAGACCCCGAGTTCCTTGGCGACCTTGCGGACAGAGGCATCGTCGGGTGCGAGTAGCTCCAACACGGCCTGGCGCCGCACTTCTCGCAGCGCCTTGCTGCGGTCGGGCCATTCCTTCAGCACCCTCGCGACAGCGAGCGCGCGCGTCTTTGGGTCGCTGATCTCGGAGAGACCTGCGAGAGCGTCAAACACGCGCTGCACCTCCTCCTCCATGCCCTGTCCCTTCTTTGGGCAGGCCGCGTTGCCAGTGTACGGGGTATCCCGTACGCTCGACACTGAGCAGCTTGCCCCTGCTCACCAACAAGTCGGCCCTCGTCCCGGCGCCGGCAAGCAATCGGGACGAGGGCCGGTCTCCGCAGACCGTCAAGCACACGGAGATCCAATGCACGAGCGTAATGGCGCCTGCCCCTGGCAGCCCAGCAGTCACGCGGACGACGACAACTGGCGTCCCGGCCCGGTCGTCCCCCGCATCCCCATCCCCGGTCCCCGCAAGCCCACTGGGCGCGCGTCGTGACCGCCGAGCAGCGGCCCGCAACCTCGGTCGCGGAGGACGCGCATGCCACCGCGGCGCAGCTCCTCGGCTCCGTCGCAGTCGACTACGCCGCCGCCCAGCACCCTGACGCCCGACGCGCCTGGGATGAGCTGAGCGTCGAGGCCCACGCGTCGCGAGAGGCCACCGAAGCGCGCGCCGAAATTCGAGGCGACCGCTGGTGAGCGGCACCGGCGCATCCGCCGTCGCCTGACTGCTGCCGCAGGCTGCACGCCCTCATGCCGGCCGTGCCCGCACCTCCGTCGCGGGCACGGCCATCCACCCTCACGCACGACCAGGAGGACCCGGTGCACAGCCCGCTCGGCTGGACCCACGAGCACCCGGTGCGTACAGCCGCCATCCTGCTCGCCGTCACGCTGCTCGTTGGCTTCGTGGACGGCTGGCGCCGGATGCGCCGGGTGCGCGCCCAGGCTGCGCAGTCCGTGCACCCGGATGCGCAGCCGACCGACTCCCGGGACCGCACTCCGGCCGCCATCCTGGTCGCCGCGATGGCGGCCGCCGGGTGCACCGCTTATAGCGGCGACACGAGCTGGCGCTTCGCCGAGGATCACCTCGGAATGCACAGCTTCCGCGAGCGCATCTTCCTGTTCGGCGCTGCCGAGCTCGCGCTGCTCGCCTGCGCACTCATGGCGCAGCGCAACCTGCGCACCCGGGCGACTCCTGGCGCGCCCGGGATCCTGGTCTGGGTCATCACCATGGTCCAGGTCATCCCCGCGTACACCGAGACTACGGACATCTGGGGCGGCACCGTTCGTGCATTCGTCGGCCCGGTCCTCGCCGCAGTGCTCTGCCACCTCGCCCTCGGCCTGGACCTCTGGCACGCCAAGCCCGGCGCCCTGTCGGCCAGCCTCCCCGCGGTCATCCTCCGCGAGCTCCGCGAGCGCCTGCTCTCCCGCCTCGGCCTCGCCGTCCGCGGCCGCGACGCAGAGCAGATCAGCCGCGACCGCGCCACCGCCGCGGCCGTACGGCTCGCCGCCCGCCTCGAGCACACCCGCCGTTTCGCCGGATTCACCCGCCGGCGCCTGGCGGCCGCGGTCGCCCGTGCACAGGTCGGCCAGGACCCGGAGCAGCGCCAGCAGCTGCTCGCGCAGCTCGCCGCCCGCCGCACTGCCGACGAGCTCGCGACCATGCCGGTCACCTCGCCCTGGGCACAGCCCGGCCCCGCCCGGCCCGCCACGGTGCGCGCACTCGCCCACCAGGCCCTGACCCGGATGCAGCCGATAGACGCCGTCCGTACGGTCGCGGCCGCGCACCCGCACGCAAGCCTGGGCGAGGTCGCATCCCTGTGCACCGCAGCCGGAGTCGTCGTGTCCGAGGCGCAGGTGCGCATCGCTCTCGGCCTCGGCAACCCGCCCGCACCCGACCCGGGGGATGCGAGGGAGACGCTCCTCCTCGACCTGGCACCGATGCCCGACCCGCATCCCGCCGTCGTCGCGGCCGCCGTCGCGGCGCCCAGCCGTGCTGCCGCTGTCCACGCCCGCATCCCCGCCACCACGACCGTCGAGGATGCGCAGCCGGATGCACTGGCGGCCGAGACAGGTGCGCAGCCGGATGCGGATGCGCCGGACCCAGATGCGGATGCGCCGGACCCAGATGCGGATGCGTGCCCGGCCAACGAGGACGCCGTCGACGAGACCGACGAGCTACTCGAGGAGGCGCTCCGCCTCGACGACGCCATCCGCGCCGGCGGCGGCCGCAACGCATCCCGCGGCGCGACGCTGCGCATCCTGCAGCGCGAACTCCGCATCGGCCAGGCCCGCGCGCAACGCCTCCAGCGCCTCATCACGAAGGCGAAGGAGCAGCAATGAGCGCGCCCGGCGAGGACGAGCTCGGCATCCGCCGGTGGCTGTGCCGCCGCGGCCTGGGGACGACGCCCACCGCCCCGGCGGAGCAGCCCACCGAGAAGCCGGAGCGGGAGCGGGACTGGTTCGACCGCCTCTACGAGGACGACCAAGCGCCACCGGCCAAGGAGACCGCGGCGCAGGGGGAGGGGCCGGTGCGTTGGTACTCCCTCAACCGCCGCAGCGAGCAGACCGAGGAGCAGCCTGCTGTGCCTACGACCGTGACGATCGACCAGGACGGCCGCGCCTCCCAGATCGTCATCTCCCAACCGGCTGCCCAGCAGCCGGCCGCCCGGCACGACCGGCGCCGAGTGAACCCCATGTGGGCCGCCTACCACGGCTCTTGTGCGTTCGTCGGCTGGTGGCTCGGCCTGGAAGAGGCCATGCGCCACGCGGCCGACGCCCCCGGCCGCGCCGGCCTGGGCACAGCTATCGGCCTCGTCATCGTCACGTTCGTCATCGCCGCGGTCATCCGCGGGATGCGCATCCCCGAGCCGCTGTACCCGGTCGTGAACTGGGTCGCCCGCATTCCCGTGTGCACCGCCGCCCTCGCGCTTGCGCTGCACGGACCCCGCTGAAAGGACCCCTCGTGTACATCGCATCCGGCAGCAATGCCGCCTTCGGCGCACTCGGCGCCGGCGGCCTCGCCCTGTGCATGGCGGTCTTCCTGATCCTCGCCGTCCGCGGGAAGGGCAGGGTCAAGCTCAAGGAAAACCCCGCTCTGATCTTCGGATTCCTGGCGGGGACGGCCTTCAACGCGGCTGGCCAGATGTGGGCCAACCCGCAACGCCTCACGGAGCAGGGCCTCGCAGGGATCGGCGTGGGCGGCGGCCACCACCCTTTCGGCAACGTCACCGTCGCCAGCGCCTCGCTTCTGCTCCTGATCATCATGCTCTGCGCCAAGATGACCCCGCTGTTCGGGGCGATCCTCGGCATCGCCTCCGCCTGCGTCTGGCCCCTCGCCGGGACCGACACCATCTGGAACATCCCCGTCGACCTCGCCGCAGGCGTCCTGATGATGTTCGGGAGCGGCTGATGCGCATCTGGATCGCGATCTGGCAGGGCTCCAGCCGGATGGCCGCGGCCTTCTGGGACTGGGCATTCACTGCGCCGCTGCCGCGCATCGGGGGAGTGGTCGTCCTCACCCTGGTCGTCAACGGCCTCCCGTTCACCGGCCACATCGTTGGCGCCAGCGCCGTTGCCTGGATCCTCACGGCGATCGTCCTCGGCCTGCGAGAGCCCCTGCCCGACCTGTCCAAGCTCCGCCGCGGCAAGGCCGCCCCCACCGGAGATCAGGCCAAGGGCCCGGGGGAGAGCAGCGGGGAGCAGCCCGAGCAGCCCGCGGGGGAGCAGCAGCCGGCCCCCCTGCCAGACCTCTCCCACGACGAACTGGGGGAGTACCTGCGGGCGCTCCTCGGCCCCTCCGGGGGAGTCCACCTCGCGGCCCTCGCCAAGGCCCTGTCCGGGGTCACGGGGAGGGCCTGGGAGACCCGCGACGTGCGGGCCCAACTGGCCCGCGTGGGTATCCGCGTACGGGCCGGCGTGAGGGCCCCCGGGGTGGGCGTGCGTGAGGGCGTCCACCGCCGGGACATCCCACCCGCCCCTCCCCCGGACCAGGAGACCGCCCCTGACGGTGATGTTGTCGCAGGTCAGCCCGGCAACAACAACACCGGCAACACCTCGCGGCTCGTCGGCGGGGAGTGGATGACCTTCGAGGAGGACCCCGACAACCCCCACCGGACGATCATCAGCCGCAAGTAGCCCCCGGGGCGGACGCGGTAGCTGCCAGGCGTGGCGGCCGCCCCGGGACACCCATCACCCTCAGGAGACAGGCACCACCATCATGGCCAAGAACAAGACCCCCGCTGCGACCGCCCTTCGCAAGTACGTCGACCAGCACGGCAGCGACCCCCGGGACTGGAGTCCGCAGCAGCGCTCCGAGTTCGTCGACCTGTCGAATGCCGCGACGCGCGAGCGGGTCGGCCTTCCCGCCGACCAGTCCGAGGGCCAGCGGTGACCGCCGGCCAGTCGGCCGCCGACCACGCCGCCGAGATCCGCGCGGCCGCGCCCTGGTGGCGACGTTTCCTGTCCAGCCTCGGCTGGCTCGAACTCGGCGACACCAGCTGGGACATCGGCGCCAGGGGCGAACGTCTCACGGCCGCCCTGCTCCAGCCGATGACCGCCCTAGGCTGGCACATCCACCACGACCGAGCCATCCCGCGCAGCGGCGCGAACATCGACCACCTGCTCATCACCCCGGACGGCCTGGGCGCCTACGTCATCGACACCAAGTGGTGGTCGGCCCAGAACGAGGTGTCCGTCACTCGACACGGCCGCCTGGTCCACGGGACCGCCGACCGGCACCGCTCCGTCACCACAGCGATCCGTACGGCCCACCGCGTCGAAGAGGCCCTGGGCGTCCCCGTCCGGCCCGTCATCGCGATCTACGGCGCTCCCGTGACCGGAGGCCGGCTCACGGTCGACGGCGTCCTGATCATCCCGGTCGGCGAACTGGTGCCGCTCCTGGAGGAGCGCGCCGCCAAGACGCGCCGCGCTCCTGGCCCCGCACGTTCGTTGTCCCTCCGAGCCGCTCGCGAGTTCCCCGCGTACACCCGCACCCACTGACCGCACAGGAGTGCACATGCCCGCACCCGAAACCGCCCACCTGCACAACGGGCCGCGCATCACCATCGACGAACTCGCCGTGCACCTCTCGGCCGTCGTCCTCCGGCTGCGCGAACTGGCCCTCGCCGCAGAGGACCCGGCAACGCCAGTCGAACTCGAGGCCACGATCGAGGCCCTCATGACCAGCGCCAAGGGCGTCAACGAGCACGCCCAGCGCATGGCGCACCTGGCGCGCATCGTCGACGGCGACGTCCCGTTGTCCCGCAGGTTCCGCAACAGCAACGACCCCTGGGGCGCAGCCGCGCTCAACACCGACCGCGAGGACTTCGGCGGCCCCGCCGTCATCCCCACCCAGTGGCAGCTGCTCACCCTGGCCAATGTCGAGTTCGACCCCGAGCCGAAGACCACGTACCCCGAAGCGATGGAAGGTGTCCCCCGATCCGTCCTCGCCTCATGGGAGTCCAAGTCCACCCGCGCGCGCCGCCAACGGGAGCGGGACGCCGCGGTCGCGACGGAGGTCCTGGCCATCCCCTGCGAACGCTGCGAGGCCCAGCCCGGCAGCCGCTGCAAGACCAAGACTGGCTGGGAGGCCGAACAGGCCCACGCAGGCCGCCAACGCGAGGCCGAGGCCCGCGTTGACACCCGCCTCGGCTACCTCGGCGACAACCCCGTCGCCGTGCCCGGAGCGTGAGGCCCCGTATGAGTGCGACAAGACTGCCAGCTCGCCGGTGGCAAATGCGTCCGACGGTGCGGCGCTACAGCTTCATCTGCCCGAAGGCGGAGTGGAATGGCCACCACGAGCAGACGCCTGGGCTCCGGCTCTACTGGACGATGCGTTCCCTGGCACAGGCGTATCTCGCAGCGGCGGCTGCTTGCCCCGGCGTCAAGTCGGGCCGAAGTGCCATGGGCCTCGCGATCGTCCCCGACATGCACACAGTGGACTACCGGCCCGTCGCGCAACGGGTCCTCATCTCAGCCTGCCGCTGCTGCCCACCTGACGACAGCCCCACCCTCGCGGCTCATGACCTCGACTTTGAGCGTCTGCCGGATACCCCCGACGGCGACCAGCGTTGGAGCTGGACATGCCATCGCCCCGGATGCGACATGACCGGGCTGCACGATGCGGAACGGTGGGCCATTGAGGCCGCGATGCTCCATGTCGCAGCCACCGATCACACGGCCCTTGAACGTTCCCTGAGCTAACACACAATTCCCCCAAGCTGTACCGAAGCGAGAGGATCCACCCATGACCGCGAACATCACTCCCGACGACGACCGCGTCCGAGTCCGCGTGCTGCTGCTCTTCGGCGACCAGGCCGAGATCGCGGCCGACGCCCCTGACGCCGACACCCCCGAGCGGTACCCGGCCGCCGAGGTTGCGGCCGCCGTCGGCCTCGATCCGAAGGAGCTCCCGGGCAAGCGGCTGACGGCCCGCGTGGGCGCCGGCCACCGGCTCGAGGACTTCCGCCTCGCCTGACCCGCACCACGGCGCAGCACAGCGGCCCGGAACCCCGCCGAGGGGGTCCCGGGCCGCTGGCGTTATGACTTCCGAGACCAGCCGGGCTTGTTCAGCGGGGGCCCGCCAGGAGCCCCTCTGATTCCGATATACGAAATCGGGGTTCCGTGAAGCGGGTTCTCAGTCTGAGAGACCTGCCATTCCCGGAGGGCCGCGTCGTAGGGGCGGTCGAACCATTCGACTTCGCTCCTGGTGACCTGGGGCCACCAATCCTTGCGTCGGTGCTCGTGAAGTCGGCGGTCGGGATCAATGGAGCAGCCGACATACAGCAAGGTGTCGGCGGCGTCGTAGCAGCGGTACACGCTGGTGCGCCGGAAAATGTGCTCGGACAACTCGCCATCCCTACACGTCTGTTGGCGGTTGCTTCGCGCTGACCACGGTGCGGTCGCGTAGTGGTGGAACGCCTGCGGCCTTGGCGATGCGGCCGACGTGCTGTCGCTCGTAGGGCACTAGGCGGGTCACCTCGGACGGCCCGAGAGTGCGTTCCGTGAGGACATCGACTATTCCGGCGTTGAGGGCGGCGCGGGCTGTCTCGAGGGCCTTCTCGGCCTCGACGTAGTCCGCGCTGAGCAGAGCGAGGCGTTCGCGGGCCGTTTCTTGCTGTGCCTGTGTTGCTGCCATGCCTCGATAGTGACACATGGCGTTGCAACTTTCAAATGCACCTTGAAGTTGCAACATGAGGTTGCTATGCTTTGAATGTCAGAAGGCGAGGGGCTGCGAACCCCGAACCAAGAACCCCACCGAAAGGACGGACCCCATGTCCGACGAGAACGACTTCTGGACCGAGCGCCTGATGGACCGCCTCGTCCGCTACTACCTCGGGATCCACAAGGCCTTCAAGGCCCTCCCTATCCCGATCGAGCTCCCGGTCCAGCAGGTTGGCCTCTATGCCGACCTCCTCCCCGCCGTCATCCAGGCGTACAAGATCCTCGACGAGGAGCCGATCAGCCAGCACGATATGGCGACGGCCACCACGGTCGCCCTCTACTGGATCGCGGGCTGCGAACTCACCGTCGCCTACGCCGCCAGCCACGAGGCGCACCGCGCAGACGCCGCGATGCTCCAGCTCATGGCCGGTGAGGGCCACCTCGGCGACCTCCTGATGGCCGCCCGCAACGGATACCAGGACCCCAACCCGGACGCCTGATCCGCCCACAAAGGAGGCCCCCCGGCAGCCAGCCGGGGGGCCTCCTCACGCCCAAGACAACAAAAGACCGGCGGGGCCGAGCCGAAGCTCTCGGCCCGAAGGCCGCTGCGAAACCCACGCCGGTCCAGAACCCGATCCCGAGGGACAGGAAGTTCCATCCTACTGCGTCGTCTCCGCCGAGCCGGACGGAACGTCGGACTCGACTGGCCATGAGGGCAACGAACCCCGATGAGGCTCGAGCCGGTGCAGCTCCCGCACTCCCCGGACCCGTGCCATGGCCTCGCTGTTCGCCTGTTCCGGGGACAGTATCTGGAAGCTGTGGAAGCGTTCTGCGATCTGTTCCGCCTTGTTCAGAAGCCGACGCTCACGGGTCACAAAACCGAACCCTCCGTAGCGGATCGCAGTGGACACGTGCATGACGTCGCGCAGGTGGTTGCCCCGAGCCGTCGCGCGATTCACGTTCGGGAACAAGATCGCAAAGGTGTCGTTCAGGCGGCTATGGTCCTCTTCACTGCCCCAGACCGATGAGCCCCAACGGGATTGGTTCCAGACCATCGGTCCGTAGGACTCCGGATAGCTCGCACTGGCCTCAGCTAGGTCAGCCCGCTTCTCGTCGGGCGCCCTCGCAAGTTCTGTGCCCATCACGTCGGTCCTGGACAAGCTGATCCAGCCCTCTTTCATGAGACGCCTCAAGAACACGGCCGCCTCATCAGGAGCGTCGATGATGTGCGTGTCTATGTAGAGGCTGAGTGCTGTGATGTTGTGGAACCTTGAGACCTCATCAGTCATGGGGGCACCGTATTCCTGCGCCGCGGGGAAGCGGGAGGGTCCGGCTTGAGGGATGGGCCTCAACTGCTACCCATCCTGCTACGCCGCTGCCCGCCGACCGGGTGACTGCCCGCAGCGTGTCGAACATTCCTCCAACACCGGAGCGTCTCGAGCACCCCATGCTCCAGCACGACGTGCACCGACCCGCTCGCCACCAGGCGCACGCGGCCGCACGCGAAGGGGGAAACACCATGCCCAGCTGGGAGCTCCACCACGGCGACGCCCTGACGATCCTGCCCACCCTCACCGCCCAGGTCGACGCCGTCATCTGCGACCCGCCCTACAACTCCGGTGGCCGCACGACCACGGAACGCACCACCCGCACCGCGCGCGGCAAGTACCTGTCCGAAGGCGGCCGCCACGCCGTACCCGACCTCGCGGACTTCGCCGGCGAAAACCGGGACCAGCGCGCCTACGCGTTCTGGCTCTCGCAGGTCCTCGCCCACACCCACCGCATCGTCCGCCCCGGCGGCGCCGCCCTCGTCTTCACCGACTGGCGGCAGCTCCCCACCACCACCGACGCCCTCCAGGCCGCGGGTTACACCTGGCGCGGCATCGCCGTGTGGAACAAGCCCCTCGCCCGCCCCCAGAAAGGCCGGCTGAAGCAGGACTGCGAGTTCATCGTTTGGGGCTCGAGCGGCGCCATGATCCCCGGCAACAACCCGGTCTACCTCCCCGGCCTCTACACCGGCAGCCAGCCCCGAGGGAACACCCGCCAGCACATCACGCAGAAACCCCTCGACGTCATGCGCCAGCTGGTGCGCATCGTCCCCGAGGGCGGCACAGTCCTCGACTGGTGCGCAGGGTCTGCCACCACCGGCCTGGCCGCCCTCCTCGAAGGCCGCAACTTCATCGGCATCGAGGAGTCCGCCCACTACGCCGCCATCGCCCGCGAGCGCCTGGCCGCCACCACCCCGCCGCTGCCCGAAGCGGCATAGGCCGCCGCACCGGCCCCTTTTTTCGTTGAGGCAATGAGGCGCCATCCCCCCCCCAGGCGCCGAACCGGTGGCGCGCCGCGTCGCAGCCCAGCTGCGCCGGTGCGCCACCCCTCGCCCGCCGGAGCCCGCGTTGACCCTCACCCTCGAGCAGCGAATGCGTCGCCATGAGGCCGCCACCCGCGCCGTCCTGCCCCGCCGTACCTACAGCCTCCTCCGCGTAGACGGAAGGGCCTTCCACACCTACCTGCGCGGCTGCAAACGCCCGTACGACGAAGCGTTCATGGCGGACATGGACGCCGCCGCCATCGCCCTGTGCGAGGAGATCGCCGGGGCGCGCCTGGCGTACGTCCAGTCCGACGAGATCTCGATCCTGTTCACCGACTTCGCCTCCCAGCTCACAGAGCCCTGGTTCGGAGGCGTCGTCGCGAAGCAAACATCGATCGCGGCCGCCGTCGCCACCGCCGCGCTGAACGAACGCCGCCCCGGCAAACGCGCCCTCTTCGACGCCCGCGTCTTCACCATCACGGACCCCACCGAGGTCGCCGCCTACTTCCAGCACCGGCAGCACGACGCGACCCGCAACAGCATCGCGATGTCCGCGCAGGCCGCTTTCTCCCCCAGGCGCCTGCGCGGACTCAACGGTCCCCAGATGGTGGAGCTCCTCGAGCAGGAGAAGGGCATCCGCTGGGCCGACTACCCGACAGGCTTCCGCCGCGGCCGCGTCGTTGCCCGTGCCTACGGCAACGAGCTCGTCACCTACGTCCACGGCCGCACCAGGGAGCAGCGCAGCACCACCGTCTTCCGGTCCTGGTGGAAGGCCGAGCCAGCACCCGAGTTCACCCCGGCCGCGCGTGGTAGCTGGCTCGCCGAACGCATCCCCGAGCTGCCCTCCTTCACCGCGGGCGGAGGCCGCTGATGCCCACCCGCATCGTGACCCGCCCGCTCCGCACGCCCCCCGGCGCCGTCGCCGTCTTCGAAGGCCCCTGGGCGAACCCGTACTACTGCCAGAGCGACAGTGCCGCAGGCCGTTACGCGACCGCCGACGCGCTCCGCACCTACCTCCGCGCCCGGCGCACCGAACCGCCCGGCTGGAGTGACCCCGACCTCGACTACCCCAGCGACGAGCAGATCCGCGCCGAGCTCGGCGGCCGCGACCTCGCCTGCACCTGCGCCGAAGACGAGCCCTGCCACGGCCTGGTCCTCCTCGAGGCCGCCAACCCGCGCCCCAACACCCCCGACGAGAAGCACCCCGAGGGCGGCACCCGCATCACGATGAAGCGATGCTGCAACGGATGCGGCGAACGCATCGGAGACGTCACCGACTGGGAAATGCTCCTCGCCGTCCACTACGCAGCCCCGCTGCCGGATGTCCGCGACGAATGCCCCACCTGCACCCCGACCCTTGCGGAGCTCACCCGATGAATGTGACCGTCGGCCAGATCTACGCCTCCTGCCGCCCCGGCGACGACCGCCGCCTTCGCATTGAGCGTTTCGAGCCCGGGTACGCCTCTGCGTTCGTCGTCGACGCCGAGACCGGCCACCGACCGCGCTGGATCCTCATCCACGCTCTTCACCCGACGCCACGCCTGCGCAACGGCCGCCCCCGCCGCACCGGCTACGCCCTCATCCCGCCCGAGAACATCCCCCTCACCGTCGAGCGGATCGAGGCCGCACTCCGCAGCGTGCGTATTGTGCTCGGCCCGAACGCCCTCAAGCTCCTCGACGAGGGAGGGGCCGTCGGGCTGTCCGGCGGCGAGTACACCGCGATGGCCCGCGCCGTCCTCGAGCTCGTCACGGCCCCCAGTGCGCAGCCGTAAGCCCCGCAAGAGCAGGGCCAAGCCGTGGGCCGGCCCAACCTGCGGGAAGTGCGACCGCCCGCTCAAGGACCCGGATTCCCTGCGCCGTGGCTACGGTCCCGAGTGCTGGCGCGCCATGGGCCACGGACGGTACGACGTCGACCAGGACGCCTTGCCCCTCGGCCAGGACGACGAGATGGGCGACGCGCCCCGCAGCCACACGGTCATCACGGACATCGTGGAACCGAGGACCCGGGCGACACCGAGAGAGTTCTACGCCGCCACGGTCTGGAACGAGGCGGCGTCAGGAGCAGCGCAACCGCCTCTGTGGCCTGCCCCGCCCGAACGGATAGAACGCACCGTCACAACCCCGTGACGCTCCGACGCGTCGCCCGGCCAAGGCGCCACCATCCGGCCATGAGACCACTCACCCGCTGCACCCTCGCGCTCGTGTCCCTCGCTCTCCTGGCCGGCTGCTCGTCTGCCCCCGCCAACACGCCGGCCTCCGCGTCTTCGAGCACTGCTGGCGACCCCGTGGGGTACTTGTACGACGTCGACGAGCACCGGCACCCTCAGGCCGACGTCCAGGCTCTCGTCGCCAAGCTCCGCGAGCGCTGCACCGATGACCCGCTCCTCGTGGCGTTCACGGCGACGAACACCGCCGCAGACCTGGTCGACGCCAACCACCCACGCCAGGACGTCTATCCGGTCGTCGCCGCGCTGGCCGCAGATCTCCCGGCGCGGGGCAAGGTCGGCTGCGCCTCGCGCCTCCCGGATGCCGGGAAGGCATTGCGCGCTGCCGCCGCAGATCGGTAGTTCCCGAGGGAGGTCAGCCGCGGAGGG
The DNA here is from genome assembly GCF_040644455.1 of Streptomyces sp. NPDC046977. NCBI lineage: Bacteria > Bacillati > Actinomycetota > Actinomycetes > Kitasatosporales > Streptomycetaceae > Streptomyces > Streptomyces sp. NPDC046977. Next base: position 480,502 of record NZ_JBEYWO010000002.1, read on the forward strand.
CCGGTTGATCGTTTGAAAGGGTGACACCCGCCCCTTCCGCCCCGGGAGTCCCCCCATGCCTACTCCCGTCGTCTGCCCAGGCTCCTGCAACGCTGCCTGGCGCCGCGCCGAGCATGCCCTCGCCACTCACGGCACCCCTCACGACATCCCCGCCACCTGGGGCGTGCCTGTGCACTGCCTCGGGTGCGAGGACCGCACCCGCCGACATCTCACCGAGCTCCCCGAACTGCTCCAGGCCGTCACCGTGGAGCCGCTCGAGGGCAGCCGGTCCCCGTCAGCTGCGACCATGCACGCGGCGCCGACCGACACCACCCCGTGGCCCGGCCAGTCCGCCCGCCTCCTCGTCGACCAGGTCGCCGGCGGCCTCATCGAGACCGCCGCCGAGCTCCTGCGCATGAGGAACCTGAGCCCGGCCCGGCTCGAGGCCGCAGGCGTCAGGGAGGACGTCCGTATCGGCCGCGCGATCAAGACGCTCCTCGGCCACCTCGCGTGGCTCATGCAGGAACACCCGCTCGCCACCGAGTCCCACGAGCCGCTCCGCTACGGCGCGATCCTTGCCGTCTCCGGCAACCCGGCCGCGCAGATCGCCGCCTGGCACCGCGCCGCGACGCGCTTCACCCACCGCGACGAGGCCCCCGAAACGACCCGCTACGCCCCGTGCCGGCGATGCGGTGGCCCATGGCTCGCCGAGGCCCGGGACCTGCGCCTCATGCACGGCCTGCCCTACATCGAGTGCCGCGACCCCGACTGCGCCGCCCTCCTCACGCACGCCGAATACCGCGACTACGTGAAGGAATTGATCAAGGAGGGGCAAGCAGCACTGGAAGATCCCCTGCCCGACGGCGCGCCCGAAGAAAGCGCAGCTTGAATGCGTCGCCGAGTTTCGCGTAACTTTGGGGGCGTCTCCGGCGTGCCCGGAATCAGGAAGCCCCACCTCACCGTGGGGCTTTTGTGTTTTCACCACTCGGAGGTGACACATGGTCGATCTATCCGTTGATCTCCACAGCACGTACTGGAGCGTCGCGCAGGCGGCCGAGGCCGCCGAGGTGAAGCCCGGCGTGATCCGGCTCTGGAAGCACCGCGGACATCTCATGCCAGCAGCGAAGGACGACCATGGCCGTCCGCTCTTCCTGGCAGTGGACGTCATCAGGGCGGAAAAGGCCACGCGGCAGCGCGCCCGCAGAACCTACGCAATGAGGTAAGTCCCGGTAGAATTGGGGTAATTGGAACCCCGGTGAATGCGCTAACACTCCCGGGGCCTGGCCGACGCTATAGGGAGCGCCGAACAGATGAATAGTAGCTGGATTGCACCCACAGGCAGGATGCGCATCCACGCCGAGGACGAAGGCACACGCCCGAGCGGCGCAGCACTCCTCGCGCTCGTGGACACCACAGACCCCGCCTTCATGCACATCGCCGCAGACCTGCGGGAGGCCCGCGACAGCGGCATCAAGCTGACCGAGGAGACCGTCAGGGAAGCCGTAGAGACCGGCCGTCGACGTCAGGCCAGCGAGCAGCCGGCGCCGGTAGCGAGCGAGCCGGTGACTCCAGATTTCCCGTCGATCGTCTACTACGTGCTGCGTGGGCCACTGGTCAAGATCGGAACCACCATCAACCCGGCCAGCCGATTCGCCGGCCTCATGCCGGACGACATCCTGGCCGTCGAGCCAGGTGACCGTCTCGACGAACGTCAGCGCCACCTTCAGTTCAGGCACCTGCGCGTTGGGACCTCGGAATACTTCCAGCAGGCCGACGACCTCACCGCCCACGTCCGGTCCATTCGCTGCGAGTATGGCGCCCCGGACCCGGCCTGGCCCACGACGAAGAACCTCAACCGATCACGCGCCGACTTCTTCCCTCAGCCGCCGTCGGCGACGTCCCCAGACATGGTCACCCTGGGAGAAGCTGCCGACGCCGTAGGCGTGCGGCGCGGCACTGTTAGCGGCTGGATCTACCGCAACCTGCTCGCTCCCGTCGGGAAGAGCGGTCGGGGACGTCCTCTCTACCTCCTGGACGACGTGAAATTCCTGGCAGACCGCAGCGCCGATCTGACGCGCTCACGAGTCGTGCGGCCCCAGTAGGCCCGCCACTCCCACCTGCTCCGGCCCGCAGCCGTCCTCGCTCGGCTGCGGGCCGGGGGCCGTCCGCCGCTGGCGGCGCCGAGGGTCGCCACTGGCGGCGGACATCCAACATCTCCCGCTGCCCGGAACCGTTTTGCGGAGGCGGCAGGCCCCAGCGGGGACCTGGGACCGACCTGGGCGGCGGGCCCACGCGTGGCCTGTAGCTCAGTGGTAGAGATTGCCGCCCTCCGAGGGAGCGGATAGACCCCGGTTCGACTCCGAACCCGGGGTCACCCAAGAGGCGGCCTGTGGTTCGGAATGCGTCCTGGCCGGCGGCTCACCGTGGCGAGGGGCAACCGGAGGCTGCCGTCACTCTCGAACGGTCTGCTTCCACATGATTTGCCCCTGGTTGTAGGTTGAGATGAGGAGCCAGACGCGGGCCGCGTTATAGACGAGCCACGGGACTGTTCCGACAGGCGTTGCTGTCGACTCCTGTCCCCAGTTGGTGCCCGAGTAGGACACGCCATTGGGGTCGAGTTCCTGCTGCCAAACGCGCTGGTCGCCTCCCATCACGGCGGCAACCCAGTGGCCGTTGTTCAGAGGGGCGACTGCAGGTTGGCCGTATGCGTTTCCGCCGTGGCTGGTCCACGGTGTCCACCGCTGATTGTTGTAGTACGGGTAGTCCGAGATTGCCGTGTACATGTGGGTATCGGTGCCAACATGCGCGACCAAGTACGAATCGGTGGCTGTGTTGTAGGTGATCGCGGGGGCCGTGTATGTCGTGGCACCAGGAGCCTGCACGGGGGTGTTCCACGAGTTCGTCGTGCCATCTACCGACGTAATGTAGATGTTGTCGGTTGTAGCTCCACGCCAGGCGAGGACGCCTCGGCCGCCAAAACCGGTGGTTGCACCGACGGGCGTGTAGTCCCTGGTTCGCGCGTTCGGGACTGCTCGCCAGGTGCCGTCGTTGCTGCCGTTACTGTTGACCACGGCGTAGTAGATTTGGCCACCTTGGCCCGTATGGAACACCATGAAACCGTTTCCCCGCGAAATCACGGTTGGTGGGGCCGAGGTATTTTCGCTCGTGGTGATGCGGAACGCTGCACCGTTGTTCAGACTCAGCCAGATGCCGTGCTGCCAATCAGTCCAGGCCGTGAGGTGGATGCTGAGGTTGCCAGCCTGATAGGCCGACGACGGCCGATACGGACTGTAGACGCCCTGGTCTCCTTGGGTTTCGGCGTGAAATGTGCCTTCTTCGTTCGGCAGGGCGGCGTTGGCCGGAACTCCGGTGACTGCCACGATGGCGAATGCTGCGAGTAGGGCAGTGATGCCCAGTCCGACCCGTTTTTTCAAACGGTGTATCTGGGATATCAAAATGACTCCTTGACGTGGTTGTGCTGTGCCGAACCTTGATGGTTCGGCTTTCTGTGCCGGGAGTGATCAATGGTGTAGACGAGTTGCCTCGGCTGCCAGGGCACCGGCGTTCATAGGAGTGACAGGGCTACCCAACGACGAAGGAGCGACAGGATCATGGCGACCCGTCCCTCGCTGCCCGCCGTCCCGACGATCGGGCGTGTCGTGCGGTACCGGTTGTCGGCCGATGACGTCCGCGCCATCGCCCGCCAGTGGGACGAGACTGGCGCCCGCGGTAACCCGGTCAAGGCCGGTGAGCAGTACCCCGCGGTCATCGTCCGAGTGTGGGGCGACACGGCGCAGGCCGCCTGCAGTCTCCACGTCCACCTCGACGGTCCCGACCTGTACTGGGCGACCTCCCGGCACGTGGGCGACCAGAACGGCAACTGGTCCTGGCCGCCCCGGGCCGGCGCCTGATGGCCGAGGTCGGCGCCTACCTCGTCGCATGCCCGGTCTGCGAGACGGAGCTCCGCGCGCCTCTCACGGTCCGGGGGCCGGATGAACCGGGCGCACCGGCCGCCGCCGGCACGATCACGCTCCTCCTCGCCGTCGACCTGTCGCCCGTCCACGCTCACGTCGATGAGCACCTGGAGGTGAGCGATGGGCAGGACGCCGGTCCTGGGTGACACCGTCCACTACCAGGTGTACGGGTCGGCCGACGGCCGATTCGGCTCCGTCTGCCGGACTGCCCTGGTGAGCGAGGTCGGCCAGTGGGTCACCAGGAGGACTGACACCGACGATGAGGGCACGACCCGCACTCTCCACCAGGTGTGGGAGCCGGAGGCCGTCGCCTGCACCGTCCTCAACCCCGGGGGCGCGTTCTTCCACACCGTGTGCCAGCACAGCGAGGGCGTACGCCGTGGCGGCACCTGGCACTGGCCCGAGCAGCCGCCCCACGGCCTCCGCGACGTCGTCCGGGACGAGATCCGCCACGAGGTCCTGCGCCAGCGCCTCGACCGGCCAGGGGTTCGGGGATGAGCCGCGCCGACGGCCGGCGCAAGATGCGTGCCTTCGTGACCTACGCGCTCGACGGGCCGCCCAAGGAGCGGTTCTGCGGCCAGGCCGCGGCCGCCGCCCGCCTCCGCGCCCGCAGCGCCAACGAGGAGCAGCGCATGCCGAAGAACAGCCCAGTGGAGAAGCGCGCCGCCCGCGAACGCCAGGCCGCCACCGGCCGCCGCTACACCGAGTGCCTCGCCGAGATCCGGGCCGAGGAAGCCGAACGCCGCCGGCAACGGTCCGCCGCCGAGGCCCCCCAGTGAACGACGGCCGCGCGAACGTACCGGTGTCCACGGAGCTCCGCATGGTTATCACCCGGGCTGACGGCAGCGTCGAGGACCACGGGGTCGTCTCCGCGCAGTACCGCAGCCCGCTCCGCCGATGCTGGTGGCTTCTGGTCCGGCAGCCGCTCGCCAAGCGTCGTATCGCCCGATCCAACCGCACAAGGAGGACCACCTGATGGGCGCCGTTATCACCACCAAGGGCCGCGAAATCCTGGCCGGCCGTATGCGCGGATCTTCGCCGACCCAGGCGGAACCGCTCAACCTCGCCTGGGGCAACAACCCCGCTGGCTTGACCGCCGCGACGAGCGACGTGGCCCTCTTCAAGGAGGCCACCGAGGGCCGCGTCGCGGGTACGTCGTCGCTCGTCACCGGCACCACGCCGAACGACACCTACCAGGTCACTGGGACGTTCACCGCGGGCAGCGGACAGACGATCTCCGAGGTCGCCCTCTCCGACTCCGCGTCGAAGCCCACCGCGGTCGACAGCGTGCAGGCCGGCTCCGCCGTCATCGGCTCCAACTCGGCCACCACGCTCGTCGTCGCTAACGGCGCGAACTTCTCGGCCAACCAGTACATCCAGGTCCGCACCGAGGTCATGAAGATCACGAGTATCAGTACGAACACGCTGACGGTGACCCGCGCGCAGAACGGCTCCGCCGCCATCTCCACCATCGCGTCCGGCGACACCGTCACCGGCGGCAACATCCCCGGCGTCAGCAACGTGACGAACGGCAGCCTGTTCTTCCACGCCGACCACGGTGCCCAGACCCTCTCCTCCGGAGACCAGGTCTCCTACACCCTGACCACCAAGTTCTCCTGAGAGAGAGTCGATCATGAGTATCTGGGATGAGATCGACGTCCCGTCGTATCCCGTGTATCGCTTGCGCTTCAACAGGCCGACCAGTGGCAACGTCTACGTGATGTTGGTCCCGCATAACTCTGCCCCGGAGCGGGCCCTCACCGATGACGACGTGCAGGCCCTCGTCCAGGGGATGGAGAGCGCCGGTTACGTCCTCACCACAGAGCTTCCGCCCGTGAAGGTGGAACTGGGAGAGGTCGAAACTCCGGTGCCCGATCCCGCGGACTCGTAGCGAAGTGAAGGGCGGTCGTCGTGGCGCGCCTGTGGACGTGCGGCTTTGAACTGCAGTCGGCCACCGGCGGCATCGAGTTCTCCGAGGCCTCGACGAGCGCGCCGACGATCTCCACCACCATCAAGCGCGCCGGCGCCGCGTCGATGCGCTTCAACCCGTCGGCCACGGTGCAGTACATCTCGCACCAGTTCGGATCTGTCGCCGCCCGGCACGTCTACTACCGGATGTACCTGTACGTGGCGACGATGCCGACCGTCGACACGATCATCATGGCGAGCTGCGACGGCCTCGGCTCGCCCGGCCGCTCCCCGCGCCTGTTCCTCAAGACGAACGGGCAGCTACAGACGTCCACCGGCAACACCAATACCCACACCTACGTGGGCGGCTCCTCGGCCACCCTCAACACCGGCCAGTGGTACCGGGTCGAAATGGACTGGGACTCGGTCAACGACGTCCAACACTGCTACCTCGACGGCAGCGATTTCTCCGGGGCCGTGGCCGGAGCAGGCTTCACAGGCTTCGAGGCCCCGGTCATCCGCGTCGGCGCCTTCACGGACGTCCCCGCAGGGTCCACGACCTGTGACCTCTACATCGACGACATCGCCGTCAACGACAACACCGGCACCGCGCAGACCGGCTTGCCCGGTGCCGGCAACGTCGTCCACCTGCGCCCCGACTCCGCCGGCGACGCAAACGCCTGGGCCACGGTCGTGGGCGGCACCGCCGGCTCGGCTAACAACTACACGCGGGTCAACGAGGTCACGCCCAACGACGCCACGAGCTACAACGCCACCACCGCGTCCGGCACGACGACCACTGATGACGTCAACCTGGCCTCCGGCGCGGCGGCCGGCATCGGCGCGTCCGACACGATCTCCCTAGTCGCTGTCGGCGGCCGCGTCGGCAGCAACGCGACAAGCACCGCGAGCATCGTCTACCGCCTCAAGTCGCAGGCGAGCGGCACGGTCGTCGAGTCCGCGTCGGTCACCGTCGCCCTCAACGGCTGGGCCACGCACGTCAACAACGCGATCCGCCCGTACCAGCTGACCTCCTACACCGACCCGCAGGCCGGCGGCGCCTGGACCACGACCAAGCTCAACTCGGCGCAGATCGGGTACCGCACGAACGTCAGCCAGGTCACGACCCGCCGGGTCTCCACCCTCTGGCTCCTCGTCGAGTACAACCCCGCCCCGTCCGTCATCCCGGTCTCGGCGGCGGCGACCGCCAGCCTGACCGGCGGCACAGGGCGCGCCGCGCTCCTGCAGCGCCTCACCACCGCCACGACGGCGGCCGCGAACAACCGCCGCGGCGTCCTGGCCCGCTCCGCCCTCCTCACCGCGGTCGTCGTCGCCCAGCGTGCCACCGCCCTCGCCCGGTCCGCCACGACCGGCACGAGCACCGGCATCCAGCAGACCCCACTCCTCGCCCGCTCGGCCACAACCACGACGACCGGGACCGTACGCCGCGCGGCGGGCATGACCCGCACCGCCGCGGCGACCACCACCAGCGCGGTACGGCGCGCGACCGCACTGGCCGCCGCCCTGACCATCAGCACGGCGGCCGCGGCCGTGCGCGCCACCGTCCTCGGCGTCCTGGTCGTCCTTGCCACGGCGGCCCCGGCCGCCCGGCGCTCCACGTCGCTGCCGCGAGCCACTACCACGACCGCCGCCGCCGCGGTGCGCCGCGCCTTCGCCGTCATGGCGATCGCGACGGCCTCGAGCAGCACCACGACCAAGCGGAGCAGCCTCCTCGGCCGGTCCGCGACCGTCACCACGGCACCCGGCACCGTCCGCGTCACGAGCGTTGCCAGGCAGACGTCAACAACGGCCGGTGCCGGCGTCGTCCGGCAACTGGCCGTTCGCGCCGGCGCCACCGCCGGCACCGCGGCCGCGGTCGTCCTCGGCCGAGGAGCGGCCATCGTCCTCGCCGCCATCGCCACGGTCACCGGCAGCATGGCCCGCACGACGGCCCTGGGCCGCTCGAGCACCACCACCGCGGCCGTCGCCATGACCCGCCGCGCCCAGCTCACCCGCACGGCAACCAGCTCCGGCACCGCGGCCGCCGTCCGCGCTGTCGGCATGAGCCGGGCCGCGGCCGCCACGACCGTCGCGGGCATCCGCCGCGCCTTCGTCTTCACGGCCATCACTGCCGTGAACGCCACGGCCGGCATCCGCCGCGGCGCGGTCCTCGCCTACGTCACCACGACCACCACCACGGCGAGCAGGGCCCGCACCGCGGCCGCCGTCCTGGCCGCCACGGTCACCGTCACCGGCCGCACCGCCCGCTCCACGCTGCTCCGCTTCACCACCGCAGTCACTGCCACCGTCCGCGCCGCGCGCAGCACCGCCCTGACCCGGGCCACCGGCGTGACCCTCGAGGGCGCCGAGGCGTCCGGGCACTCGTTCCTCCGCGTTCTGGCCGCCACTGTCTCCGCGACGGCCACGGCTTCGGTCGGGCAGGTCATCCGCGGTGTGTTCCTCACCGCGACGGTCACCCTGTCCACAACCACCGCGCGCGCCACGGCTCTCGCCGTCGCCGCGACCGAAGCCGTGGCCGCCGCGGCGCGCCGCACAACGGCCCTGACCGCCAGCGCCGTCACCGCCAGCACCGGGGGCGTACGGCGCGCGGCCGCCGTCGCCCGCTCCGCGGCCACGACCGCGACCGGCGGAGCAGCCCGTGCCGCGGCCATGACCCGCGCCGCGGTCGTCGCCACCGCGGCGACCACGCGTCGTACCCTCGTTGCGGTCCTTGCCGCGGTGCTCGGCGCGACCGGGGCGCTCACCCGGGCGGCAGGGCTCCTGCAGTCCGCCGACGCTCTCACCGAGGGGACGACGGCCCGTGCTGCCGGCCTGACGGCCCGCGCGACGGTGACGCCGAGCGGCGGCGTCCGGCGCCTCATCACCCAGGCCGTGGCCGCCACCGTCACGACGGCGGCCGCCGCAGCGTTCACCGGCGCTGTGCGCCTGGTCCTCGCGGCCACCGCGGCCACAGCGGCAGGCCTGCGCCGCCGGGCCGCACTACTCCGCGCGGCCACCGCCACCACCATGGCCAGGCGCGCCCGGCGTACCGTCCTCGGCGCCTACCAGGCCACCGTCCTCGCCGCCGGTCACGTCCGCTCAGGCCGCCTCTACACCCGCGCCCTCGAAGCCGCCGCGACCACCGCGGCCGCCGTCGTCTACGAGTTCCGGCACGGCGTCCTCCGCGACATCGCGCTCCTCGTGAGCGGCCCCGTCCTCCGATGGGGCGCCGGCGCCCCGGAGCAGCCGCGCTGGAACGCCCAGCAGCGGCCGAGCAGGTGGCTAGCCACCCCCGCGGCCGTCGCCCGCTGGATGACGCGCCTGACCGGCGGCCGCTGGCGCGCCCGCCCCTGACCCCAGAGAGGGGGTGCGGCGTGGAAGCCGTCTCCGTCCTGTCGTTGCAGTACGTCCAGGCCGAGGTCAGCGCCACCGTCGCCGGCGAACCCTTCAACCCCACCGGTGACTTCGTCGAGTTCGCTTTCAGCCCGCTCGGTGGCCAGCCCGACACCTGGTACGCGGGCAGCTGGGACGGCACTGAGCCGGTCCCCGGCACGAACGCCTACCGGGCGCAGGTCCTCGTCGGCCCCGCCGGGGCGGTGACGCTGCCCAAGGGCAAGTACGTCATGTGGATCAAGATTCACGACAGTCCGGAGCAGCCCGTCCTGCAGGTTGGGCAGCTCACCGTCAACTGAGAGAGGAGGCAGGCGTGGACACCCTCATCACCCCGCCCAGCCCCGCCCCCGAACCCACCGGCCCGAGCGGCCCGGCATGCGCCCTGTGCGGCGCGCCGGCCCTCGTGCACTGGAACCGCCGCCTCACCGACGACGAGTACGCGGACTACGAGCGCGTCGAGCTGTCCCGACGCGCCGCGCGACGTTTCCTCGCCGACCCGGACCGGCCGGCACCGACGTTCCGGCCGCTGTGGGACCGCGGCGACACCCTCCACCCCGTTCACGCCTGCGGCAAGCACGCCATCACCATGGAGGCCGCAGCCCTCATCCACGCGAGCAGCTGCACCGCACCGAACGAGGCCGACCTCCCCGGCTGCGACTGCGTCCCGGAGCAGCCCCCGGGCGAACCGGAGCTGCACAAGACCGTGCTGCCCGCGCACTGGCTGCCCGGAGCGGAGTGATGGCCAACCGCACCGGGAACCTGCAACAGCCCACGGAGAAGCGCCGATGCACTGCGAAGCGGAAGGGCTCAGGAGGGGAGCAGTGCCGGGCCTGGGCGCTCAAGGGCCAGACCGTCTGCCGCGTCCACGGGGGCAAGGCGCCGCAGAACATGGCCGCCGGCGAACGCCGCCAGGCCGAAGACCGCGCCCGTGTCCTGGTGGAGATGTACGGCCGCAGGGTCGAGACCACCGCATCCGAGGCCCTGCTCGCCGAAGTGCAGTGGACCGCCGGCCACGTCGCGTGGCTCCGCGACCGCGTCCAGGACATCGAGGCGCAGGGCGTCGACACGGAAGGCGACGAACGACACCCGCTCGTGTGGGGTGTCACCCGCCGCAAGATCGGCGGCGAGGACCGCGGCATCACCGAGGAAGCCGCTCCGAACATCTGGCTCAAGCTCTACCAGCAGGAGCGCACGCACTTGGTGAAGGTGTGCGCCGAAGCGATCAAGGCCGGGATCGAGGAGCGCAAGGTCCGCATGGCGGAGCAGCACGGCGCCCTGGTCGCCCAGGTCATCCGGGCGATCCTCGTCGATCTCCAGCTCAGCGAGGAGCAGCAGGCCCGAGTCCCGGACGTGGTCCCCCGCCACCTGCGCGCGCTGGCGTCCTGAGCTGAGGGAGGCGGCTGCCGATGGCCGCTCCCATCGACTGGGCCGAGTACGCGGCCCGAATTTTCGAGCCCCGCCCCGACGCCGACCGGTGGCCGACCCCCGGCGCCCTCGCCAAGGTCGTCGAACCCTCGAGCATGCAGACACCGGCACTGGACCTCGTCGACGAGGCCGTCCGGTGGGCCTACAGCACCCCGCACGCCCGGCTGCTGATCTCCATGCCCCCGCAGGAGGGCAAGAGCCAGCGCGTCACCAAGACCGGCTCGCTGTGGGCGCTGCACCGCAACCCGGACCTGCGGATCGGCATCGTCTCCTACAACAAGCCGCTGGCGGAGACCTTCGGCCGGGACGTCCGGAACTGGATCACCACCCACAACGGGGACGACGGCACCCTCGACATCGGGCTGAAGATCGCCCGCGACAACGGTGCCGCCTCCCGCTGGCAACTCGCCGGCCACCGCGGTGGCATCATCTGCGTCGGCCTCAAGGGCTCTCTCACCGGCCGTCCCCTGGACGCGCTCGTCATCGACGACCCGTTCGCGGACAAGGAGCAGGCCGAATCCCCTTACTACCGCAACCGCGTCTGGGGCTGGTGGCAGAGCGTCGGCACCACCCGACTCGCCCCCGGCGCACCCGTCATCGTCATCCTCACCCGCTGGCACGAGGACGACATCGCCGGCCGCCTCCTGGCCGCCGAGGACGGCCACCGCTGGCGCGTCATCAACATCCCCGCGCTCGCCGACCACAATCCCGAGAAAGGCCAGAGCGACCCGCTGGGCCGCGAGCCCGGCGAGTGGCTCATCTCCGCCCGCGGCCGCACGGTCGAAGAGTGGGAAGCCATCCGGATCCAGGCCGGGACGAGGGTCTTCAACGCCCTGTACCAGGGGCGGCCTTCCCCGGACTCCGGCGACGTCTGGCAACGCCCCTGGTGGCGCCGCTACTCCACCCCGCTGTGGTCGCAGCACCCGACCGTCCCGGACGCCTACTGGGTCAACGAGGCCGACCAGGTCGTCATGTCCTGGGACATGACGTTCAAGGACACCAAATCCAGCGACTACGTCGTGGGCCAGGTCTGGGCGCGCCGCGGCGCGAACGTCTACCTCCTCGACCAGATCCGCAAGCGACTCACCTTCACCGAGACCCTGACGGCTTTCCAGGCACTGGTCCGTCGCTGGCCGCAGGCCACCGGCAAATACGTCGAGGACAAGGCCAACGGCACCGCGGTCATCAACACGCTCAAGTCGAAGATCCCCGGCATCGTCGAGATCACCCCGACCGAGAGCAAGTACGCGCGCGCCAACGCCGTCGCGCCGGTCATCCAGGCTGGCAACGTGCACCTGCCGACGGGGGAGATCGCTCTGTTCGATCCCGAAGAGCTCATCACCGAGGCCGCCGAGTTCCCCAACGGCACCCATGACGACCAGGTCGACGCCACGAGCCAGGCCCTCGCGCAGCTGCTGCTCGACGGCTCCGGCGCGCAGGCCTGGATCGACTACGTCAAGCGGATGGCCGCCAAGGCCGCCGCAGCCAGGGCCGCCGCGACCGTGACCGACGACGTCCCGGACGAGCCCGAAGAGCCCGCGACCGACGGCACCACGCCGCCGGTCCCGGCCCCCGAACCGGAAGACCCGGTCGAGGCCCGCAAGCGGATACGCGATCAGGCATTCCGCAACCAGCATCGATAACCGAGACCCGAGGGGGTGACCATGGGCTGGCGCTCCCGATTGGCCAAGGTCCTCGGCGGCGGCACCGAGCCGGCCGCCATGCAGCAGGCCGAGGCCGCGGCACAGATGACGCCCGCGACCCCGTTCTCCCCAGGCACGCCGATCAGCCCGTTCGACGGGTACTCGCGCCAGCCCCGCACGCACGACTTCGTCACCGGCTACAACATCTCCGCCCGGCCGAAGAGCAACGAGCGCGTCTCCTTCGAGACCATCCGGGGCCTCGTCGACGCCTACGACGTCGCGCAGATGTGCATCTGGCACCGCATCGACTCCATCCGTGCCCTGGCCTGGTCGCTGGTCCCGGCCTCGGGATTCACCGGTGATGCGGAAGAGGCCATCAAGGTCGGCATGGCCGTTCTGCGGAAACCGGACCGGCAGACCCCTTTCGCGGCGTGGCTGGCCAAGTGGCTGTACGACATCCTCGCTTTCGACGCCGGCACCCTGTACAGGCTGCGGAACCGCGGCGGCCGCGCGATCGGCCTGCGCGTCGTCGACGGCACGACCATCGCCCCGCTCCTGGATTACTGGGGCAACAGCCCCGAGGACCCGGCCGAGGCGTACGTCCAGTACGTCAACGGCCTGCCCTGGAACTGGCTCACCCGCAGCGACCTGATCTACGAGCCGTTCCGGCCCCGCTCCAACAGCCCCTACGGGCAGGCGCCGCTCGAGACGATCCTCCTCAACTCCAACACCGACCTCCGGTTCCAGCAGTACTTCCTGCAGCGCTTCACCGAGGGCAACATCCCCCGCGCGTTCGCGTCCGCGCCGGAGACCTGGACACCGGACCAGATCGAGCAGTTCCAGCTCCAGTGGGACGCTCTCATGCTCGGCAATCAGGACGTCAAGTCGCAGATCCGGTGGCTGCCGGGCGGCGGGAAGATCGCGTGGTCGAACGAGAAAGACTTCGACGACGGCTTCAGCCTCTTCCTGATGCGGAAGACCTGCGCGGCGTACCACATCGTCCCCTCCGACCTCGGCTTCACCGAGTCCGTCAACAAGAGTTCGGGAGAGACACAGGCCGACGTGCAGCACCGCGTCGGCGACCTCCCACTCGTCGCCCACATCGAGGGCGTCATCACCGCGTTCCTCCGCGATGACCTCGGCCTCCCGGTCGAGTTCGCCTTCGACACCGGCCAGGAGAAGGAAGACCGCCTCGCCCTCGCTCAGGCCTGGCAGATCTACATCGAGTCGGGCATGGCCAGCGCCGACGAGGGCCGCGAGGAGCTCCTCGGTCTGCCCACCGACCCCCGCCGCCCCACTCCCCGGTTCTTCGTCGCCCGCTCCGGCCCCGTGCCGCTGCTGGCGATCGAAGGGATCGCCGGGAAGATCGACCCCGAGACCCACGCACCGGCCGAGGACCAGCCCGTCCTCCCGATGCCCTATGTCCCGGCCCCAGGCGTCATCCCCAAGCCGGGCACGCCGGACGCCGTAGCCTCCTGCGCGGCCGAGGACGCCTACCAGCAGCAGCTGCACCAGGCGCTCCCCGCGCCCGGCGTGGCCAAGGAGGGAGCGCCGGCCGCGGCGCCTGCGGTGACGCAGGGCATCACCGCGGAGACCGGGATCCACGGCGTCGACCTCATCGGCCGCACCCGGGACGACGATGAGGACGAGGGCCGTGAGGACCTCGTCAAGCGGGAGATGGCCGCGTTCCGCCGCTTCCGGCAGACCCGTCGCCGCTCCGGCGTCTGGCGGGACTTCGAGTTCCGCACCGTCGACCCCGTCGCGGCGCACCGCCTCAACGACGCCGGCCGCCTGGCCGTACGCAAGGCCGCCGGGGAGATCGGCGTCGCCGGCCTCGCCGTGCGTGCCGCGGACACCGGACGCGTACTGATGCTGCAGCGCGCCCTCGACCCCGAGGACCCGGCCGCCGGGACCTGGGAGTTCCCCGGCGGCCACCTGGAAGCCGGCGAGAGCCCGCTGCAGGGAGCGTGGCGGGAATGGGCCGAGGAGACCGGCTGCATCCCGCCCCCGGGTGCCCATACCGGCACCTGGACCAGCGCCAACGGCGTCTACCGCGGCCTGGTGTGGACCGTCGACAACGAGGCCCACGTCCCGGTCAGCGGCGACCGCGACCAGGTGAGCAACCCCGACGACCCCGACGGCGACCAGGTCGAGGCCATCGCCTGGTGGGACCCGGCCCAGCTGGAAGGGAACCCGGCCGTACGGCCGGAGCTCCTCGACAGCCTCCCCGCGGTCCTGGCGGCCCTGGACCAGCCTCAGCCGGGTCAGGAGGGCGTCTGCCCGTGCGGGACGCCCGTGGCGTACGACCAGATCGACGGCTGGCAGCACCACGACGGCTCGATCGGCCACGAGGACGGGGAGTCCGTCAGCGACAAGATGGCCGGCATCGCCAAGGCCGCCGACGACGACCAGGAGGAGGACGGCGACGTCGGGCCCAGCGGTGACGATTCCGAGCCCGGCCCCGCGTGGCCCGGCTGGGACAAGGACCGCGAAGCCGCTGGCCACTGGGCACCGCTGATCGCCGGAGCGTTCCAGTCCGGCGTCGACTCCACCGCCGTCGCCACCAACTGGACCGCGGCCAACGCCGGCGCGACCGAGCCCCCGACCGAGGAGGCCGCCCAGAACTGGCTGGACAACCAGCCGATCGACCTGCCCGGCGCCATCACCCCCACGATGCAGGGCGTCTACCGCGACGGGTACGTCATCGGCTCGGCCTCCGCCCAGGCCACCGTCGACAGTCGCCCCGCCGACTGGAGCAACTGGCGCCCCGGCGACGTCGACGCCGGCCGCCTCCTCATGGGCCGCAACGCCGACGGCGGCGGCCTGTCCGCGTTCCTGACGGACAGCAACATCACCATCCGGTCCGTCGCCGCGACCCGCATGAACGAACTCGGACGCGCCCTGGCCGCAGGCGCAGCCCGCGGCGACAGCACCGACACCATCGCCCGCGACATCACCGGCATCCTGTCCGACCCGGCGCGCGCCGAGATGATCGCCATCACCGAGCTCAACCGCGCGATCTCCGCCGCCAGCCTCGGGACCTACCGCGTCAACGGCATCGAGTATGTCGAGTGGATCACCGCCGTCGACGAGCGGGTCTGCCCGCTGTGCTTCACCAACACCGAAGCCGGCGCCCGCCGCCTGGAGACCCAGTTCCCCTCCGGCGTCTACATGCCACCCGCGCACCCGTTCTGCCGCTGCGCCCTCAGCCCCGTCACCGCAGGGATGTGACCACATGCCCACACCAGAGCAGCGCTACGTCCTCGGCGTGGCCTACCAGGCAGGCCCCGACCCGCGAATCCAGCGCGGACTCGACGGGGCCCGCGACTACTTCACCGCCGAGGAGCTCGAGAAAGCGGCCTGGTCCTTCCTCCCCGGAGGTGCCCAAGTCGGTCTCTTCCACGGCCCGGACGACACCGTCGGCCACGCCACCGTCGTCGAGTCCTACATCTGGCGCGCCGACCCCTGGGACCTCGGGGACGGCGTCGTCGTCCGCAAGGGCGACTGGCTGATCGGCGCGATTCTCGACGAGACCGCCTGGGGCCTGTTCAAGTCCGGCCGGGTCACCGGCTGGTCCCCGCAGGGCACTGCCCGCCGACGCCCGGCCACCGCGGCGTCGTCAACCTCCGAGGAGTGAGCGTGACACCGACCGACGGCGAGGAGTTCACCGAGCTCGTCGACGCCTCCATCCCGCGGGTGGACCTCGTCGACAAGGCGGCGAACGGCATGCGCTTCCTGATCGCCAAGCAGCAGGACGGGGGACAGGGCCTGTTCGACCCCGCCTACGTCCGCGAGCTGCTGGCCAAGTCCGATCCCAGCCCGAGACACGAGGAGACGGTGACGATGACGGGCAGCCCCGCCGCGATCGCCAAGATCATCCACGGTGCGGCTGTCCGCGCCGCCGACCAGACCACAGACCCGGTGGCCAAGGACACCCCGGCCGCCACCCCGCCCGGCGACCTCGACCCCAGCATCGTCCTGGCCGAGCCCAGCGACGAAGCCCCCGGCGACCCCAACGTGCCGGGCTCCCCGGCCTGGGAGGCCATCGACGCGGCCACCGCCATGAAGTGGACCGCGATCCTCGCCCGCGCGCAGCGCGCCCTGGGCGTCCTCGCCGAGCGCGAGCTCCTCGAGCCCGCCTGCGGCAACCCCGACGACTACGACAGTGTCATGGACCTCGGCGACGCCGCCTGCGCCGTCGAATACGCCATCAGCCTCCTCGCGCCGTTCGCGGTCGCCGAGCAGGCCGAGGCGCTGACCAGCGACGACGCCTCGGCTGCAGTCGGTAAGGCGCTCGCCGGATGGGACCCGGCCCCGCTCGAGACGATCGAGGCCCTCACCGGTGTCGTCAAGGCCGGCCGCGTGCTGTCCACAGCCAATGAGGCGGCGATCCGTGGCGCTGTCGACAGCCTGCAGAAGGTCCTCGCCTCGCTCCCGCAGGCGCCCCCCGCCCTCGACGACGGCCAGCCGGTCACGAAGGAGAACCCCATGCCGGACACCACCGCCGCGGCCGTCGAGGCCGCATCCACCACTGTCGCCCCCGAGCTCGCCGCCGGCCTGGCCAAGGAGGCCGAGACCCCGGCCCAGCCGTCCCCGGCCGTCACGCCGGACGAGCCGGTGGAGAAGGCCAAGACGCCGCAGGTCGCCATCTACGACAAGAACGGCAACCTCGTCGGCATCGTCGACCCCGGCGACATCATCACCATCGCCGACGCCGATCCGGCCCCGGCCGCCGAGGAGCCCTCGGAAGCCGCTCCCGAGGAGCCGGCCGCCCCCGAGGACCCCGACCTGACCCCGGCCCCGCCCGAGGAGGTCGGTACCCCGGCCGACGCCGTCGACGACGACGGCGTCGCCAAGAGCGACACCCCGGACACCACACCGACGGACCCGATGCTCAAGCGCAGCGACGTCATGACCGTGGTCAAGGCAGCCATCGACGAGCACAGCGCCGGACAGAGCGAGGCACTGGCCCAGCAGGGCCAGCAGATCGCTGACCTGGCGAAGAGCGTCGAGACGCTGGCCGGACTGGTCAAGGCGCTGGAGGAGCAGCCGGCCGCCCCGAAGGTGTTCACCCAGGGAGCCGTCCCGCCCGTCCACGCCCTGCGTGGGCAGGACCGCGGCGCCCCGGTGTCCGCCGCCGTCGCTCAGGGCCAGGAGCTGAAGAAGTCGCTGTACACCGCACCCGACGCGGCCGCGCAGAACAAGATCGCCCAGGACATGCAGAGCCTGGCGATCGCGCAGCTCGCGGCGATCCACAGCGGCACCACCGGCTGACCCTCAGTCACCTCGCCCAACCCCCAATCCAGCAGCCCCGTCGCACTCCGTGCCGCGGGGCTTTTGCATGCGCAGAAATGAGAAGCCATGAACACCATGCAGGGCGTCACGGAAGAGACGCTCGCCGGACTCGACGCCATCCAGAAGGCACAGACGACCGGCATCCTCACCTCCACCGGCATCTACAGCCACGACCTGTCGGGCCTGGTCTCCCTCATTCCGGTGGTCACACCGTTCCGTGACAAGGTCGCGCGTCGCCTGTCGCCCGACGGAAACCCGTACGCGGTGTGGCGCTCGATCATGAACGTCACGAACAGCCAGCCGGACCCCGCCATGGGCTTCGACTACGCGGCCAACGAGACCGTCTTCAGCGAGCAGGACTTCCAGGCCCGCTACAAGCCGACCGGGTACGCCGGCCTGGTCACGCAGGACGCCTACGACCTCGCGAAGGGCTACGGCGACCCGTACGCCATCGCGACGTTCCAGACCCTGAACCAGGTCCTCATCGGCGACGACCGCAAGCTCATCGGCGGCCAGTCCTTCGCGCTCGCCCGCCCTGCCGCGCCGACCCTCACGCAGGTGGCCTCCGGCGGCACCGTCGGCGCCGTCCAGGTCTACGTCGGTGTCGCCGTCCGTACCGGCTCCGGCTACTACTACGGCTCCGGCAACAGCCGCGGCAACTCCGCGACCACCACGTTCGGTTCCGGCAGCACCAACAAGGTCACCGCCACTGTGGCGTCCGTGCGGGGCGCCGTCGCCTACGACTGGTTCTACAGCGCCAACGGCACGACCTGGTACTACTACACCACCACGACCACCAACACGGTCTCCATCACCGCGTCGATCAGCTCGAACAACGCCGTCCCGGTGGGCAGCGCACTGCCGGACATCAGCACCGTCGTCCCGACGTTCAATGCCGCGGCCGACAACGGCTCGGCGAACGACAAGGACTACGATGGCTTCCTCGCCAGCCTCACCGGCGACTACAACGGCAGCGGGCAGTGGGTGCAGTCCGGCACCGGCACTACGAACCCGTCCATCAACAACTCCCTCGACGGCGCGGCGCTGACCCTCAGCGGCGGCACCATCGGCGAGATCGAAGACAAGATCTTCCTGCCGCTGTGGCAGCAGGTGAAGTGCTCTCCGACCGCCCTGATGATGAACGCGCTGCAGGCCAAGCAGATCGCCAACCTCATCCTCGGCTCCAACAGCGCAACGACGTTCCTCAACACCGACTCCGAGGGGCGCCTGTCCGTCACGGCCGGCGGCCGCGTCGGCGAGATCGTCAACACCTCGGCTGGCGGCGTGACCGTGCCGATCGAGGTCCACGTCTCCCTGCCCCCGGGCACCATGCTCGCGCGCACCGACCGCGTGCCGTTCCCGCAGGCCAACATCGACTCCGTCCTGGAGTACCGGGCCCTGCGCGACACCGCCCAGTTCGACTACGGCATCAGCCGCGTCCCGAACACCTCCGGCGGCGGGCCCCGCAAGGAGTTCGAAATCCGCAGCGTGGGCGCCTTCCTCAACCGCGCCCCCGTCGCAATGGCGTCCCTGCAGAACATCGGCTGACCCCCTCGGTGACGCGCCGCCGCGGCGCGTCACCACCCGGTGCGGGTGCCCCCCGGCCCCCCCCCCCCCCCCCCCGCCCCCCCCCCCCCCCCGGCGCCCCCGCCCCGCGGCTGGTCACCCGCACCCGCGCCACGGCGCAGGCCGACCCCCCCATACGG